>NZ_JAUZVB010000001.1:669602-1004403 GCF_031844365.1 Exiguobacterium sp. BG5(2022)
CAAACCCGACAGGTAACAACATATATGGTGTCACAAGACCGAACGTCAAAATGGTCGCTACGAGACGACGGTCTACATTCAACTCATTGAACAGCACGAGTAACGGCGGAATCACAATCGGGATAAAGGCGATGTGTATCGGAAGCACGTTTTGAGAGCTGATGGATAACAATAAGATGAGTGACAACAGGAATGCTTTGACAACCATCACACGTTTTCCTGACACGTCACGACCTGACATTGAAATCAATTTTTCAGCTAAGACGTCCGGAAGCCCAGTTTTAGATAACCCGACAGCGAATGCACCGAGGAGTGCGTAGCTGAGTGCGATGCTCGCTCCACCACCAAGACCGTCACTGAAGGCGGTCAACGTATCGTTGAACCCAAGTCCTCCAACAAGCCCTCCGACAAGCGCCGCTAAGATTAATGATAATACAATGTGCACTCGGCTGATGGCGAGCGCAAATAAGACGATGACTGCAAGTAATACTGCGTTCATATCGATCCAACACCTTTCGCGTTTTCTTTCTCTTGGTATCACTTTAATATGATAAAGACTTTTTGAAATTTAACATATGATGTGACCCTTGTCAAATCGAATATGAAAAAAAGCGATAACTCGTGAAAGTTATCGCTTACGTGTTACATCTCGACGTTATGATACACTTGGCGCACATCTTCCAAGTCTTCGAGCACATCGATTAGTTTTTCAAACTGTTCTTGCGAAGCGTCATCGAGTGACACTTCGTTCTGCGGGAGCATCGTCAATTCCGCAACGGCAAACTCTTCTACACCGGCAGCCTTGAATGCAGTTTGAACGGCGTGGAACGCTTCTGGCTCGGCATAGACGATGACCGTCTCGTCTTCCTCGATAACATCACGCACATCAAGGTCATGTTCCATCATGAGTTCGAGGACGTCATCTGCCGACATTTCATTGACACCGATGACGGCAGTTGCATCGAACATATATGCGACCGAGCCACTGACTCCCATGTTGCCTCCGTTTTTACCGAACGCGGCACGAACTTCTGAAGCCGTACGGTTGACGTTATTCGTCAATGTATCGACGATGACCATCGAACCATTCGGACCAAACCCTTCATATCGAAGCTCATCGAAATTTTCCTCATCGCCACCTTTGGCTTTGTCGATGGCACGATCGATGATCGCCCGGGGCACGTTATACGTCTTCGCACGCTCCACAACGAATTTTAATGACTGGTTCAACTCAGGATCAGGTTCCCCTTGACGGGCGGCCACATAAATCTCGCGACCGAACTTCGCATAGACGCGACTCGTGTTCGCATCTTTTGACGCCTTCTTCTCTTTAATGTTGTTCCATTTACGACCCATTACATGTCATCTCTCTTTCCATTTGTACGTAGATTCATTACAGATTATATAAGAAGTTGTGGGAATTGACGAGAAAAGTTTTACTCGTCACCTTTGTCCATCTTCTCGACAATCTCTGTAAGTGTCTTCAAACTCTCAATGAGTCGGTCAGTTTCGTCCTCATTCAAAAAGGCGAGACGTTCCTCGAATAGTCTACGGAATGAGTCTCTGCGCTCAAGTAAGATCCGTTCACCTTTCTCGGTCAGTTGATTCCAAATCACGCGGCGATCCCGCTCGTCTGGCACCCGCGTGATATACCCCTCGTTCAATAATTTCGTGATGAGCGGGGTAACGTTCGGTGGCGCGATGGAGAGTGTCTCGCTGATTCGTCCATTCGTGACAGCCCCCTCGTCCTCAATCAACATCAATAGATGGAAATGAGAGAAGTTCAGGTTTGGAATTTGAGGAAAATCAGATCGACGTAACAATTTACGACGAATTAAAGGAATCAGTTTGACAAACTGGTCCGCTGCATCTTGTTTCGGCATAATAGATTCACTTCCTAGTTAGGTTCTATTTTCATTATACACGAGTTAGGTGCAGTTGAACCTAAAAACGGGTTGATGTGATGATTGATACATCATAGTAGAGATTGAATCGACACAAAATATGTAAGCGTTTACATTAAAGGTTTGATATATTTTCATGAAAACGCATTCGATTTTACTGAGGACGCATACAAAAATCAAGAGCTATCAACAATAGATAAAAAAATATTGTGAAAGAGTTCACATTGTTGTCACCCACAAAAACTGAAAAACATTGTATTCTATGAATGTGAAGGAAAGCACAATCTCTTGAAAACAGTCATCACAATGTGCTTCCATCAAGTCAATATGTTCATAAAAAGCTCTCACTTATGAGGAGGAACCTAACATGGCAGTCAAAGAGAAAGCAAAAGTGGAAACAACGGCAGAACAAATGGTGGACACGCTCGTAGCAAGTGCGCATAAGGCACTCGATACGTTGATGACGTTCGACCAAGAGAAAATCGACCATATCGTACAGGCGATGGCGCTTGCAGGACTCGAGCAACACGTCGCACTCGCGAAATTAGCACATACAGAAACAGGTCGCGGTGTCTTTGAAGACAAGATGATCAAAAACATCTTTGCGACAGAATATATCTATAACTCACTCCGTGGTGAGAAAACGGTCGGCGTCCTTGAAGATGACGTTCAAAACGGAATCACATACATCGCGGAGCCAGTTGGTGTCGTCGCTGGTGTCACACCGGTCACAAACCCAACATCGACAACGATGTTCAAAGCAATCATCGCCATCAAGACACGTAACCCGATTATCTTCGCGTTCCATCCATCAGCGCAACAATGTTCAAGCGAAGCGGCTCGTGTCCTCCGTGACGCAGCAGTGGCGGCAGGTGCTCCTGAAAACTTGATTCAATGGGTTGAAGTTCCGTCACTCGATGCGACGAAAGCGCTCATGAACCACCCTGGTGTAGCGATGGTCCTTGCGACAGGTGGGGCAGCGATGGTCAAATCGGCTTACTCGACTGGTAAACCAGCACTCGGTGTCGGACCTGGTAACGTACCGGCCTACATCGATAAGACTGCAAAAGTGAAACGTGCCATCTCAGACGTCATCCTTTCAAAAACGTTCGACAACGGAATGATCTGTGCGTCTGAACAAGCGATCATCGTCGATCAAGAAGTATATGAAGAAGTGAAAGCAGAGATGACGGCACTCGGTTGCTACTTCTGCTCACCAGAAGAAAAAGCAAAACTTGAAACGCTAGTCATTCGCACGGATACATGTGCGGTCAACCCTGAAATCGTCGGGAAGCCGGCAGCATGGATCGCTGAACAGGCAGGTCTCAAAGTACCAGCGGATACGAAGATCTTGATTGCAGAGCTTGAAACAGTTGGCGCAACGGAACTTCTCTCTCACGAAAAATTAAGCCCGGTTCTCGGTGCGTATAAAGTTCAATCACGTGAAGAAGGATTCGCAATCGCTGAAAAAATGCTCGAGATTGGTGGTCTCGGTCACACGGCGGTCATCCACTCAACAGATGACGATGCCATCCTTGAGTTCGGTCTCCGTATGAAAGCTTGCCGCATCATCGTTAACTCACCTTCAGCACATGGTGGAATCGGTGACCTTTATAACGAAATGACACCATCCCTCACGCTCGGTTGTGGGTCTTACGGTAAAAACTCCGTCTCAGAAAACGTGACGGCGAAACATCTACTCAACGTGAAAAAGGTGGCGAGACGTCGCGTGAATATGCAATGGTTCAAAGTACCTGAAAAAATCTATTTCGAGAAAAACTCAGTACAATATCTTCAATCGCTCACAACGAAAAAACGGGCGATGATCGTCACAGATGAAATGATGGTCAAACTCGGATTCGCTGACAAAGTCATCAAAAACTTGCCGGCTGGTGTCGAGTACCGCATCTTCGACCAAGTCGAACCGGATCCATCTGTTGAAACGGTCATGAACGGTGCCGAAGCGATGCGTCACTTCCAACCAGACATGATCATCGCACTTGGTGGTGGTTCGCCGATGGATGCTGCGAAAGGAATGTGGCTCTTCTACGAACGTCCAGAAGAGAAGTTCTCGAATCTACGCCAGAAATTTATGGATATTCGCAAACGGACGTATAAGTTCCCGACACTCGGTAACAAGTCAATGTTTATCGCCATCCCGACAACGTCTGGTACAGGTTCTGAAGTGACACCGTTCACTGTCATCACAGATAAAAAACGTAACGTGAAATATCCGATTGCTGACTATGCGATCACACCAGACGTCGCCATCGTCGACCCTGAGTTCGTCATGACCGTCCCAGCTTCAATCACGGCTGATACAGGAATGGACGTCATGACACACGCAATCGAAGCATATGTTTCCGTCATGGCGAATGATTACACAGACGGACTTTGCCTCCGCGCCATCAAGATGATCTTCGACTACCTACCAAAAGCCTATGAAAACGGTAGCGATGCGGAAGCTCGTCAGAAAGTACACAACGCTTCAACGATGGCGGGTATGGCGTTTGCGAACGCATTCCTCGGTATCAACCACTCGATTGCTCACAAAATCGGTGGAGAGTTCCACGTCCCACACGGTCGTACGAACGCGATTCTCATGCCACACGTCATCCGTTACAACGCGACACGCCCATCGAAACTTGCGGCGTTCCCGAAATATGAGTCATTCATCGCTGACGAACGTTACGCAGAAATCGCGCGTTACCTCGGACTTCCAGCAAGCACGACAGCTGAAGGTGTCGAGTCACTCGTCCAGGCGATCATCGAGCTCGGTCAACGCTTGAACATCAAACTTTCGTTCAAGGCGCAAGGTATCAAGAAAGCAGAACTTGATGCGAAGATCGACAAGATGGCGGTCGACGCATTCGAAGACCAATGTACGACGGCCAACCCGAAAATGCCGCTCGTTGAAGAATTAAAAGAAATCATGTACGCAGCATACGAAGGCGTATAAGGATCAACATTTACAAGTGGGCCCGTTCAACTCGAACGGGCTTTTCTTGTGATCGGAATATGATATTCGGATTCTAAAATTATATTTAAATTGATAAAAAATTGAATAGTCAGACGATAAATAGCTGTATATAATAAAAAATGGTATGTATAGTAATTTATTGATGAATGGGGATCGTGTAATGTTCATATTGATTAGTTTGTTGCGTTCAATCGCGACAGTTTTTCTTTTCTTCAATCCAATCCATCCGACGCCGCTCGAGACCGCTGAATATATTTCATCAGTCGATCGAAATGCGGATAGTTGGGAGAGTGCCGACTTTTTTGAATCATTCGGAACCGAATTACCCATCGACATGGACCGAAACCTCCTTTACACAGAACGGATAACCGGCTGGACTGAGATTGAAATGGGGGATAAAACGTATGAGGGGTTTTCATCGATGACGTTTGATCAACCGTTCAAAGGTACGATTTTACATATGACGTGGGGACAAGATATTCCGGACGTGAAAGAGAAAGTGATTGTCTTACCGACGACAAAATTTTCACATGACAACATCGAAGATGCGTATACCGTCGATTACGCAGGTGAGGTTTTGAATGACCAGGAAGCGAACGCGTACTTGTCAGAGCTCGCATCTAAGGGAGCTGCAGGATACCTGATCACCCCTTTTGAAGACGACCCATATGAGACGGGTTTCGTTTTCACGTCATCTTATATGCCATTAAATGGTACAGGGGTAGACTTGGATACGGCTGAACAACTGAAGGACGGGGAAACGATTCAAGTCAAGCCCTATAACGAAGAAATTCCGTATGTCGAATTTGTCCAAAAAGGCAAGACGGATCAAGAGATTGTTCTCATGTCACGACTCGATTCTTCCTGGCACGGGGCCCATTATTTGTCTTCCGTCGGTCCGTCTTCGGTCTTATATCACCTCATACAGATGATGGACAACGAGACACCGTACTATACGATTCGATATGTCTTTTTGAATGGAAACGGTGACTCCAGAGAAGCGAGTGACGATTTCCTTGAAAGGCTAACGGGACAAAAAGCAAAAGTGGAAACGGTCGTCATGCTCGATATTCTTGGGACTGGTGACGGTCCGTTATACGTTCGGACCAAAGGAATGAAATCCTACCCATTACTAGAACAGGCGCCATTCTCTGATTTAGAAGTGCGCTCGTTGGCAAGTTCACCGGGTGACGCTTACGATGAAGCAGGAATTCCTTATCTGATGTTGAGTGACTCATTAGAAGGAAGTTGGCATGTGTTCACCGAGAAGGATACGTTTGAACGCCTGTCGGAAAGTGGGTTGACGGATGCGGTTGATTGGTTACACGATTGGCTAACTCACTGACCACATAGATGTCGCCGTCTCATTTGACGGCGACGTATTTTTTTGGATGACAGTTTCGGGTATGATAGTAATGGAGGCGATACGATGAAACAAGAGATGACGATTACGACAGCATACGGAACGATTGCAGGAACATTTCTTTCCCATGAGGAGCCCCGGGCGACAATCGTCATGTTGAGCGGAAGTGGGCCGAGTGACCGTGACGGCAATATGGGTGGTGTCGGTTTTAATACGTATGCCAAGTTGGCAGAAGCGTTGTACGACCGCGGATACAACGTGTTCCGATATGACAAACAAGGGATTGGCAAGTCCGATGGGGACTTCAATAAAGTCGGTTTACATGATTTGATTAACGATGCGATTCTTGTCGTGCGCACCATTCGACAACTGGCCGATGTGAATCGCTTATATCTACTTGGTCATAGTGAAGGGGCCGTTCTTGCTCCTGCCGTTCAACTTGAGACGAAGGCTGATGGGCTCATCTTACTTTCCGGTTTCCATGAATCGTCCAAGCAGATGTTCTTATACCAAGCAGATGCACTCGCTAAAGACATCGAACATGTGAAAGGGATAAAAGGTCTCTTCTACCGGTTGACGGGCGTTGCCAAAAAAGTTAGGCAGCGACAGGACGATTTGTTAGAGCGTTCTTTACGGACGAACGTCTCGTCTTTCAAATATCGAGGTCAAGTCGTAAATGCGAAATGGATTCGAGAACATGCATCCTATGACGTCCGAGAGCGATTGGAGCATGTGACCGTCCCGGTTCTTGCGATTACCGGGGGGCGTGATGTGCAAGTCCCACCAGAGCACGTCCATATGATTCAAACAAAAGGGGAGGTCACCTCATCGATCATTGATGATATGAATCATCTGCTCGTGACACGGGAGTCACCCCATTCGCTTCTCATGCTGCACAAAGAGTATCGAGAAGCAATCGATGCGCCGATTCATCCAAAACTCGTTCAAGAATTGGATGAATGGTTAAAAAAACAGTCATAAACTCGAAAAACGGTCATATATTGACCGTTTTTTATGTTATAATTGTGACAAATTGAATGAAACTGAATGTTTTTGAATGATTTTAGTTGTTTTTATAATGAAAACGCTTTATATTAGACGTATGGAGGGAACAAGATGTTAACGAAACAACGACATCAGTTGATTTTGCAACGCTTATCTGAACAGAAGGTCGTCAAATTAAAAGAATTGGTTGATTTAACGGATTCATCCGAGTCGACGATTCGTCGAGATTTGACGGACCTCGAAGCGGAAGGGTATCTGGCAAGGGTTCACGGAGGCGCAACGCTCATTGCGACTCCAGATGAGGAACCGACATTTGAAGAAAAGCGAGACCGGTTCGTAGATGAAAAAGTTGCGATTGCACGGAAGGCCGCAACGTTCATCGAAGACGGGATGTCGATTTATTTAGATGCCGGTACAACCACTCAGGCGATGGTTCCGTTTTTAGAAGGGAAAAAGATTGTCGTCGTCACAAACAGTCTACCGATTGCGAATGAATTATTTGATCTTGATATTAAGACGTTTGTGATTGGCGGAGAATTAAAGCGTTCCACCCAGGCATTGGTTGGGTATAACGCACGCGAGAGCATGATGAATTATCGTGTCGACCTCGCCTTTCTCGGAATGAATGGAATCGACCCTGAAGCGGGTTACACGACCCCGGACCCAGAAGAAGCGCTTGTCAAAAAAACGGCAATCGAATTGGCGCAAACCTCGTTCGTACTCGCGGACGCATCGAAGATCGGGAAACGAACGTTCAGCAGAGTCGCGACGTTAGATGCCGCACAGTTGATCACATCAAGCAGTGAGTCAATGAGTTCCATCCAAACAATCACAAAGGTGGTGAATGCGAAATGATTTACACGTTAACACTCAACCCTTCTATTGATTACTACGTAACATTACCTGAAGTACATCTAGGAGAAGTGAACCGAATCGAAGAGACGACGGAGCGCGCAGGCGGTAAAGGAATCAACGTCTCCATCGTTCTTCGGGAATATGCACAAGAAACGAAGGCACTTGGTTTCATCGGTGGGACGACCGGTGACTTCATTAAAAAGTCACTCGTCGATCACGGTGTACACACCGATTTCGTAGAGGTGAACGGGAACACCCGGATCAACGTCAAGATTCGAGCGAAAGAGGAAACAGAATTGAATGCGAGCGGACCGAATATCACGGATGGTGAGCTCGAACAGTTGAAGGCCAAGTTCGACCAAGTTCAAGAAGGTGATATCGTCGTCCTCGCGGGTAGTATCCCGAGCAACCTACCAGACTCGCTATATCGGACCATTGCCGAATCGATTCGCGAAAAAGGTGCCGAATTTGTCGTCGATACAACGAAAGACGCCATGCTCGAAGTGCTCACGCTTGAACCACTCATGATCAAACCGAATCACCATGAATTAGGTGAATTGTTTGATACCGAGATTGAAACGTTTGAAGAAGCTCTACCTTATGCCGAACAGCTCGTCAAACGCGGGGCGAAAAACGTTATCATCTCCTTTGCGGGAGACGGGGCGCTACTCGTTAACAAGTACGGAGCCGTCACAGCGAACACACCGGTCGGGAAACTCGTGAACTCGGTTGGTGCAGGAGACTCACTCGTCGCCGGATTTGTCGCGAATGTGAAAGAAAAAGGTGAACAAGAAGCATTTCGATACGCGGTCACGACAGGAAGCGCATCTGCTTATACGTTCGGCTTATGTTCAAAGCAAGAGATTGATCGCTTGATCGATCAAGTACAACTCACACCACTGAAACGAATGGAGGAAACAACATGAAAATCACGGACTTGCTCCAACGCGACACGATTCAATTGAATCTAAGCGCGAATTCTAAGCGTGAGGTCATCGAAGAACTTGTCGATGTCCTCGATCGCGCTGGTAAGCTATCGGACCGCAACGGTTATCGCGATGCGATTCTAAAACGTGAAAGCGAGAGCACGACTGGCCTTGGAGAAGGGATTGCCATCCCTCATGCGAAAACGAGTGCGGTTAAAACGCCAGCAATCGCGTTCGGTCGCTCGGAAGGCGTCGACTACGAAGCGTTAGATGGACAACCGAGTCGCCTCTTCTTCATGATTGCGGCAGGAGAAAATGCGAATAATGAACACCTTGAAACACTCTCTAAACTTTCAGTTTACTTGATGGACCCTGCATTCCAAGAACGTCTCTATGCAGCAACTTCTGAAAGCGATGTCATCCGCGCCATCGAAGAAAAAGAAATGGCAGAAGCGAAGCCAGAAGTCGTCAAACCGACGAATGAAGATGCACCGTTCATTTTGGCGGTCACGGCTTGCCCGACAGGCATCGCTCATACGTATATGGCGGCAGACAGCTTGAAACAAAAAGCGGAAGCGATGGGCGTCGATATTAAAGTCGAAACGAACGGATCGACTGGCGTAAAAAATGAATTGACACGTGCGGATATCGACCGGGCAACAGCGATCATCGTCGCAGCGGACAAAGCTGTTGAAATGGATCGTTTCGCTGGTAAACGAGTCATCGAAGTTCCGGTCGCACAAGGGATTCGGAAACCTGAAGAACTCATCAATCGTGCGGTGAAACAAGATGCGCCGGTATATGAGGCTTCGAAAACATCAGGTGGCGCTTCGAAAGAGCAACGTACAGGCGTGTACAAACACTTGATGAGCGGGGTATCTGCGATGCTTCCACTCGTTGTCGCAGGTGGTCTCTTGATTGCCATCAGCTTCTTCTGGGGCATCAACTCTGCTAACCCGGATGACCCGTCTTACAATGAATTTGCAGCACAGTTGATGACGATCGGTGGAGCTGCATTCGGCTTCCTCGTTCCGATTCTCGCCGGTTTCATCGCGATGTCGATTGCCGATCGCCCAGGTCTCGCACCAGGTCTCGTGGCAGGGGTACTTGCAAGTCAAGGGAACGCCGGATTCCTCGGTGGTCTCATCGCTGGTTTCTTGGCAGGTTATGTCGTCCTCTTCTTGAAAAAGGCACTTGCGAAGTTGCCAGCTTCACTTGAAGGAATCAAACCGGTCCTCTTATATCCTTTACTTGGATCATTTATCTCAGGTATGGTCATGTTGCTCGTCGTCAATGAACCGATTGCTGCACTTATGACATGGTTGATGGATACGTTGAACAGTATGAGCGGCGCAAACGCTATCCTTTTAGGAGTCATCGTCGGTGGGATGATGGCAGTCGATATGGGTGGTCCGATCAACAAGACAGCATACGTCTTCGGAACGGCAGCACTCACAGCGGGTAACCAAGAAGTCATGGCAGCCGTCATGGCTGGAGGGATGGTACCACCACTCCTCGTCGCACTCGCATCAACTGTCTTTGCTCGTCAAAAGTTCTCGAAACAAGAGCGCGAAGCAGGAAAAACAGCATATATCATGGGAGCTTCGTTCATCACGGAAGCGGCAATCCCATTCGCAGCTGCGGACCCGATTCGCGTTCTTCCATCAGCGATTCTCGGTTCTGCCATCGCAGGAGGATTATCCGCATTCTTCACGATTCAATTACCAGCGCCACACGGAGGAATCTTCGTCTTCCCACTTCTTGAAGGAGCTGGAAACGTCGCGGTAAGTATGGGCCTCTATGCACTCGCCATCTTGGCAGGTGCTGTGGTCGGAGCATTGCTCCTCTCGTTCTTGAAAAAACCGTTAACAACTTCTACACCAGTCCAATCTAAAGAAGTTGCATAACGTGAGAAAAGACGTCGCCTTTATCTAAAGGTGACGTCTTTTTTGTTGTGGATGTCCGTTCAATTTTCACATAATCTCGGATTGCAAGTTGGGGATTTGTGGTAAACTATTTGTAAAGCTTCGGGTGAGGAGGGGGTCACATTGGACATTCGGGTCGCCAAACCAGATGATGTGTATGGGATTGCGAGAGTGCGTGTGAACGGATGGCGTACGACCTATCGGGGAATCGTGCCGACTGAGTATTTATTGAAAGTTTCGTCCGGTTCCATCGAATGGGCAGAACGTTTGCGGACCGCCCTTCGTCGGCAAGAAGTAGCCGGCTTTGTGGCGATTGTCGAGGACGAGATTGTGGGCTTCATCCTATACGGAGAAGAACGGACAGGAGAGTACCCAGACCACACGAATGAAGTATATGCCATTTATATTTTAGAGAACCATCAAGGGAACGGAATCGGGTCCGCTCTCCTTGAACATGCCGTGCAATCGATGTGTGAGGCAGGGCTCTTGATCTGGGCACTTGAGATGAATCCGTTCCGTACATTTTATGAGCGAAAACAAGGGCAGGTCATCGACCAGAAAGATCGAGAGTTTGGTGAATTGATGCTTCGAGAAGTGGCGTATGGATGGGAAACGACCCGTCATGACTCCATCATGGGAGCCTAAGCTTTGAGACTGTAGAATGATCTACGGTCTTTTTTTGTGTCTAATGTATGAGCTTTAACCGATTTTTTCATTCAAGATTGATTCAGCTTTGCAGCCAACAACGTAAATTCCCACGGGATATTTTCACCGTTCCATCCTCTCTAGTTCTATAATGGAATTATCTATAATAATTTTACAATGGAAACTTGTCAATAAATCTATGTCTAGTAAGGACAAATATGGATGAATATAAATGTAGAAACGAGGATACGGTGAATGATTAAAGGAATATACGAGGCGCACTTGCCGGTGAGTGATTTAACTGAATCAATTCGATTTTATGAGAAATTAGGATTAGAGTTGGCATTCCAAAATGAGAAATTGGCTTTCCTGTGGATTATGAAAGGGGAGAGCTGGATTGGGTTATGGAAATCTGATCGAGTCAATTTACCGTATCATCCATCAATCCGACACATCGCTTTTCGAATCGAGGAGCAGGATTTGGATGCGATTAAAGCATGGCTTGAGGATCAGGGAATTGAAATTCGTACTGCGTTCAAGATGACACCTGAACAGCAACCACTCGTCCTTCCGAATGCCCCGTACGAGCATGCGGCCATCTACTTTGAAGACCCGGACGGAAATTCGCTTGAACTCATCACGTTGATAGGAACAAACGCAGATGAAACTGCTAATGTGATTCCGTACGAAGAGTGGTTAAAAAAATAAAGAATGTACATAATTGATTCAATAAAGGAGAGAGAATATGCTATTCCATTATCATCTATGGACACCACGTGTCGAAGAAACGGAGAAATTTTATGCGAGTCTAGGATTTCAAGTGTCCCAACGAATCGGAAAGAAAGATGGAGAATTCGAATCTTTTGCCCCACCTCTCGATTGGGACGACTTTAGGGACCAATCTATTCAGTTTAGAATCATAGAAATGAAGCGGGGAGCGACGAATATCACATTCGGTTACGGAAAGAAAGTGATGTTTGATCATATTGGTTTTTTAGTATCTGAAGAGGAAAAAGTGGATGTGTTAGAACGAGCAGAGGAAATAGGATTGACGGTTCAGTCAAATGAACGAAGAACGTTCATCCATACACCATACGGATTTCGAATCGAACTTCAGGACCATTTCGATGCTGTACAATCACTTTACGAGAATCGTATTCATCGATTGAATATTGAAACAAAAACGGAAGGTCTTGAAGAGGTATTGAAACAATTATTTGATTGTCCTGTCTCGCAAATCGTTGTAACTGAATCGGATCACACACAGTTAACGCTTGTAAACCTGATGGGTGATTGTGCGATTAGTTCAACTGATCCGAACGGTATTCAAATCATCCTTTCAAAATGATTAATAGATAATAATTCTTTTAAGGGGCAGAAAAAGTGATAGATATTGATCAAGAAATCTTTTATGTTCAATCAGTCTTACAAAGAGTACTAAGAAATGTCCCTTTGAATCAAAATGGAATACTGTTGTTCAATTAACCAATCTCTTCTATACTGAATTGAACAAAAAGTTCCAAAGGAAAACAGCTCATTCTCATGGGCACGGCGGACCAACATTATGTACTAGAACGAATCCAGCATTTCGAACAACTAGCATTGACTGAACTCGAGATTGTTGAGCAGATGAATCATAGTCTCGAGTACACAGATAACACATACCAGTCACTTCGGCTACTTGAAACACTTCTCAAGCGAGTTGAGCGATTTATCACTTCCACATAGGTCGTGAATCGGTGGAGAGTTTCATATTGTGATTACTATTATCTGTATGGGAGGAGTCGACGTGAAATTTACCACTGAGCGTTTAGAAATCAGACCATTTATGGAGAAAGATTTGGAAGCTACATTCAAAATGTATAGAAAACCAGAAATATGCAGATATCTTTTGCATGAGCCATGGACGTCTGAAAACAGGAATGAAGTATTTGCTAAAAAACTAACGAATTCTACTCTTACCGAGACTAGTACGTTGAATTTAGCAGTCGTACATCAAGATGAAGTTATTGGGGATCTCACGGTTTGGTACACGGGTATGAAAGATACGGTAGAGATCGGGTATTGTTTTTCTGATTCACACTCAGGAAAAGGATATGCAACGGAGGCAGTGAGCGGATTGCTAAGGGAGTTGTTTGCGAAGCTCAATCTACATCGGGTACAAGCTAATCTCGACGCCAGAAATGTAGCTTCCCAGAATTTATGTGAACGGGTTGGAATGAGAAAAGAAGCTCATTTCTTGAAAGACTATTGGAATAAGAATGAATGGACCGATAGCATGGTGTACGCGATGTTACACGAGGAATTTGTAAGACAATAAACGGAATAAGTGAATAGAAAAGGAGATGACGCGTGTCATCTCCTTTTTTTACAATTTTTCAATAACCGTTTTAGGGTCGATACGTTCTGTATAGTCAGAAGGCACATCACTGAACGAAATCGTCCCATCGGATTGGATGATGAACGTGGCCGGTTTCGGCAACTGCCAATCCTCGTTCCCATTATGTGCATCGACATTTAATCCCGAGGCTTTATAAATGTCAATCAAGTAATCCGGCATGTCAAACACGATATCGAATTGACGTGCGACATTATTGCCGACATCACTCAGCACGTAAAAATCAAGTTCGTTCTTCTCTTTCGTCGAAAGGGAATAATCCGGCGTCTCAGGACTGATGGCGACAAGAGTCGCTCCTTTTTCTTGAATCATTGCCAATTCGCGCTGGTAAGCGCGGAGTTCGAGGTTACAATATGGACACCATCCACCACGGTAAAATGTGACGATGACAGGTCCATTTTCAAGCAGTGTTTTCAAATCGACTGCTGTCCCATCCGCATGAGGCAATTCAAACATCGGCGCTTGATCCCCGACTGTTAACCCTGACGCAATTCCGGAGTCTCTCAATTCTTGTGTCGCCTGAGCCATCAATCGTTGCTTCTCGGCAGGTGCATTTTGTTTGAACTGATCTTTATAGGATTTGATTTCTTCCAATAATGAATTCATCATTTGACCCCCTTTTCCGATATGGTAACTCAAATTTTAACTAAATACGAATAGTATGATTTGTTCAATCGAACACAACGGTGAAACTCCATTTCAGTTTGCGAAAAATAATTTTCGAATAATTCAATCAATTCTTCAGATTTAATGACTTTTGACCGATATGATGAATAACCCAAGGGGGATTCGACTCATCGAACTCGCTTGAACATTTTATTCGGGTTAGGAGATGTTTTATGAAACAGAAGCGCACGATTAGTATCAAGCAAAAATTGATTGTCTTATCCGTTCTATTATTGATTATTCCAGCCACATTGATTGGAATCGTCGCCTATTCGCAGGCGAAAGGTAAAATCGAGTCTCAAATGATCCAGTCCGCCAATTCGGGGGTAGACCGGATGAACAATGAGGTCACGAACCTCATCGAACCGATTCAAACGGACATCTCGTTTTTTGCGAATCGGATTGATAGTTCCATTTATGAAGAGGGAGAAGCGAATCAAGCGTTAGCAGAGAAGTTTACTGAGTATTTAGAGACACATCCAAAAGTGACGAACATCTACTTCGCTTCAGCAGAAGGTGCGATGACGATCTATCCTGAGCAGGAATTGCCAGAAGGATATGACCCACGCACTCGTCCATGGTATGAAGCGGCTGAAGCAAGTGGACAAGATGTTGCCATCACGAATCCGTACGTCGATGCCGCCTCTCAAAAAATGATGATCACGGTTTCGAAGAAGACTTCAGACGGTAGTGGTGTAGTCGCCGTTGACGTCGATGTGAACGATATCGCTGAAGTTGCATCCACCATTCAAATCGGGAAAGAAGGATACGTTGCCATCTTCGACCAGGCAGAACAAGTCGTCATTCATCCGTCGACGGCTGTCGGTGAAAAGATTGATGAATCTTGGACAGATTCGCTCTTTGCCAAGGAAGAAGGGACTCTGTCTGTATCGGAGAATGGGGAAGGTGTGGAGAAAGCATTCGTGACGAACCCAATCACCGGATGGAAGATTGCCGGTACGTTATATGACGGTGAGATTCAAGACGAGACGGTCGGCATTCTTTGGACGACTGGATTCGTCATCATCGGAATGTTCGGGATTGCAGCCATTCTTCTCTACTTCGTTCTCCGTTCAATCTTGCGTCCGTTGCGTTTATTGACAGAAGGAGCAGAACGAATCAAATCAGGAGATTTGACGGAGCCGATTACCGTCTTATCGAACGACGAAATCGGGCTTGTCTCAGAGAGTTTTAATGAAATGAGCGATTCACTTCGCCTAGTGTTACTCCGTCTCGATGATTCAATCAGTCAAGTTGCCGCCTCGTCTCAAGAATTGATGGCCAACTCGGCACACAATACCGCCTCATCAGAACAGATTGCCCGTGCAGTTGATCAAATGGCAGTCAGTGCCGATGGCTCGAAGCGACAACTCGACGACAATGCGACATCTCTTCAAGCGATCACATCGGGCATCATGCGAATCTCAGAGAGTTCAATGGACGTTTCTGAACTTTCACGCGAAACCTCGAATGAGGCGGAAGACGGTTCGACGACCGTGAAAGAGAACGTGAAGCAGATGCAGGCAATCGATGCGTCTGTCGTGACATTCGAGGGTGTCATTCACTCATTGGCACATCGCTCAAACGAAATTGGAGAAATCGTCACGGTCATCAATGGAATCGCTGAACAGACGAACCTGTTAGCCTTGAACGCTGCCATTGAAGCGGCACGTGCGGGTGAGAACGGCAAAGGATTCGCGGTCGTTGCGAGCGAGGTGCGTAAACTCGCAGAACAGTCACAGCAGTCGACGAAACAAATTGCGGCGTTGATTGATCGAATCAAGCATGAGACGGAACAGTCTGTACAGTTGATGCAGGAAGTATCTACTCATACGAAAGCCGGGTTGGCGTCATCTGAGATGACAGCAGACCGATTCGAGAAAATCAAGGAGCGGACAGTGGCGATGACACCACGGATTGAAGACGTGACCGCAACCGTCGAGGAGATTGCGGCGAACGTTCAGGAAGTGGCAGCGACGGCATCACAAATCGCCGACATCGCCGATGAGAATTCGAGCGTCTCGAAGCAAGTGGCGGCGACGACCGATGATCAATTGAGATCGATTGAAGAAGTATCACAGTCAGCAAAAGCACTCGCGACCATGGCCGAGGAGTTACAAGACCTCGTCTCGCGGTTCAAACTGTAAACGACAATGAGGCAGAGCGGAGCGCTCTGCCTCATGTTTTTTTATAGGATCGGACTAAGAAGGCGTGACACGCCTTCACGGGCGCGTACCGTCCATTTACGGGATTCATAATCTTCCACTGTATAAGTGCGACTGACCGCCGTATCGGTCTCAAATAAAGAAACGAGTTCGAGGGCGACCCGCTCATCATAGATGAGTGCGTTCACTTCAAAATTGAGACGGAAGCTTCGGGCGTCCAAATTTGTCGTCCCGACAGTCGCAATCTCATCATCGACGACGAGCGTCTTCGCGTGGAGAAACCCTTCATCATACAGATAGACGTTTGCCCCGTAGTCGAGGAGTTCCCCAAGGAACGAGAGGGACGCCCACATGACGAATGGATGGTCCGGTTTTCCAGGGATCATGATATCCATCTGAACGCCAGAATGGAGTGCCATTTTGCAAGCGTCCATAAAGCTTGTGTCTGGAATGAAGTATGGCGTTTGAATGACGACCCGTCGTTTGGCGGACATGATCATCTTGATCATCATATTCTTCAAATGTTCCGTATCCGAGTTTGGTCCACTCGTGACGATTTGCATCGGAGAATTTTCTTTAATGTCATGTCGCGCAAAGCAGAAGGCATTTTCAGGATCATGTTTACGGTGACCAGAATAATTCCAGTCCAATATGAATCGGTGTTGTAAATTGTAAACGACATCTCCTTCGACACGCAGGTGCGTGTCACGCCAATAGCCAAATTTTTCGACTAAACCTAAATACTCGGTACCGACATTGAATCCACCGACATAGCCGATTTTCCCATCGATGATGACGACCTTTCGGTGATTTCGGTTGTTCAACTTGAAGTTGATGATTCCGAGTGTCGGTGGGAAGAAGACACGCACCTCGCCATCGTTCGCAATCAACTCTTTAAAGTCCGAGTTCCGAAGACTACGTGAGCCGACCGCATCGTAGAGGAGTCGAACTTTGACACCGGCTTTCGCACGCTCGATCAACTCTTTCAACAGTGCCTGACCGAGAGCATCACGCTGGATGATGTAATATTGAATATTGATTTCCGTCTCGGCCGAGCGAATGTCATCCATCAGCGCTTTGAACTTTTGTTCGCCGTCGTGCAAGATGAGGGAACAGTTATGTACACTGATCAACGATTTAGAAGATCGTAAGTTCATTTGAAGCAGTTGGTCATACTTTTCAAACAGCGGCTGCGCGAGCTGGGTTTGGCGCGTATGAATTTGTTCAAGTTGCGCTTCGACTTGAAGCGAATGGAAGGAACGTTCTTCTACACTTAAATTATAGAAGTTATCCTTCTTAAGTTGTCGCCCTAGGAAGAGATAGACGATAAAGCCGAGCACTGGTAAGAAAAACAGGACAAGCAGCCAGGCCCAGGTCGCGCCAACGTCACGTCTTTCGGCGAAGATGACGGCGAGTGCGAACAACATGTTTAACCCGAGGACGATATAAAGTCCCCAACTGAAAATCATAGACCAATCCAACGACATACACCCCTTTATAATCGATTCATAGCTTAATCATACATCAAATGAGGGAATAGGATGCTATCAAATGAAATAGGGGGAGAAGATGATGAACATGGAAGTCGTATGGAAAAAAGGAATGGCGTTTGAAACACATACGCCATCAGGTCACACGGTGATCCTTGATGCGGCGGATGATGTCGGTGGGCTCGATACAGGACCTCGTCCGACAGAAATGTTGCTTCACGCGACCGCATCCTGTACAGGAATCGATATCGTGTCGATTCTGCATAAGATGCGCCAGCCAATTGAAGCATTCGAAATGAAAATCGATGGGGTGCGGGCGACCGATCACCCGAAACGCTTTACAGCCATTCACATCTTGTATATCCTGAAAGGCGAGTTGTCGGAAGAACGAGTTCGGCGTGCCATCGAATTGTCAGTTGAACGTTATTGTTCTGTATCGCATAGCCTCAATGCGACGTTGACGTATAGTTATCAATTGAACGATGGAGACGTCACTCCGTTTGATTTTCACGAGTGAGCAAGATGGTTGAAAGGCATGTTGTTCTCCGTTATATTTGTATTTCAAATACTGTATAACTAAAGGAGGACGTTATGATTCGACTCGCGACGAAGCGCGATGCTAAACACATCGCGAACCTAATCGAACAACGAGCCGTAGCGCTAAATGAACAAGGAAGCGACCAATGGACCGAATATTTGGAACAGGACCTCGTAAAGCGTGTGCGCACTGACATTGCTGAAGGCAGTGTATATGTCTTTGAAGATGACCAACAAATTTTAGCTTCAATCGCATTGTTACCTCCAGATGAGTGGGATGATCACTTATGGGACGACAGTGAACGTGGACAATATATCCATCGAATCGTCGTCAGCGAAAAACTAAAAGGGCAGGGCGTCGGACAGCAACTCATGGAGCATGTCTTAGAGGAAGCCGATGAAGATGAACCAATTCGTCTTGATTGTGTCGCTGACAATGAATTTCTAAATGATTATTATCCACGTTTCGGTTTCGTCTTTGTCGATTCACGAAACGGGTACAATACGTTCGAATACAGATTGGATGAGAGCATGAGTGCATAAGGGTCATTAGACCCTTTTTTTGATATAATAACAAAAGCGAAAAGGAGGGTTTTATATGATTAAAACCATGTTGGTAGGATTCGGATTCTCGGCAAACACGTTCCATTTGCCGTTCTTAAAGGCCATCGATTCATTTGAAGTGAGTGGGGTCGTGTCATCGCGCCCGGAAGAAGTGCAGGCTGAATTACCTGGTGCCACGGTATATGCGACATTAGACGAGGCGCTTCAATCGGATGCTTCTCTATATGTCATCACGACACCGTCGCATTTACATAAAGAGATGATTGTTGCCTGTCTCGAGGCGGGAAAAGATGTGCTCGTTGAAAAACCAGCATTCCTGACAACGGAAGAAGGATATGAGTTGATGGAACTTGAAGCGAAATCGAAGGGCATCGTCAACGTTTATCAAAACCGTCGTTACGACGGAGATTTCTTGACAGTTCAGTCGTTACTTGATTCGAACGAGTTAGGAGACTGGAAGGTGGTTGAATCTCGATTTGATCGTTTCCGTCCGAATGTACGTGACCGGTGGCGTGAAAATGCAGGACCCGGTTCAGGTATTTTATTCGACTTAGGAAGTCATCTGATTGATCAAACTCTCGCCTTGTTTGGAAAGCCAGATCGTATTCAAGCAGATGTGATGATTCAAAGGGATGGCGGACAATCCGATGATGGGTTCCATCTGACATTCAATTATGGTGAAAAGCGAGTATACCTTCGTTCGAACCCGTTCATCGCTGGAGAAACACCTCGGTTTGAAGTGCACGGCACGCATGGAAGTTTCGTGAAATATGGACTTGATCCTCAAGAAGAGGCTCTAAAGCAAGGCAAGTTAGAAAGTGATTTATTAGAGACTGGCGTATTATCGAAAGAGGAGGTTGCATCGATTCAAATCGAGAAAGGGAGCTATTTGTCGTATTATCAACAATTGGCCCATAGTTATGAGGTACGACAACCAGTCGTTTCTCTAAAGGATGCAACATTGACAACCCGCTTGATTGAACTTGCTCGACAATCCAGTGAGACAGGAACAGTTCTCACAGTAGATTGACACGCTTTTTCGTTGATTTACTAAACCGGTGATCAATTCACAATTGGAAAGAACGTGCGATGATTTCTTTGTAAACGTGTCGACACTTTTCTATTGTAAGAACAATCATACGAGTCATAATAAAAAATCGATGCCGCCGAACAATTCGTTCGAGCGTGCATCGATTTTTTGATTAGGCCGCATCTTCTTCTGTCGATTCGACTTTTTCCGTATGACGGACAATCGGGAAATTTTTGAACAAACGACTTCCGATCAAGCCAAAACCGATTCCGAGGATGAACAGTACAACGGCTGTGAAGGTGACTGTTTGCCAATCGTTGAAACCATACATGACAAGAAGTCCCGGAATCCCGGCTGCCGAACCCGGTGCATCGTTGATCATACCGGTCATGGCGACAATCAACCCGGCGATGGCTCCACCGACAAAGTTGACACTGTAAATTGGAATTGGGTTAGCGGAAATGAGGTCAGCTTGCGTCAACGGTTCGATGGCGACAGAAAGCTGATCTTTCTTTGTTCCGATTTTCAATTGACGGAATAACAAGTAATTCATTGAGATGGACGCAGTCAACGCAAGCGCGGCAATTGCCATCGGTACACCTGTCAAACCAAGCATCGCCGTCAAGGCCATCGAACTGAGAGGCGACGTTGATACGACCGTGACAATCCCTCCTAAGACGAGACCCATGACGACCGGATTTTGTGTTGCTGCCAGTTCGATGACAGCTCCAATCTGTTCAAGTGTGTTTGTCACGAGTGGGTCTACCCCTGTCGCGACGAGACGGGCGAGCGGTGCCATCACGATGACGTAAAAAATCATATCGACGCCGGTCGGCAGATAGCGATTGATTCGAGTGCCAGCCAAAGCCAAAAGATATCCTGCAAAAAAGCCAGGAAGGATTCCGAATCCCGATACAGACAACCCGATCATCAAACTATAGACGGGGTTGATTCCAAGTGCGATGGCGACAAGAGCCGCAGCGGCAGGACCTGACAAAGCGCCAGCCGCTTGACCTACTTCTTCATAAAGAGGAAGTGGCAGCAATCCGCCGATTGCATACGCGTTGAACGCTTCGACGAGGAAACTCGCGATTGCAGCACCGGCCAATGCTCCCATCGCCTTCATTCCAAAAGGCGCCTTATAACTAAATAATGTGAACAAGGCGAGGATGAGCAGTAAAAGTGCGATTCCTTGAATAATGACCATAAACTCTTCCTTCTTTCTATCTCTATTTATTCATAATTTATTCTATATTCATGCATAGAAAGACTTCTGTAAAGCCATATTCAAAAGAAAAATTAAAATTGAACAATGATACCGGTTACAATTAGAAATTCCAAATCAAGAAAGCGTTTTCTTTGAAAAATGACATCAATTCTACAAGTTTGCACGTGTCGAGCCGCATGAGATTGGGAACAGATAGGGGAAAGACTTTTCAAAAAGTATTGGTCGAGGAGGATGAATCATGCAGAACGAAGACAGACCGTGGCATGCGCTCGAAGTAGATGAGGTGCGAACCCATGTGGAGACTGATCTTGAATCAGGTCTTACAACAGAAAGTGTCACAAGTCGTCAAGACGAATTCGGCAAAAACGTATTGCCGGAGAAAGAGAAAACCCCTGAAATTATAAAATTTCTAAGACAATTCAATGATGTTCTCGTGTACGTCTTATTAGCGGCTGCCGTCGTCACAGGATTCTTAGGGGAGTACATCGATACGATCGTCATCGTTTTAGTCGTCACGATTATCGGCGTCGTCGGATACCTTCAAGAAAATAAGGCAGAAGAAGCGCTCGAAGGAATCAAAAAATTATTAGAAACAAAGGCGACCATCGTTCGAAACGGCAAGCAATCTGAGATTGATTCAAGTGACCTGGTCGTGGGGGATGTCCTTGTACTTGCTGCCGGAGATAAAGTGCCAGCCGATGCCCGTGTCGTTCAAGCTGAAAAATTTAAGGTTGAGGAATCGGCGTTAACCGGAGAAGCGACGACTGTCGAGAAAAAATCGGACGTCGTGAAAGAAGACGCGGTGTTGGCTGACCGAAAAAACATGGTGTACTCGGGCACAAGTGTCGCAACGGGAAGTGCCAAAGCCATCGTGACGGCCATCGGTGAAGGTACGGAACTCGGTCAAATCAACGCTTCAATCTCAGAAGTCCAGACCGTCAAAACCCCTCTGATTCGTCAAACAACAAAGTTTGGTCAAACGGTTTCCATCGCCATCTTAATCATCTCCGTCGTGATTTATGCGTTCGGTTACTTTTTACGAGATTATGAGCCGGTCGAATTGATGCTGACGACAATCGGTCTTGCCGTTGCGGCGATTCCTGAAGGGTTGCCTGCCGTCATCTCTATCATTTTGGCACTCGGTGTCCGGAATATGGCTGAACAAAAAGCGATTGTTCGAAGTTTACCATCTGTCGAAACGCTTGGTGCTGTATCTGTCATTTGTACGGATAAGACGGGTACGTTGACGAAGAATGAGATGACGGTCAAACAAATCGTGACAGCGAACCATGATATCGAAGTCTCGGGTAGCGGATATGCTCCGAATGGAGATCTCGAATTGAATGGTCAACCGTTTGACTTGGATGATGATGAATCCATGATTGACCTGTTAACCGTCGGGAAGACGTGTAACGATTCGCAATTGAATGAAGAAGACGGCGACTGGGTCATCAACGGCGATCCGACAGAGGCTTGTCTGTTGACGGTCGCTGAGAAAGCTGAACGCCCAATTGAACGTTTAAAAGTTATCTCGAAGATTCCGTTCGATTCTGAATATAAATACATGGCGACGCTCGTCGATTACAAAGGGGAGCGAATGATTTTTGTCAAAGGGGCGCCGGACCGACTCTTTGATATGGCGTCGTCTGAAGACTTTAAACAAGACTATTGGGATGAAAAACGAAAAGAGATTGCCGACCGCGGTCAACGCGTTCTCGGTGCTGGTCTAAAACGTGTCGACAGTTCAAAAGCGTCAATCGACCATGAGGATGTTGAAGATGGTCTGACTTTCCTCGGCTTATTTGGAATCGTCGACCCACCTCGACAAGAGGCCATCGATGCGGTTGCCGCGTGTCGTGATGCTGGAATCCGAATTAAAATGATCACGGGTGATCATAAAGATACCGCTGTCGCGATTGCAAAAGAACTGGGCATGGAAGTGGAAGGCGCCCTCGAAGGTCGTGAATTGACAGATATGACAGATGAAGAAATCAAAGAGGCTTCCGTTCATAACGATGTATTCGCACGGACCAGCCCTAACGACAAGCTTCGTCTCGTCAAAGGATTGCAAGAGAACGGTCTGATTACATCGATGACAGGAGATGGTGTGAACGACGCACCTGCCTTAAAACGTGCTGACATTGGTGTGGCAATGGGGATTAAAGGGACGGAAGTAGCGAAAGAAGCATCTCAGATGGTTCTTGTCGATGACAACTTCAAAACGATCTATAACGCCGTACGAGAAGGACGACGGGTGTACGATAACCTGAAGAAAACCATTCTCTTCTTGCTTCCGACAAACGGAGGTCAAGCGTTGCTTGTGGCAATGAGTATTTTGCTCGGAGCGGCTGCACCGCTCAGTCCTGTGCAGATTTTATGGGTCAACATGGTTGTCGCGATTACTCTCTCTTTAGCAATCGCTTTCGAACCACTCGAAGAGAGTACGATGAAACGACCGCCACGTCCGGCCAATGTGCCGCTACTCAGCCGATACTATATTTTCCGCGTCACCTTCGTTTCAATTATTATCGGGGGCGGTAGTTTATGGATCAACTATATGCTGGGGGATTTCGACTACTCGACCGAGAAATTACAAACCATCACCTTGAATGCCATCGTCATGGCCCAGCTCTTCCACTTGTATAACTGTCGTACGGAGTTGGCACCAGCATTCAACCGTCATTTCTTTGACAATAAGATTGCGTTTCTCGTATCAGCTTTACTCATTGCCCTACAATTGTTCATCACGTACGTACCGTTTATGCATACGTTATTCGGTACCGCTCCATTAACGTGGGAAGATTGGATTTATCCTGTGGCATTTGGTGCCGTCGTCTTTATCATCGTTGAAATTGAAAAGGCGATCTCCAGACGTGTCATCGGCAACCGGAATATACACTGATACGTTTCATTCATGTGAAAAAAGGATAAACAAGTGGAGTAAACATGAAGGAGGGATACGATGAAGCGTGACGAATCACAACCAGGGGTTCACCCGGATCCGCTACCGGATGACGAGTCGGATCCGGCGAAAAAACCGGCTCCGACACAGCATCCTGACCCTGATCCAGAGGAAGAATCTAACGAATAAATCGTGTAACAGTCAAAAGATCCTGCTAGCACAATGAGCTAGCAGGATCTTTTTGAGTTGGTTTATGATGTTGACTTTACAGAGCGGCTGTTTTGTAGCCGATTGAATGTCTTCTCGTTCATATGCTCCGTGATGACAAAATCACCGACTGGGCATTCCCATTTCCCTTTTTCGACAACACATTCGCGCAATGTCACTTGGTCATCGTATAAATCTAGTTCCAATGTGTCTTTCAAAAACTGATCGACTTTTTGGTTTGGAACTTTTACATATTCATTGAATTCGAGTTCTTCATTCTTGACAGTCACGTAAGAAGTGACTTGGAAATAACGCATGTGATGGTCTCCTTCATTAAAAACTAATTTCTAGTATAGCCGTTTTTGATGAAAAATGGGTGCTCAATGTTTCATTTCAGCCCGTTCACGCTTTGGAGGTGCTTCGTTGAACGGTTTTTGATGACGAATCATGAGCCAAAAAATGAGACCGAACAACGGGATGTAAGGGAGCGGCCATAAACTCATTTTGTAGCGTTTCGCGTCCCGATTCATTAACGTGATTTGAATGAATGCCAACAAAAAGAAATCAACGGTCATCGTTCGAACAAATTGATTGTTCTCCACATATGACCAGTATTCTGCAACATTTCCGGTATTGGCTGCAGCGATGAACAACCCGATTGTCACCAGTAAAAGCACAACGCCGAGGATGCGGGTCGGCAGTGGTTTGACCGGCGTCGGATAAGGTGACTGTCTCGCAAAAGCCAAATAAGGAGCGAGTAGAAATCCCCCAACGAAAAAACTGGTGACAGCGGCGATGAGTGGATTCGGTTTGAGCTGATTCACTTCTGACCAAAGAAGTGGAAACATCGCCAGGGGAAACACCCCTAAGATACTAAAGAGCGATAGAGAATAGCCTTCGTACGCCTCGGTATTATAAGTCACAAAATCGAGAAGAAAGCGTCCGTCGAACGGGACGTTTGGACCGATGACGGCGAATGCAATTGCCAGTCCCCAAGGAATCAATAAGAATTTTCTTGTCATACGAACACCTCGTCAATGGTTGATAGTTGTAGTATACCCTCTTTTGGAGACACGAAAAAATGAGAAGATGCCTGACGCATGTTCTCATTTATTTTCACGTGCATACGTTTTAATCATCGTGACGAGTTGCTGAGTTTCGTCAGCCTTCACATCAAGCATGATCCCATAATCATACAGCGAGCCTGTTTGGCCACGGTGTCTGACATGTCCCATGAGTTCGATCGGTTGAAGCGTCGGGACGAGGTCGAAAAGAAAATGGACCTGTAAATCATCAGAGAGCGGGAAGAGGTAGTCCGATCGCAATTTTAATCCATGAGAACTTACATTGAGAAGCAATCCTTCCCCATCATAGAGTTCTTTTTCTTCCCATACAAGTCGATAAGGGATGGTACGGGGATTCGGTAGGATATAGCGGAACGTCTCCTGTCGGCGATAACGCATCAATTCACCCCATTTCTTTACTTCTTTTATCGGCAAAATTGAATTTAAAATGAAGTGGAAGATTGTATAAAATTATAGTGTACTCGCTTTACAAATGTGAAAGCGCTTTCTATAATAGGTGTACGATTTGAATAGGGAGGAGATCAGATGAATGTACATGATTTACTCCGACGTTACTCGATTCAAACACCAGTCATCTATGAAAAAAAACGTAACGGGGAGTGGGTTAAACTCGAGCGCTTACCTGCTTATACCATTCTTGAAGTCGAAACGAACGATCATACCATCGAGGCGGTTGCGATTGATGCATTCAAAGCGATTACCGTCTGTCGAGAGTCGGCGTCGATTGAAGAAGCCCGTCCGTATGCTGTGCGTATCCAGATTGAACGACCATAAGAAAAGCCGTAACTTCACGTTGAAGTTACGGCTTTTCTTTATGCGGCATTCTGTTCGGTTTCGTCTTGTGGATTTGTTCGTTTTGCGTAATACATGAACGGTGTAGCCATCCACGCGATCACAAACTTCGCCACGTATGTCGTGATAAAGATATTCCACCATATGTCCCATTCCATTCCCCAAAATGCGATGATGCAGAACGTGAACGTATCAATCAATTGGGATAAGACGGTCGAACCCGTCGTACGAAGCCAAAGCTTCTTCTCACCCGTTTTTGCGCGGATCTTCGAATAGACGAAGACATCGAACAATTGAGAGACCAAATAGGCAGCAAGGCTACCGAGTGTGATCAATGGCAGCATCGAGAAGAGTGCCTCGAAGCTTTCGTGCATGAACAGTGCCTCTTCAAACGGCTCATATAACAGTGCGTATTGCATGAGTACTGTTGAGACGATCAAGATGAAAAATCCGAGCCATACGCCTTTACGGGCAGCCGCTCGCCCATGTTTTTCGTTCAAAATATCGGTTGCCAAGTAGAGCGAACCGTAAACGATGTTACCGAGCGTGAAAATGTATCCGCCAATTACAATCTGTTGCGTGACTTGGATGTTTGCAACGACCGAAGCCATCGCAATCCAAGCATATAAGCCGACTCGTCCGAATAACTTGTAACTGAGGACGAGTAGTCCGAGTGTAAGGATGGCAGAAGGAATCCATAACCATTCGTTTAGCATGAATCATGCTCCTTCCTCTAACTATTCAATGATTTCAACTTTTCAAGTTTATAGAGGAACGGAAATGATGTCAAGGTGAGGGGGGAGGGAGAGGGTCCACTTAAGTAAACACTGTAAATTATAAAACCTTCTTGTATATCAAAAAAGTGC
Organism: Exiguobacterium sp. BG5(2022); assembly: GCF_031844365.1. Classification (GTDB taxonomy): domain Bacteria; phylum Bacillota; class Bacilli; order Exiguobacteriales; family Exiguobacteriaceae; genus Exiguobacterium; species Exiguobacterium profundum. Next base: position 697,136 of record NZ_JAUZVB010000001.1, read on the forward strand.
TAGTGGAAATACCCTGTGAAGTGCAATCGTTCGACAAATTGAAAACCGATTCGACAAAGCGGTGTTCGTGACATGAAAATTAGGAAAGTGGGAACAAAGTGGGAACAAAGTGGGAACGGACAAAAAGAAAGCACTTCCTGTCATAAACAGGAAGTGCTTAACACCGCTCAATTGAGCGGTATTCTTGATGCCTCCGACGAGAATCGAACTCGTGCTGCAGCATTACCATTGCTGAGGTCTGCCACTAACCTACAGAGGCGTTACACCAACTATGTTACACAGATTATTCGTCGTTTTCAAGCTTTTTTAGAATAATAAGACCTCCAATCTTCGATAAAGGAAGATTGGAGGTCGGATGGTTCATGATTATTTTGTACGGATCCAAACGGCACCTGCAGAGTTGTCTTTCGCTTCACCGACTACGTCAATGACGAGACCGTATTGCGGAAGTTTGCGTCCTGCATCTGGAATGAGCGAGTTGATGTAAGAGTTTGCATCATTGAACTGCTTCACGCCAGGCTGTGCTTTGTAATCGTACACCCCACGACTCGGTGAATCAATATACCAAGCGAGCGTCTTATCGAGACTGAATGCCGCATCAGCAATTTGGTAACGTGTACTACCTGCGACAGTCTGTTGACCGTTCAAGTTACCGATGAGCGCTTCAGGATGTGAATCGACGACACCGAGGAACCCTTCACCAGGGTGGACACCGACCCAGTTGTCTGTGTACGAGTCATCACCGTACCACACGACGAGACCTGTGTTGTATTTCACGCCGCGGCCGTTGAGAAGACCCATATCCGACCCAGCGTGGTTACGCCATTCGAGGTAGTAATAGTGTGGTTTTGAATCGTATCCGTCTGAAGAGACGAATCCATCGAGCGTCACGGCTTCAGCGCCTTCCGCATCATCTGCGAAGAGTGTTGCTGATTCTGATTTAATTGACAAGTTGTCGACTGCGAAGCCTTTCATGGCGACACCGCCGTCTGTCACGTATTCAAAGACGATTTGAACATCTTGTCCAGCGAATTGTGAGAGGTCGTATGATTTGTTGACCCATGCACCGTTCGTCGTCTCAGCAGGGTAGCCCGCTTCGTTTGCACCGTTGACGTCGTCACCGAATACATCGAGAACGACTTCTTGACCACCGCTGAGGGCTTTGATGTACAAGTAATCATAGTCCGATTCGACTTCATAGAATGAATCGAATGCGAGGACTCCGTCCGCACCGAGTTTCACAGCTGGTGTTGCCATCTCAGTATGGATGTCGTCACCTTTTGTCGAGTAATAGTAGCGATCGCCATAAGCTGGTTCGATTCCTTTAATCTTCTTATCAGGAAGGTTGACTTTGACAATGCCTGGATTGTTTGATTTCGTCACAGATTGGTCGAGTTGTGCGACGAACCCTTGAGAGTTGATGTCTTCAAGGTCGACTTCTGTGATGTTTGCCCAGTTTCCACCCATGATTTTTTGGAAGTATTCTTTGTTTTGTGGTGAGAAGCTTGTTGGCTCCGTACCAGCCACTTTACCAGCCCAGCTACCGCCACTCATGATCGACCATGATTGTACCGGTTCGCCTTGACCTGTGTACTGCGTATCGTACTCATCGGGAAGACCGAGGTCATGTCCGAACTCGTGTGCGAAAACGCCGACCGCACCATCTTCAGGTTGAATCGTGTAATCATATGCAGCCATTTTCCCGCCCCAGTAAGGAACTGCAGCTTCTGTGTTGGCTACTGGATAAACACCATCAAGAACCCAGCGATGTGACCATACCGCATCGTCACCGAGCGCACCGCCACCTGCTTCTTGACCAGTCCCAGCGTGGATGATCATCAAGTGGTCAACGAGACCGTCCGGCTCATTGAAGTCACCGTCTCCATCCAAATCGTAAAGGTCGTATTGATCATGTTCTTTCAAATCGATTCCAGATGCGACCGCAGCATTCAACGCATCTTTGACGAGTTGACGTGGTCCCGGTCCGACGTTATCATGTCCGCCATCACCTTTGTCAGCTCCATAGTCTTTCGCGGTTCCCGGAACGGTCAACCACTCCGAAACCTCACCATCGACCGTATAACTGCCGCCTGATTGTTCTTCATAGTATTGTTTGAACGTTTGAACCTTTTCACCGTTAAAGAGTTCAAATTGTTGATCACCGAACATATACTTTTCGTAATGTTCTTTACTGAAGTTATCGCTGTACATATAGCCCGGCTCTTGGATGATGTTATTGTGTTTGAAGTCGCTGTACTCGACGAGGAGAACGAGGACTTTATCTTCACGTACCGAACCGTTGTATGCAGATTGCTGGGCAGGAGATACTTTTACTTGACCGTTCGGTTTCCCTTTACGGTAATTCCCTTGCCCTTTTTTCGCTTTATCAAGAATTCGTTTTGATTCCTTTTCGAATTGAGTATGTATCTTCTCTTTTGCTTTCGAAGCCTTCTCGTTCACTTTGTCGTCGTGCTTATGTGGATCTTTCGCTTCACCTTGCTTTTTCGCGATATACGCATCGACTGCTTTCATGCGTTCAGATGCGGACAATCCTTTTTTGATGACGCCACGTTTCTCGAGAGCTTTCGCGAGACGCTCTTCATCGATGATGTTGTGGTCGAACGGAGCGAGCTCGCTCGTTGTCGGAACCGATGGTGCCACCGAGAGGGGTGCAGCACCAGCTGCCGGAACGATACTGACTGTCATGGCAGATGTCATGAGAGCCGCGAGTGTCGTTCGACGGATGGAACGTTTTTTCATTTGTGTGAACCTCCTGTTAAAAAATAATGGGAAAATGTGTGAGCTTGTTGTAAATGTACTCTTTGTGTCTGATTAATGTCAATATTCAGAAAATAATAAACAAAAAAGGAGTCTAAAGACCTATTTAGTTCAATTTGACTAAATAGACTTAGACTCTAGGTCGATATATCCGTAATGGAACTTCGACGTTTTACGTTTTATGTGAGTGAAACCGTACCGTTCAAAGGTATCGCTCTCAAAATGCGCCTTCAAGACAATTCGTTTCATAGCTACTCGTGTTGCTTCGGTAATCAATTCTTGCGTGAGAGGGGAGGTGTCGGCGATTGTGCGAAGTGGGTTCAGATGAACCGATTCTGAAATCGTCTTTTCAAACATCGGATCAAAGTAAATACAATCAAACGAATTATCCGCACACGTTTTTAAATAGTCGAGAGAGTTGGAGTGAACGACCTCAATGCGTCGCATCGCCTCATTGACCTGCTCATCTTTTTCGACCCATACGGACATGCCTTCCCGGACGAGCTGTGCCGTAATGAATTGACTCTCAAGGCCAATTACTTTACCGGTTGAACCGACGACATGGCTCATGACGATACTGTCCGAGCCGAGTCCGAGTGTACAATCTAGAACATGATCACCTGGATTTGCTTGCATGGCATTAATGAGTGGATCTGATCCACCTCGGCTCAGTTGCTTTACCCGAAAGACGGAGCTCGATGGGTGAAAAAAGAACGGCTCTGTACTATGCAAAGGTGTGAACTCGACACGTCGTTTATCAAAGATAAGTACACCTTGTTGATGACGTTTCTTCAACTCATCAATGGAAAGTTTGCGTCGGTCGACAAATTTCATCTTGTATTCTGTGGCATGCGTATGCGCTCGAGACAAGACATCATCTGTAGGGCGCAAACAAGTAGTGACAATATACATAATCCGGGCTCCTTCATAAAAAATGAGACGCAGTTGCGTCTCATTTTTTCTTACTGAGTAAGTCTGATAATTCATCGATAAGTGCTTTATGAGAAGCGAGTTCTTTCTTCTTCTCATCGTTCACGTTCATCGGACGTTTTGAACGGCTTTGAAGCGCTTCAAGCGTTTCATCGATTGACGACTTCAACGTATCACGTTCTTCAGGTTTCAGAGATACTTCGTGCGGATTTTCGCCAGAAGCATCTAATTCGCGGAGACGTGCCATCAATTGCTTTGCCTCGCGATTCAAATCGATTAACAATCTGTCAATTTGTTCCAATCGTAATTTAATCCCATCACGTTCTGTAAACATCTGTTTCACCTCTTTTTGCGGTTTAACCCTAAGGTCTCTTCCTGTTTACTTTACCATAAAATTAGTTAAACGAAACTACCGGGAATATATTCCATTTATTTTGGCTGTAAGAAACATTGTTTCTCTATCCCCACACGAATGTCACCTGCTATACTAACTGAGCTAATAAGGAGGTGGGCGGATGGAAACGACAAATCATCCACCAAAAGCGCTCAAAGGAGCGATTGTGTCGATTACGGCATATTTGATCTTATCTATACTAAAAGTATTCTTCGGGTACTTATTTGAATCTGAAGCGGTCCTAGCCGATGGATTCAACAATACGACGGATATTATCGCATCGGTCGCGGTCTATATTGGCATTCGGGTGGCTGCATTGCCACGGGATGCCGAGCATAAATATGGTCATGCGAAAATGGAGACAATCTCTGCTCTCATCGCTTCATTAATCATGATTGCGGTCGGTATTTTCGTCTTCTTAAACAGTCTATCGAACTTAATTGGGGGCGAGTATACCGAACCGAACCCGTTGGCAGCGGTCGTCGCCTTCGTCAGTGCGCTCGTCATGTTCGGGGTGTATCGGTTCAACTTGAACCTCGCGAGAAAAACAAAGTCATTGGCACTTAAAGCGGCGGCGAAAGACAACTTGGCCGATGCGATGATTTCAGTCGGAGCCACACTTGGTGTGCTATTTGCTTATTTCCAACTGCCCTGGATGGACACGGTCTTAGCAATTGTGATTGCCGGCATGATCATCCGGACAGCGATCCAAATCTTTTTAGATGCCACCCATCAGCTTTCTGACGGGTTCCCTCCGCACCTCGTCGAGTCCTATGAGGAGACGATTGAACAATTTGAGCGTGTGAAAGAAGTTCGGGAAATCAAAGGGCGTCATCTTGGGAATCACGTGATGCTCGATGTGACGATTGCAGTCGATGGCGATTTGACTGTGGACGCGGCCCATGAATTGTGTGACGATATCGAACGGAAACTAGATGAAGAGCATGCGGTCGATTCGGTGCATATTCATATCGAACCGGTTTGATGTTCGGTTATCTTTTGCGCTTCATGAAGGGATTCGTTTATAATAAGCGCAGACAGATATTGAACTACTAGTTAAGGAGGGCACGGGATGAACATCGTGCGTCAACCTATTCGCCAGATTGATGAGATTGAATATGAACACTTTCAAAAATATGGAGAAAGTGCATATGGCGTTTCTGCTGAAGAGTTGAAAGGGATCCTCGAGGAAATGGGGGCGGAGCAACTTTATCACGCAGAAGAGCATAGTTATGGAGAAGACTTCTATTACGACTTGATGGTCGATGACAAACTGGTCGGTAAAGTCTTGTTACTCAAGCTTGCCCGCGTATACCAACTCGACCTGATGGTGTTCGATGCGTACAAAAACAAAGGATATGCGACGGAAGGTTTGCGTCTTGCCTTACTGGACTCAAAATTGATGGATGGACAAACAGTCCGGGCTGGCATCCCACCGACGAGCCCACATCAACAAGAGATGCATCATGTTCTTATTCAGAACGGGTTCGAAAAGCGGAACGGTTTGTATTATTTAAATTTTAAGAAACGATATGTGGTAAACCATTAAGCTGACGGCGTCTCGCACGTCAGCTTTTTTCATATGGAGGGGTAAGGATGAAACAAGTCACCATTAAAGACATTGCGGAGCTCGCTGGTGTCGCCAAAAGTACGGTCTCACGCTATCTGAACGGTGGATCGGTTGGAAAGGCAACAAGGGAAAAACTCGACCGGGTCATTCGAGATACGAACTATGAGCCGAATCAGTTCGCTCAAAGTCTCAAGTCGAAACAGACGAAGATGATTGGGGTCATCGTTCCACGGCTCGATTCGTATGCCGCCTCACGGACGATGATGGGGATTGATGAACAGCTCACGGAACGAGGATATCAAATGCTCGTCGTCAATACAGCACAACAGACGGAACGAGAAATCGAACAGCTATACAATTTAGCCAAACAAAAAGTCGCCGGAATCATCTGGCTTGGAACGACGGTCACGGAACGTCATCTTGAGGCGATTGAGGCGATTCAAATCCCGGTCTTGTTGATTGGTCAGCAACATGACAATGTCCATAGTCTCGTCTATCCTGACTATGATGCGGCCAATGCGCTCGGTAAACAGTTCACGGAGTGGGGTCATCGAAACGTGGTCTATGTCGGGGTGTATGAATCGGATATCGCGGTCGGTCAAGCACGCCGTGACGGATTTTTGAAGGCGTTTCAAGAATCGAAGGCAAATGTCAAAGTCATTCAAACGACGTTTAAGATTGAGGACGCCATTCCAATCGGTGAACAGTTGGCGAATGATGTCGGCACTGTTTCGTTGATTGTTTGTGCGACCGACAACATTGCGTTAGGCGTCTTGAAAGGATTAGCGAATCAAGGGGTCTCTGTTCCGAGAGATGTCTCTGTCAGTGGATTTGGAGGATATGATTTCACGGAAGTCCTGCATCCATCCATCACGACGGTACACCTTCCTTATCGCCGAACTGGTGCGAAAGCTGCCGACATGATGCTACAGCTCTTACACGGTGAACACGTCCCAATGAAAACGTTCACAATTTTTGAATTAAAAGTGCGCGAAAGCGTTGACAAGTTGAATTAAATCGTTTACATTTGTGTTGCGGAACCGGTTCCGCAACATTTTTTATTCTAAAATGGAACCGGTACCAATCATATAAAGAACTCATATGATTTTTGGAGGTGGACGATATGAACACCGTACATTGTATCGGCGAATTGTTGATTGACTGGGTATGCGAGGATGCGTCTAGCGATCTCGTGAACGGGACGACGTTCGTCAAGAAAGCGGGAGGCGCACCTGCGAATGTCGCGGCAGTCGTCAGTAAGCACGGGGGACAATCCAGTTTCCTCGGACAGGTTGGAGATGACCCGTTTGGTCTCTTCTTGAAACAGACGTTGGTCGAGAACGGCGTCCGAACAGAAAACCTTGTGGAGTCTGGAGATACGACATTCGCATTCGTATCGATTCAAGAGGACGGAGAGCGGGACTTCACATTCCGTCGCGGAAGTGACGGGGAGTATGCCTTCGAGTCGATCGACTTATCGGTGATCGAGTCAGGAGACATCATTCATTTCGGCTCGGCGACAGCACTACTTGATGGGAAATTGAAAGACGCGTACTTTAAGTTATTGCAATTTTCAAAGCGGGATGGCTTGTTTATCTCGTTCGACCCGAACTATCGGGATGCATTGATCACGGATCTCGAGCAATTTAAACAAGATGCGAGACACTTCATCGCGGAATCGGACTTCATTAAATTGAGCGAAGAAGAAGCGCACTTGTTAACGGGTGAGAAGCAACTTGAAGAAGCGGTTCGAGCGCTTCTCCGATTAGGTGCTAAACAGGTGGCAATCACACTCGGGTCTCGTGGGACATTGATTGCGACAACGGATCACCACGAAATCGTTCCATCGATTGCGATTGAGAGTGTGGATTCGACGGGTGCAGGTGATGCATTCGTTGGTGCCTATTTGTATCGTTTGGCGACACTCGGGATGGACCCGCAGCGGTTACGTTCCGACATTGAATATGCGAATGTAACAGGAGCATTGACATGTACGGCTTATGGAGCCATTCCAGCCATTCCAACACGACAGCTTGTAAATGAAACGTTAGGAGGGAAATGAAAATGGATTACAAAAAAGAAGCAGCGTCGATATTAGAGGCAATCGGCGGTAAAGAGAACGTTGCGGCAGCGGCGCATTGTGCGACTCGTCTTCGTCTCGTATTGAACGATGAGTCAAAGGTCGATGAGAAAGCACTCGAACAACTTGACGTCGTCAAAGGAACGTTCTCGACAGGAGGACAATACCAAATCATCATCGGACAAGGTACGGTCAACAAGGTTTATACCGAATTTTCACAATTGACAGGTCTTGGAGACATGTCAACGACAGACGTGAAGTCAGCCGGAGCAAAAAAGATGAACCCGCTCCAGCAATTCGTCAAAATGTTATCAGATATCTTCGTCCCAATCATTCCGGCCATCGTCGCCGGAGGTCTCTTGATGGGGATCAACAACCTATTGACAGCACCGGATTTGTTTTTTGAAGGACGTTCATTGATTGACCAGTATCCAGGCATGGCAGACATAGCAGCGATGATCAATACGTTCGCAAACGCCGCCTTCGTCTTCCTACCTGTACTTATAGGGTTCTCCGCAGCCAAGCGGTTCGGTGGTAACCCATATCTCGGTGCAGCACTCGGGATGATCATGGTTCACCCGGACTTGATCAATGCATACGCTCAGGCAAGCGTTGAGGAGATTCCGGTTTGGAACATCTTTGGGCTTGAGATTGAGAAGTTAGGATACCAAGGACAAGTCTTACCAGTCCTCGTCTCGACGTATATTTTATCGAAACTTGAAATCAACATTCGGAAGTTTATGCCGGCATCACTTGATATTTTGCTCACGCCATTGCTCTCACTTCTCTTCACAGCATTCATCACGTTCGCCTTCGTGGGTCCAATCACACGCGAAGCAGGGAACTTGATCATTGATGGATTAGTATGGACGTACGATTCACTCGGGTTCGTCGGTGGCTTGATCATGGGTCTTCTCTACGCTCCAATCGTTATCACGGGGATGCACCATAGCTTCATCGCAATTGAGACACAGCTTCTCGCCGATATCGCTGAAACAGGGGGATCGTTCATCTTCCCAATCGCTGCGATGTCAAACGTCGCACAAGGGGCAGCTACCCTTGCGGTCTTCTTCTTGACTGCTGATAAGAAGATGAAAGGTGTCTCCTCAGCATCAGGAATCTCTGCATTACTTGGGATCACAGAGCCTGCCATGTTCGGGGTCAACTTAAAACTTCGTTATCCATTCATTGCAGCCATCGTTGGTTCAGCCGTTGCGTCTGCATTCATCGTTGGAAACGACGTATTGGCAGTAGCGCTCGGTGCTGCCGGATTACCAGGAATTATCTCAATCGCACCGGGTTCAATCATCTCGTATATCATTGGTATGGCCATCGCATTTGCCGTGACATTCGGATTGACATTCATCCTTGCGAAACGACAAGCAAAAAAAGAAGCGGTCAAACAAGCCGCGTAACGAAAAAGGAAGTGACACTATGAATTGGACGAAGGCCGAACGTTATCGTTCACTCCGTGACGTGAGCGCCCTCGAGATGGAGGTGCTCCGTGCAAAGACGGCCGCATCCCCGTGGCGGTTTGGGTACCATATCCAGCCGCCGACGGGCCTCCTCAATGACCCGAACGGCTTCGCATATTACGATGGAGAGTACCATCTATTCTATCAATGGTTCCCGCTCGGGCCAGTTCACGGTCTCAAACATTGGTATCATGTCAGTTCGAAAGATCTTGTCCATTGGACCGACCGCGGGGTGGCGTTAGTCCCTGAAACGAAAGAAGATTCCCATGGTGCCTATTCAGGAAGTGGTTTCGTTGTGGACGACACCCTTCACGTGATGTATACAGGGAATCATCGTACGGACGATTGGACGCGTCACGCCTCGCAAATCATCGGTGTACTGCGTGAAGGGATGATCGAGCGGCGCAACGTGGCCATCCCGGATATTCCGGCCGGTTACACGGAACATTTCCGCGATCCGAAAGTATGGGAAGAAGATGGATCATATTATGCGATTGTCGGTGCACAGCGAACGGATGAGACAGGATGTGTCGTCTTATATCGTTCGACCGACTTGAATGAATGGACGTTTTTAGGTGAAGTGAAGACGGGGCTCGAGCGGTTCGGTTACATGTGGGAATGTCCTGACGTGTTTGAACTGAATGGAAGGCATGTCCTCATTTTTTCTCCGCAAGGGATTGAGCCTGAAGGTCATCGCTATCACAACATCTATCAATCTGGATACGTCACAGGCACTCTTGATTTAGAGACGCTCGTCTTCACGCACGAGTCGTTTGAAGAGCTCGACTTCGGTTTCGACTTTTACGCTCCACAAACGACGGAGCATGACGGGCGTCGTATTCTAGTCGGTTGGATGGGCCTACCGGAAATCGAATATCCGACAGACCGGTACGGCTGGGCACATGCGTTAACACTGCCACGTGAACTATCAGTGGAAGATGGTGTATTGAAACAACGACCTGTCCCAGAAATGAAGCAACTACGACAAGACCAGTTTATTAAAGAATCGAGTACGCTGATCGACATGGTCACTCCTGAACGTTATGAATTGGAACTGTCGACTTCTGGGGAAGACTTCAAACTTGAACTGTTGAAGACAGAAGATGAGTCGCTTGTGATTCGATACGAGAAAGAAACATCCGAATTGACCATCGACCGGACGAATGCAGGTGAACCGTTCGCAACCGAGTTCGGGACGACTCGGACCAAGGTGATCAACGTCACATCCCTTCGGCTGTATGTCGACTCATCGAGTGTCGAGTGTTTCGTCAACGACGGTGATGCTGTGGCAACCCTTCGCGTCTTCCCATGTGATGGTGAGAAACGGGTTCGCTACGTCGGAGACGGGGCAAGTTTAGTCGGTTGGAAATTTGAATGAATGTAAAAGCTGAGCGTTTGCTCGGCTTTTTAATTTTTCCAAATGTTGAAACCGTTTCGATTGGATCTACGTATAGATGAAGAGAAGAGAGAGGTGAGAGAATGAATAAAATGATGAAGTGGGTTGATGCGATTCGAACGATTACCGCACCATTTGGAGATCCGATTGGAGAGATTGAGAATGAAGAAGTTGAACGCGTGATGGTGGCGGAGTCGACGGTGCGCGGAATAATGAATCCAGAAGTGAAGTTAGAGTTTCATGAATTAAGCCAGGTGCGGGTGTTCGCGGAAATGCTACGTAGTTCAGAAGAAATCGAGGACATCGAAATTGAAGTGGTACCCGATTTTGATCTCTTGCTGCAATTTAAAGGTGGCGATCAAGAACGATATCAGCTGTGGCTCGGTCAACCGAACCGTCCGAGTTTCATCACGCATCTTGAGCGAACGGATGTTTTCTGGCGACTACCGGAACATACGACGAATCAATTGATTGATGCCCTCGGGTTAGATACGTAAAAAAGCACCTCTTTTTGAGATGCTTACGAGTTGAATCGGATAAACCGTTCGATTTGTCGCTCTGATTTTCTTGCTTGTCGTCCGACCCAAATCAAGTGGCCGGGACTGTTCAGGATTGTTAACTGAGCATGCGGGATCAATCGCTTCGCGTAATGCGCATGACGAACGGGGACGGCCTTGTCATTTTTTGAATGGACGATGTAGGTCGGGCAGGTGACACCGAGTAAGACCTCACTTGAGACACTTTGTTTTAAATCGAACTGTGCGCCAAGTCCAAACGCCATCTGATTCGCGACACGTTTTAGGAGAAAGATGTCGTAGGGTGACACCTCTTCTCGAATCGTCTCGAGTGCCAACACACTCGTCGATTGAATCATACGGGCCGTCGCTTCGAATGGATGTTTTTGAATGGCACGAGCGATGAACTGTTTCATGATGTATTGAAGTGCGATAAATGCGGGTTGGACGACATTTCGGCTGACCGTGTCCCGATACGGGAAATCAACGACACTCGTCACGGCGGCAGCGAGGGTCAAACTAAGGACACACTGATTCTGTGAAGCGAGCTCGATCGCGGTCGGTCCTCCGGCAGAGATGCCATAGACATGATATCGATCAATATCTAGCATTTGCATCAAGTGAGAGAGTCGGGATGCAAACAATTGAGGAGATGCTGAAAAAGAGTATGGTGTTTCTCCATATCCGGGTCTAGATGGGACAATGACCCGGAAACCGGATAAAACGAGTTGGTCCACATGGTATGGTTCTAAACTCGATGACTGGGTCCCATGGATCAGTACGATGACGGGACCGTGACCGCGGTCTATATATTCGATTTTTGAGCCGTCGACGTGTGCATAATATTTCAACTTAGATGGCGCCTCCTTAAACGTTTTGTAATGGAAAATACCTTTATTTCGTGGAAATAAAATGATAATGTCTGTTTATACATAATTTAGACAGAGAGACGAAAGGGGATAGAACCGTGAATAACCGAGAGCGGTTACTTGAAGTTCGACGTTTCTTCGAACGTTACACGGACGAAGCGAATCCAAAGACACTAGAAGATTTGCTCGAGTACTTGTCAACGATAGGAGATACTTCTAAGTTAGCAAAAAAATCGGTGAAAGACGATATCCAGGCACTGAATAATTCGGGGTTTGAAGTGCAGGATGAATTGGAGAAGAATGGTCTCGCTAAAAAGTATTGGCATTCGGCCCGCTTATTTGAGATTCATGAACTCCGGATGATGGTCGATGCGATTGTCGCAGCGAAATTTATCTCGGAAGACGTGACCGAGGAAATTGTAGAGAAACTTCAAATGCTGACGAGTATCCCTGAAGCGAAGACGCTACAATCGATCATCAAGACGCCGAAGAAAAAACACGGACACATTCCTTACCATATCGATCGTATCCAACGGGCCATTCATGAACGAAAAGCTATCTCGTTCCAATATACAGACGTCGTCGGATTTGATGTGACGAAACGAACGTTCCCGCTCCGCCGTGACGGAGAGCGATACGTCGTTAATCCAATCGATTTGCATTGGAATCACGAGCAGTACTACTTGATCGGGATCGACGAATCAATCGGAGAGGTGCGGAACTACCGGGTTGACCGCATCGTCAATTCGGAGATTGTGGAAGATGGCACCATTCGTCCGAAGCATCATTTACCTGATGATTACTATCAAAAATCATTCAATATGTATAACGGATCTGATGAACAAATCGTTTTGTCCGTCGACGAACGCGTTCTCCCGGTCATCTTTGACAAGTTAGGGGAAGACGTTTCTGTTTCTGAACATGGAGAACGATTCCTCATCCGTTTCGATGCGGCCGTTTCTGACGGATTTATTTACTGGTTGCTATCTTTGGGTTCACAAGTAGAAGTGGTTGAACCACTCACGCTTCGTGATCATATGAAAGCAACGATTGAGAAGATGGCAATTACTTATGAACATACAAGCATTCATTCCTCCATCGAGTAAGCAGATGTGCTATACTGCTTGCGACACTAGATGAAGGGGGACAGGCGGATGTTGAATTGGATGCCATTGATCATTCCGATTGTCGCTGTCATTTTCGTAACGATCGTCGCAAGACGCGCCATGAAAATGGATAAAGAGAACTAATAGGAAGAGACATCGTCCAGGATTGGGAGATGTCTCTTTCGCTATGGAGGTAGAACGTGGATACGATTACACATACGTTATTCGGTTTGACGTTATATGGTGCAGCCGATAAGCGTGATTTACAACAACATGAAAAACGAGCCTTATTCGTCACGACACTCGTCGGGAGCCAAATCCCTGACAGTGATGTAATTTCACGGCTATGGGACACGGAAGGCATGTATCAGATGTGGCATCGCGGCATCACTCACTCGATCTTCCTCGTTCCACTCTTTGCACTGCTCATCTACATACTGGTTCGCCTTCTCTTTCGAGTGACGGACATCCGCTATTTTTGGTGGGCATTATTGTCTGTCTTCGTACACAATACATCCGATTTGTTCAATGCATGGGGGACAGGGTATTTCGAACCGATCTCGGACGTGAGGATCACATTCGGTGTGATCCCGATTGTCGATTTTGTCTATTGGGGAATCTTCTTGGTCGCCTGGCTCGTCGCACGTAAACAAGAAGTCCGTTATAAGACGTATCGGTATGCATGGACTGCCCTCGTTCTTTATGTCGCGCTTCAAAGTGCGCAGGGCGCCTATTTATATCAGTCTTATTCAAAGGAATATGACGAAGTGGCGCTCTCGGCTTCATTTATCCCGACTCAGTTCACGGTCATTACGAAGACTGACGAGGACGTATCGCTCTTTCAAGATTCGATATATCAAGAAGCGACCTTGCAATACGAATTGACGAGTGCCGAAAAGGCGAGTCTTGAACCATTGTTTGAAGCGAATCATGAGGCGCGCACATTGACCAAATGGTCGCCGTTCGTCGTCATCGTAGCAAACGAAGAACGGCTCGGCGTCTTTGACCCGCGGTTTTATGATGGCGAATCCTCATTTTTATATGAATACATCGAAAGGTAGGACAACGGATGGGACGTATACGTTATCTCTTTATCTTCGCTTACGAACAGGCACTTAGTTGTATCTTTCCGGTCGCCATCTTCGGAGCGCTTGCCGTCACAAAGTTTGTAGAGTTACCACTCCCACGATATGACGTTTTACTCATCTGGTGTTTGTTCGTTCAAGTCGTCCTTGTGAAGACGGGGCTCGAAACGATGGAAGAAGTGAAGGTCATCAGCTGGTTCCATGTCATCGGTCTTGGACTTGAATTATTCAAGGTGCAGATGGGGTCATGGAGTTATCCGGATGAGGCGTTCACAAAAGTGTGGGGCGTCCCGCTCTATGCCGGATTTATGTATGCGAGCGTTGGTAGTTACGTCGTCCAGGCATGGCGTCGTCTCGATTTACGATTTACGAAGATGCCGCACCCAATCATCGCCTTCGGACTTGGCATCGCCATTTACTTCAACTTTTTTTGGCACCATGTTTGGTTAGACCTACGGTGGCTGTTGATCGTATTCATCTTTTTGGCGTTCGGTCGCTCGGTTGTCTCGTATAAACTCGACGATCGACGATTTGAGATGCCGGTCGTCCTGTCATTCTTCTTGATTGCCTGCTTTATCTGGCTCGCTGAAAATATTGTCACGTTCTACAACGGCTGGGCGTATCCGGACCAATTGAACGGTTGGGCCATCGTTGATTTAGGAAAACTGTCGTCCTGGTTCCTACTCGTCATCATCAGTATCCTCCTTGTCGCTTGGCAAAAGCGAAAATTGGAGTATGAATTACCTTAAACTCGACATGTGTCGAGTTTTTTTTGTGAGGGGACACGAATCCTTTTTTGAAGAAAGTCGTATTGTAAAACGAGGTGATTCGGTTGTTGGAAATTGTACTTACTTGGTTGATTGGATTATTGTGTCTAGGATCTCTTGTCATCTATTGGAGAGAGTGGCGAAAGACTCGGAATCGAGTCAAACTAGGACAAGCTTGTCTCGCAATGTTTTGTTCGTTTCTTGTACTTGGAATGGCAGGCATGGAAACGTACGACCGCATGACGACGAATCACATCGTCGAGACGGGAGAATGTTATGTCGTCGATGACCGATCATCGAAGGGCTCATCGAACGTGACGCTATGGTTCGGAGAGCGGTCATACGGCTTCAAGGAAATTCCGGACGTTGCATATGGTCCAGGATATGTGTTTACGTGTCGCGCAATAATGACAAAGCAGATGCAATCAGGAATCGATTATGAGTTGCGATCACTTGACGGTGAGCTATTATATTCAACTCGTTCAGATGATTGATTGCGTGAAACTCAAAAACAAAACGTGTTCAAAGCTAATTTTATAGCTTCGAACACGTTTTACTATGATTGACTCCTGTACGTATGCCATAAAAGCAACATCATGACGATAAAACCCAGTCCTCCGACTAAATTGGTTATGAACAAGATGTGCTGAGACGATAAGAGACGGAGTATGGCCTGCCATATCAAAGACAGTGAAATTACGACAAAAATGAAAACACCAAATGGATTAGCGAGAATCGCAATAAGTTTATGATTCATGTCATTCACTAAATGACCGGAATTTCTTGAACGCCATACCGATCATTTCGATTCCTTCATCTTGTTTCGTTTTCTCTCTAAAAAGATCGGAAGGATATTCAAAAAGATTGCCGCAACCGTCAAGAACCATAGCGCACGCGACATACCGGGTACGACATCTGTTATGGCACCCCAGTCCTTAGCTTCGACCCACATGTTGAGCAAGCTATATTCGGCGCATAACGTGAGAGCAACTAATGATAGGGCAATCGCCATCGGCAGCTTATAGTCCTTCTCCATCATAAATACGGTCAAATTGATGAGCGTCGCCCCGATCGCCGCCAATCCAAAAATAAACCACATCCTTTAACCCCCTAAATATTTCTATCTATACATTGTATCATACAAATTAACCCAGATAAATTTCAGAAAATTGTTTCTATTTACATAATAAATATGCTAGAATCAGTGGAAAGTGTCTTTGGATATTATTCCCTTTAGAAAATGAACAATCAACCGGACATCCTTTCACACTTTTGATTGAGAGATTTGCATTCAAAAGGAGATAGAACTATGACGTATATTGCTCGGAAATCAGTTCATCTGATAATCGCATTTTTCATCTTGATTGCGATTAGTGCGCTACCGTCGCTCGTCGTTCAGACGGATTTTAGTCTGACGAATTATTGGAACGGCATTCAACAACAGATGGACCAATTACAGAAACTAGAGGACATTACATATTACAACATCACCGCGCAACGTTACTTGCCACTCTTGCCGGCACTTGGACCGCTCGTCAAAGAATCGGTCATCATTTTTACCACGGCACTCGCGGTATCGACCTCGCTAGGATTATTGTATGCGTACTTCTACTATCGGAGCGGGAGACGCGTTCGTACCGTTTTACACCAAACGAGTCAGACGCTCGAGATGGTACCAGATTTATTCTGGTTAATTTTTTCTCAATTTCTTGCGATTACAATCCATAAATCGACAGGGTTCGATCGCATTGAAGTTGCCGGAGGATTCGCAGAGTATATACGGTTTCTCCCAATCGTCACATTGACGCTGACGACATTATTCTTCTTTATCAAATGGTTGACAATTCATATTCATGAACAAGAAGCTATTCCGTATCTCGAACTCGCACAAGCGAAAGGGATTCGACCGAGTGGACTGTTTTGGAAACACTTATTACCAAATATCATCTATCGGTTTTACCTCTTTTTCCGTTCGAACATCATTACCATCTTATCGACACTTTTGATTGTCGAATACTTATTTAACGTTCAAGGGTTATTTCGATTCGCCGTCTACAACCCGCAGATGGAAATCTTACTGGTTATCTTATTCGTCATCTATATCCCGATTTTTCTATTGGATTTACTGATTGAATGGATTATTCCGAATGCATGGAAAGGAGGGATTTGATGCGCCGAGTATTAATACGTGACCCGATTTTCATCTTCTGCTTTGTTATCGTAGCGGGGCTATTGTTGATGAGTTTTGGAAATACCGTGTTTCGTGATGGGAATGTTGATCAAACCCTCATGCTCTACTCTGATGAAGGGAGACTCATTGGAATACCACCATTAGAACCGTCAAAATATCAATGGCTCGGGACGGACAATGCTGGATATGATTTATTCCAAATGCTCGTGGAAGGATTTAAGTGGACCGTTGGCATCTGTGCGCTCGTCGCATTCGGACGGATGGTCATCGGTCTATTGATTGGCATCCCTCTTGCTTTCAGGGGAGCTCGCTTAAATCAATTCTTTAAAACGCTATTGGACGGCTTTTTGATTCTGCCGATATCATTGATCGCATTGATGATGTTGGTAGGAACACTGACCTTCTATGATTCGACACAGGTGCCTCCATTATGGGATCGAGTAAAGATTGAACTAATCGTCTTAGTCGTTCTCGGATTACCTGCCGTCACGTTATATCTCATCACAGAGATTCGACAATTGCTTCAACAAGAGTTCATGATCGTGGCTCAGACACTTGGTGGCAGTGTCTGGCACCGTGTGAGATTGCATCTATTCCCACATCTCGTTCCAACCCTCGTAATCGTCTTCATGCAACAGTTTGTCCAAACGCTCATGTTGCTTATTCATCTCTCGCTGTTTGGGATTTTCTTCGGAGGAACGGTCATGTTACATGAAGGGATCATGCCGACCGTCTATGAATGGTCTTCGATGTTCGGGTATTATTTCAGACAGTTCACCGCGATGACGTGGATGACGAATCACTTGTTTCTCGTTCCGGCCATGTCACTTGCTGCGCTCATCTTTATCTTCAACTTGTTGACGAGTCGCCTCGAGCGAGCATTTAAACTCAGACGTCAAGAACCCGTGGTGACCGAGGTAAGTCTAGCAGAATCCGAAGCGGCAGCTGCTTCTCTTTCGAATCCATTCACCCCCGTTGATTCAACCATGTCATTAAGGAAGGAACCGGATGATATCGTATGATATGATCCGGTTTTTCTATGTCGAATGGACTGAACTGTCTTGTTTGAGGGAAAGTGTATAACAGCTTAAGGTGACAATTGATGAATGGAGTGAATCAATATGAAAGCTGTGATTTGTACCGCGTATGGGCCACCTGAAGTACTTGTCATTCAAGAAGTGAATCAACCGAAGCCGAAAAGCAATGAGTTGCTGGTTCGAGTCCATGCATCGGCCGTCCACTCGGGAGATCGACGCCTCCGAGCACTAGACGTCCCTCCATTGGGGAGACTTCCCATGCGAATGGTTGTTGGGTTCAAGGCGCCACGTCAACCGATTCTCGGTGTCGTGTTGGCAGGTATCGTCGTGGAAACAGGCAACAGTGTGAAAAACTTTCAGGTCGGAGACAACGTCTATGCTCTAACTGGGATGCGGTTTGGCGGATATGCAGAATTCGCTTGTGTGAACGAATCGAAATGTGTGTTTCAGATGCCCACGCATGCCAGCTTTATCGAGGCGGCTGCTCTACCGTTCGGAGGTACGACGTCGTTACATTTTTTGCGGAAGGCACGTATCGACCGGGCGAATAACGTTCTCATTTATGGTGGCACAGGTGCTGTCGGTTCGACTGCCGTACAGATTGCGAAGCATTACGGCGTGCATGTCACAGCAGTTTGCCACGAGCGAAACGTTGAACTTGTGAAGCGACTTGGGGCTGATGTGGTCGTCGATTACACGAAAGAGGGGTACGATCTTGAATTAAATACGTATGATGTGGTCTTTGATGCCTCAGGGAAAATCGATAAACGATTAGCGAAAGCCCATGTGAGCGATAACGGGGCCTTCAGTTCTGTCGCGGGGCAAGGACCAGCCAGTGAACGTAAAGAGGATTTGATATTTTTGAACGAATTGTTTGAGTCAGGAGCATTGCAACCCGTCATTGATACGGTATATCCACTCGATAAGATTGTCGAAGCGCACCGATATGTGGACCAAGGGAAAAAGGTTGGAAATGTGATGGTGAGCATTAATGCAGAATAAATTAAATGATAGTATAAAGAGAAGTATCAAATTCTTGCTTTATCGTGGGGTTTGGTCGACAACCTCACTTACATATGAATGGATTCACCAACTAGACAAATCATGAGAGCGGGCGAATAGTCATGAATATATTGATTGGGCAACCGAAGATAGAGCGAAATCTCGAGCAACTGAAGCGAGAGATTGAGTCGAACCCGACGGTGGACTTGATTCTCTATCCAGAGGGATATTGTACATATACAGAATTAGATGGGCTAAGTGACTTAGCGATCAAATTCAACACATCGATTGTTTTAGGGTATCGAGATGACACGAATAAAGATCGGGTCCTCATCATAAACAAGCAAGGTGACACGTTGTTAACGCGACGGAAAACACCAGAGAATGAGCTCTTGTTCATGCCATCAAGTGTCACGGATGGAGCGGAAGAATACGGTTATTTACTTTGCAGGGAGATTTTTATGGGGTGTGAGGGCTTGAAAACGCATGAGCATCTGTCGATCATATTCAATCCAATCGGAGTCGGGATGTTTAGTGAGGAGCAATTCATGGAGTGGTCGGAAGAAGCGAGAAAAATTGCGATGGAACGAAAAGCGATGATCATCGGAACGAGTCATGCAGATGGGTCGTATCGAAATTGTGGAATCTCCATTCCGATCGCATATTGCTTCGATGAAAAGGGGGAAGAGGTGTTTCTATCGAAAAATGATACGAGAACGCGAGTGCTAGAGACTGATTCAAGGGTTACAATATTCGTCTAATAAACTGTGACATCCTTAAATAAAAATGAATTATATATAGCGATTTTTTATTTCACATACTGTATTTTAAACAATAATTTGAAAATATAAGGAGGCTTTTATGAGAATCACAGAAGCCACACTCTACACGAACCGACTTGCCGAAATGAAACGTTTCTATACGGAACGACTTGGATTATCAGTCAGTGAAGAAGACCTGACCAGTTTTCGAATCAATCTAGGTGAAGATGCGTTGGTATTTCAAGAGGCTAAAACGGAGCAAGAGCGACAATACCATTTCGCTATCAATATTCCGGCTAATCGATTCAAAGAAGCGAAAGAATGGCTGATGTCACGTGTCCCGCTTTTAACTGAAGACGGGGAGGACGAAATCTATTTTGAAGGAATCGATGCATCATCGCTTTATTTTTACGATACGGACGAGAATGTCGTCGAGTTGATTGCTCGACATTCGATTAATCCAGAAAGTAACATCGAGTCCTTTTCGTTGAATGAATTTCTTGGAATTGGCGAGATGAGTTTGACTGTGGAAGATCCGCTACATGTCGCACAAGAACTTTCAAACATCGAGATCCACCGCCGAGACGGTAACCCAATCGATGAGCGTCATCTGAACTTTTTAGGCGCACCGAATAGCGAGACATACATTTTATTAGTTCCTCCAGGTCGTGTGTGGCTGTTTTCACCAAAACTGTCGATTCCGAGTCCAATTCAGATGGTACTTGATCAACGATACATCGTCGAAATGGATGAGAAACACGAGATTCATATTCACTCCATCAAAAAATGAGTTCACAATTGAACTCATTTTTTAGTCTTTAGATTCGACATACCGATGAATTTCTTCTAATCGTATGACTGCGTTCTCCAAGTTCACCTCAAACGATTGGTCTGAGCATTCAACAGTGAGCGAATCACCGTTCTGACGTGAATAATCTAGTAGTAGTGGTCTGATTCGTTCGTGTACAATTTGTGCATTTTCGATTGAAGTTCGAGGGAAAATCATGGCGAATGTGTCTTGCGCAACCCGATACTTCTTGTCCGTTCGTCGAGTCGCTTCGTGAAGTTCGTCACTAAAATAGTATAAGAACCATTCATATTCGGATGAACCATACTGTTTTTCAAAATGATCGAGAATGGGCAGTGTGATGAATGACACCACGAACGTTTCACCGTGGCGAATCAACCGATCCCGTTCAGCCTCTATATCCATCAAAAAACGATCACGGTTATCAAAACCGGTCTCTGGGTCGACCGCAATTAACTGACTGACTCTCGCTTCCGCAACCTTTAGTGCAAACTGGGCATGAAACAGCTTGACTTGGAGCCAGTAAGACAACCCCGTCAAAATCGCTAATAGTAATAAAATATATAGTTGCGCAGTAGCGGCAGTCTCATACACAGGCATCGTGATTAAAAAGTAAGCAGCGAATCCTAACAGAATGAGTACACCAGACGCTCGGTGAATGAGCAAAGTTGAAAGATAAAGAATCGGAATACAGATCATCCACCAAACGGGTAGATGATTCAGGATCAGCACAGAGGAAAGTAGAATACTACATGTCAACGATACAACGATGAGTGCGATTAGTTGTATGGACATCGTTGTCCAGTGTCTCATAGGTATCCTCCTCTTAAAAGAAATAAATTGCAATGATAACACTATTATCCATTTTCCGAAATAGTGATTGTTCAAACCGATTTGAACACTTGATTCATTATAAGTGATTCACTCTATTTTAAAAGGCTTATTTTTGAAAAGACGTGAATGTTTGCGAACACTTCTTTAGAAAAAGAAGTACGAATGATTGGTGTATAATGGAAAAAGAGGTGATAGCATGAATCGAAAACATATATTGCTCGTCGGAGGGACGGGGATGTTGGCAGGACTCGCATCTTATCTGGCAATCGAACATAATGTCACGGTCATTGGACGAAATAAAGAAAAAATGGCAAGCGTCGTACAAAGAAATCCTGAAACGTGTCATCCGCTGATTGTTGATTATTGCGATGAGGAACTACTTTCAAACGCACTACAGAGTGCAGTGCAAAAAAACGGTCCATTTGATCGAGTCATCGCGTGGGTGCACCGAGGCTCAGGGAAAGCGATGCAACTCATTTTGAATCATTCGGAAACTGCAGAGGTGATACATATTTTAGGTAGCCGGGCGAATCCGGAATATGAGAAGGCGTGTCTATGTCTCAATGAACAACAGCTGTATCGGCAAGTCCAATTAGGTGAAATGCATAAGTTGGCATCTGTCCGTTGGTTGACACACGACGAGATTGTGAAAGGTGTTCACGATGCTATGCAGAACCAAGACGACTATCGATTGATTGGTACACGAAAGGATGACTTAAATGTTCACTCGAGAAACGATTAGCGAATGGATGGAGAAGCACCATGTATCAAATTTAGATTTGGCAACTATCACTGAAAGAAGGGAGTTGTCCGCATTTCAATTGGGAGACGTCTCTTATGAAGGCAGGATGTTCGCCGCCTGTTCGATTAGTAAATTTGTAACGGTGATTCTCATTTTGAAGCTCGTTGAAGATCAGAAGTTAAATTTAGACTCGGAAATCAATGATTATTTCTCTTCCTTCACGTTGAATGATGAAAATGGGATTCCTTCACAAATCACGATACGACAGCTCATCCAACATGAGGCTGGCATAATCGATTTGCCTGATCAGTTCGGGACGATGGAACAATGTACAGAGATCCCTTCGATGGAAGAGATAATATTGGGTAACACACCTTATTATGAGCGACCGGTGTTTATCCAGTCACAGGAAGTTGGGACGTTCCACTATTCAGATTCAGGTTACTGTTTACTCCAACATGCGATTGAGCAATGTATGTCTTCTACATTTGAAAAAATCATGACTGAATACATCTTTGCACCGCTGGATATGAACTCAAGTTCGTATGATTTAGAGAGGATAGAGAAGTATGGCGTTATCGGGATTGAACCAAACGGGTCAGTCGTCTCTCCAAAGTCATGCTATTATCCTTACCCTGCAGCGAGTGGTCTTTGGACAACGGCTTCCGATTTAGCGACGCTCGTCAACGCAATTACGACAGAAGGTTTCTTGAGTAAGGAGTCAAAAAGGGTTTTATTCACACCTTCATCTACAAATGCCGAAGTAGGACATGGTCTATTTGTAAATCCGAAAGAGCCGAGTAAAGGATTTTCATTCGGTTGGGGAATCGGGTTTCAAAGCATACTCGTGATGGAGAAAGATTCTCCAAAAAGTTTCATTTGTTTATCAAATCGGAATGAAGGGGTTCATCAAATCGAAGGATTGATCGGACAGCTACTAAGGACATACACATAACGTATTATAAGGAGGGCTACACGTTGGCTAGACACTATTCTACTGGAGAAGTCGCGAGAAAACTGAACGTGTCAGTGCGTACGCTTCGATACTATGACCAAATCAATTTGGTCACTCCATCGTATACAAACGATGTACAGAAACGATTTTATAGTGACGACGAAATGTTTCGCCTTCAAAAAATCATGCTTTTAAAATCGATGGCCGTGCCGCTTGATGAGATTCGGAGAATCTTAGATGAGCAATCACTTACAAGCATCTTGTCCGCACATCTGTCCTCGTTAGAAGGAAAGATAGAGGAATTGAAGCAGGCCAGAAACCATACTGTCACACTCCTTCAATCCATGAAGCTTGAAAATGAAAAAATCGATTGGACGAAACTACAAACTATTCAAGCTAAATCAAATGACCGGGGACAATGGACGGACTATTTTTCGGAAGAAGAGTCTGATTCATTGAAAGCAAGCTTACCTAAATTAGAAGACGGTGAGCATGATACGAAAAAGTGGATCAACTTGATTCGGAGAATTGAAATTTTATTGGAACGTGGGGTCGCCCCTTCCTCAAAAGAAGCTCAAATTCTTAAAGAAGATTTGACATGGTTAACAGACGAGACATTTGGACAAGATCAACAATTGATTGAATCATTTTGGATGATTCGAAAATCAACTGATGCATCGAATGAATTAGGACTGTATCCAATCGATGCATCGATTCTTGCCTATATTGATTCACTATATCAAGAGTGATTCCCTCACGCCAATGCAGTCAATAGAACGGCTAGCCCATTAAAGGTTCCATGGATGAGCATGCTGGAATAGATAGAGTTGGTCCGTTCATATACCCAAGCGAATACTAGTCCCGATACAAAATTGACGAGTAACGTATTTGTCGTTGGTAAATGAGCAAGAGTGAATATTCCAGCACTTATGATCATCCCGATCCAAACCCCAAATCGTTCTTGAAAGAAGCGGTATAAGAACCCACGATAAAAGATTTCTTCATAGATTGGTGATATGATGGCCGCCGATCCAAACGCAATTAGTATGGAGATAATCGACAAGTCACTTTGCAAACTCTCTGTTTTTGTATTCGACGTACCGATGCCGAAATATGATTGGACTACGACGATGATGATACTGAGTACAATTAACACAATTGTCCATAGAAAGATCATCCCCGAGTCTTTCCATGAGATGCGGCGAAGTCCTAACGTTTCGAGCGATAAGGTCCGAGGACGTATCGCGACGAGATAGAGGACGGTCATAAATATTATGGCTAATAACAGGCCGATACTTGTTCCTGAATAGAAGGTGTTTCCCCATGACCGCTCTAAAAAGTTGTGTAAGTGGTGCTCGATAAGTAGGGGTGTCACTCCGAATAGAAGAACCATCGTAATTGCGAATTGGTTCCATGTCCAAATGGGAGATATTTTCTTTTGCATTTGATTCAACATCATATTTCCTCCTTATGTGGTTGTAGCCCCATCATATCGGGTGACGTAACGTCACCTGCAAGCAGAAAAATGAAAAAGGAGTATTAAGACTATGGAACAATGGATTGGATCAGCTGCTTTATGCATCAACGAAGAGAAGGAAGTCCTACTCGTAAAGAATCGTGACATACAACAATGGAGTTTGCCATCAGGTGGTCTAGAAGACGGAGAAACTCCGGAACAGTGTTGTCGGCGCGAAGTGTTAGAAGAGACGGGCTATCGCATTTCTGTTGATCAACGACTACATATCAAACGAGCCATCATATCAAACTTTCAGGTCGAGACACATTATTTCTTGGCAACGTGTGAAGAGCGGGTCGAGACCGCTATGATTGATTCGGTTATCGAGGAAGTCAATTGGTGGTCGCTTCAAGAGTTAGAACGATTAGACCATGCGTTTCCAGAGGATCTTGAAATGATTCGAAGGTGGCTAATATGAATAAATTCATTGAAGTCAAAGGGTATGATGTTGAATATCGTTTATTCGGTTCCGGGGAACGACTGATCGTTGTCATGACAGGTATGGGAGGTTCATTCGAAGAGTGGGTTTCTCTTTCCGAGCAATTAAGTGAGTCGTATAAAGTATTACTTTATCATCGTTCCGGTTATGGTGAGAGTGAGATGAATAGGCGTTCGAGTAGAACGTCATCTCATCTTTTAGAATGTACTGAATTATTGAATACCCTTCAGCTACATCAACCGATTCTAATAGTCGGTCATTCTTACGGAGGTTTGTGCGCGCAACACATGGCCAAAGTTTTTCCGAATAGAGTAGGAGGCGTCGTACTCGTCGATTCTACTTCCCATGATTTTTCTATATTAGACGACATAGAAACCCCGGTGATGGACCGTCAATATTCAGATGACGATTGGCGAACGATGTGCCATTCCTATGCAATCCTTTCAAAAGAAGAACTAGTGAAAGTTCATCAACCAGAACTTTCACTTGAGCAACAAGGCTTATCATCAGATGCACGTGCACGTCTTAAACGATTTTATCAATCTCCTCAATTGTATAAAACGATGTTGGAAGAAGAATCGTTCTGGCGTGATGACGCCGCGATCATCAAACAAATGGGCACCTTTTCATCAATCCCGTTAATTGTCATCGGTCGAGATTCTGTAGCGATGATTCAGGAAGGAATAAATGGAGGGTTGCCTGAGGCTGAAATTCGATTGCTAGAAGAGACGTGGCATGATCTGATCCATCAACAGTTGAGATTATCAAATCAATCGGAACTCATCATCGCGGAAAATGCAGGACACCAAATTCATTTACAACGACCAGACACAATCATCGAAGCGATTCATCGAATCGAACAAGCCGGTCGCATAAAAACGACCGGCTCATGACTTATGAAACTTCTTCGATTTGATTGTGATTGAAATACTCCCGTTTCGAACGGTCGCGCATGACATGTATGGTGTAACAACCAACAAGGAAGAAGATAATCGAGAATGCGAGATAGACCGGGCGAATCCCAATCATTTCGGCAAGAAGTCCAATCCCAAATGTGAGTAGGATGACGAGTAGCGACTCTGCCACATTGATAGCGCCAGAGAACCGACCCATGATTTCGACAGGAACATGGTGTTGATAGAATGACAAAAAACCGGTATTGGCAAAGGCAAGCGCGAATGTCAGGACAAAAAATCCAACCGAGGCCATCATGAATGACGATGAACTTGCGAAAAGAAGATAGCCGACTGGTGTCATGATCGCCCCGAATCCAATACAAAACGATAAGGACAAGCGGTGACTCCATCTTGAATTGATGAGTGATCCAAAGATAATCCCAATCCCAGCGATACTGACGAGAAAGCCATATCGGTTCTCAGACAAGTGAAGGACTTGGGTCGCGAATGACGCCTCCAACGAATCGAGTCCAGACATGAAGATGGTCATGACACAGAACAATCCATAAATGAGCGTCACGTATTTGGCATTTGATGCAAATCGTACGACCATTTTCCAATCCTCGATAATTATTCTTACAGAGAATGGTTCAATCGACGCTTCTGTTCGATGATGAGACCGAAGGCGCGACAACATACCGACCGAGACGATGAGTGCGAACGCGTTCACGAAAATCGCAAATGTTGGGCTCCCGACTAGAAAGAGTAGTCCGGCAATCGTCGGACCTAGAATAAACCCGGATGACTGTACAAAGTTCTTCATCGCATTGAACTTTTGTCGGTTCGAGGCAGGTACGAGTTGCGTCATGTAGACCAGGCTCGATGATT
This sequence comes from Exiguobacterium sp. BG5(2022), assembly GCF_031844365.1. Taxonomy (GTDB): domain Bacteria; phylum Bacillota; class Bacilli; order Exiguobacteriales; family Exiguobacteriaceae; genus Exiguobacterium; species Exiguobacterium profundum. The sequence continues at coordinate 724,170 of NZ_JAUZVB010000001.1, forward strand.
CGAATAACGAGCTCATCACATTGAGAAGAAAGACGATCCCGTAGATGAGCCACAGTGAATCAATCCAGCCTAAGCTGAATACGAGGAACGCACGCAGACCATCCAGTAACATCATCAGTCGTCTCGTATCGACCCGATCAATCAGGCTACCTGACCAAAGATTCGAGACGAGCGAGGCGAGCGGGGCTAATACATAGAGAATCGAGACGGCGAAAGGGGATCCAGTCATCTCTAGGATAATCAAGTTGAGCGCAATGAAGTATATCCAGGCACCAAGGTTTGAGATTCCGACACTAACGAGCAGTAGCGCAGAGGTTTTTCGAAACGAATTCAAGTCAATCACTCCTTCTATTTTTGATCACTTTCGGAACGCAAAAAAATCCCACCCCCAAGAACGAATTCTTGGGGACGAGATTCTCATCGTGGTGCCACCCCTGTTCGTCCGCACGTCACCATACGAACCTTGTTCGGTACTGCCGAATGAATCGGACTATACCTCAACTCTATAACGGGAGTTCCCGTCGCCACATCTCTCGGGGTGAGTTCCATAGCGCTGCTCAGAGGCTTGTTTCGATCAACGTTCTTTACTCCTTTTCACCAGACGGAGCTCTCTACGAAAGATTCATTGATGTACTGTTCTCTTCATCGCGTTTGTCAGATCATTTTTAAAAGGATAGCACATTGTGAAAAATATTGGAAACGTTTCTGGTAAAAAGATGCATATCTTCTTCAAGGTACTAAACTATGGTTGTCATCTAGGAAGCTCGGTCCATTTCTGAAGGTTGACACTTATCCAGTTCTTTCAAGATTGAACGATAGAAGAAGATTGCCAATATACCAAAGCAAATATAAGTGATGGCCGTCCAACTAGGTGACAAGACATCATAAGTCGAGACGCTGATTGCGCCGATGAGAAGCGCACCTCGGTAGCGGAAACCGTTCGCGGCCAAGTATTGACTGCGGAGGTGGTCTTCGATGAGTCGAGCTAGCATGGCTTGGTGGATGGGGACATATAGCAGTTCTCCAAACGTGAAACAAGCCGTAGCGAGCACTAACATTGAAAGATTATGTGAAACCGGTAAAATGGCGAATCCAAGACTGAACAGTGTGACACCCGTGTAAAGTAACGCATGTTCAGAGATAGATTTGGTCCAACGCATCAACACAAGACCGAGCAGTAACACGAGAATCGTATTCTCCGCTCGAAGCAGTCCGAGAATCTTCGTCCCATCTAGTGAAAAATGAAAGAACGGGACAGCGTGTAACGTTTCAGCAAAGTGAATCGCTAAGTAATGAGTTAGTTGCAACTCTAATGACAATGTCAAAATCCCTGCGACAAGGTATTTCAAAAAGAGTTGGTTCCTCATGACCGTCTGGTATCCTGTCCATACATTAGTAGTCTTCTGTCCTTTACGCGGTAAAGGGTTATAGTTGTCTTCGAGTTTGATGAAAATCAGGAAGACACATCCGAATGAAAGAATGGCTGCCGATACTAACAAGTAGAAGAGATGCTGTTCGAAGAAGAAGCCGCCGATTAGGCTACCGATGACGATGGACCCGTTCATCAGCCAGTAACTGAGTGTATACAAATATTTTCGCTGCTCGGGTCGGCTATCATCGATTAAGATGGCTTCGTTTGCTGGCGTGATGGCACTACTCAAGAGATTACTAAAAAAGAAGAAGATAAATAATAAGGTGGCACTGTCAATTACATGAGAACCTGCGATTGCCATTCCGATATAACATGCGAAACGTAGTATTTCTCCGATGAAGAGAATTCGTTTTCTTCCGTAACGATCGGACAGTTGGCCTCCAAAGAGACTTGCGATGAATGAGGCAATCATCGTCAAGACAATGAGCGGTCCGGTCTCCGTCGCACCGAACTGGCGAACGAAATAAATCGTCAAAAAAGGAAATACGGCGGTTTGAGTCAGCTTTTGAAAGAAGTTCAAGCCAAGTCTAACTTTTAGGTTAGGATGAAGCGATTGAAACATGTGAATCACCATCTTTTCATAAGGTCAGTGAAGTGGCCACTTGACTGTTATGAACAGTATGCGTGATTTGAAGTGAATCATCGTGCACTATATTGCTCGATTTTTGCGCAATAATCTGGAGGGGTATATGGAACAATTACTTACACTGCCTGACGTCGCCATACGTTACGTCTCTTCTGGTGGGGATTGGACGACAGAAAGAGAAAAGAGCAAAGAAGACATCGTCTGGGTGCTCGTGTTGGAAGGGAAAATTGGGATTGAGGTGGATGCATTCGAATTATCGTCTCCAAGACAGCGAATCGATTGTGGTTCAACCGAATCAGTCCTATCGACTATTCGCTGATTCAACTGAAACGACTTATGTGAGTTTTCGGTTTATTGCGAGTCTATTGAACGGGTTTGAAAACAGGGTCAATCCAATGTTTCCTTCCATAGCGGTCATGTCGATAAGAAGACTGTTAGGGGAGTGGTCAAGTCGAGGATTTTTAGAGATTGATCTTACAGATGATGTGATGACGTTCATTCAGAGTCACCTCATCCACACTTTTTTAGATGCTGAAGACTTATTTGTACCGGTTTTGCGTGTCATTCATGATTCTTATCATACAGAGCTTCGCATTGAGGAATTAAGTCGAATCGTCCATCAAAGTAAGTATCAGTTCATACGGAACTTTCGAGAGCGAATCGGTCAGACGCCGTATCAATACATCACGAGACAACGCCTGATTCATGCGAAATCACTTCTACGCTATTCGGACCTTACGTTACTCGCAATTAGCCAGGAAGTCGGATTCAATAGTCCAGCTCAGCTGAACAGACATTTCGCGGAATGGGTAGGTTGCACCCCGGCTCGATTTCGTGAGAATAAAGGACATCAGCTCAAACGTGATTAGAGAGCTCCAATCGACCTTGGATTTGGTGGGGGAGGTCGTGGAACGATCCCTCCAAGCGTTGTACCGCATCCACATGATAAAACGTGCTCGTCTCTTCCATATTCATCATCTGGTCACCCAAATCATATAGGTAAACGGGCTTGTTCGTTCCTAGAGCGATCCCGAGCTCTACATGTGCGCCTTTTCCTCCAGGCAAGAGGATGACGACGAAGTCCGCTGTTTGAATTCCAGCAACCTCTTCTTCGCCAATCGCACGTAACGCATCGATTGAAGCGGCACGTTCGTTTTGGGTCCAGTCGTATGTATAGGTGTGACCGAACGCAACCAGATGATCACGGATGAAACGTACTTCTTCGATATTTGAAAAGCTTGAACCGACATAAAATCGCATACAAAGACCTCCAATTCGTCACAAATGGTTCATCTGGTAAAGCGCTACGACATAAAATAGGATAATCAACAGACAACAGAGTACAAGGAAAAAAATCACGCTAATCAGGACGAATTTCATCAAAGAAAGTGGAACGTATGATTGAATCAAGCGCGTGATTGATAAAGACGAGAGTACGAGTAAAATGATTGTGCCGACGAACCAAATGTAGTCATACGCGATGTTTGGGATCAGCCAAAAGTAGACGGTCGTTATGACGATTAGACTGAAAGCCATCATCAAATCTTTATGCTTTCGTGTCATCTGATACCTCACGATGAAGTTCCAACTTCAACCGCACCTGTTCGGCATCTTCCGCATCAAACGTGCTGTACCATCTCACATGATCGAGATCGATGATGCGGTAATGTCCGCTGATGATGTTCTGTTGAAGAATGAAGTGGGACCCCTCTTTGATCGCATGCCAAAAGACACGTCCGCCGAGTGTTTTTTCTTTCGGCTCGTATGTGTTCTCGGTTGCAATCAGTTTGACGAATTCAACGGGGTCGTCGCCAATCAAGTGTACGAGAATCTCACTTTCATTGAACAGCGCGCATAGCGTCACAATCGTCGACCAGCTTGCTTCATTTCGCTCCTTCTCGATTTGGATGAGTGTTTTTTTTGAAATCCCAAGTAAGTTCGCCATCTCTTCCTGTGAATACTGGGATTCGATGCGAATCAATTTCATTTTTCGAGAGACTTGTCCAATAAATTCGGATTTTTTCATAATCGGTTCTTCCTTCCTGTTTGTTCGACTCAGAGCGTCGCCGAGCTTATGAAAATCAGTAACCATGAGATTCCGAGAAACACGGTGAATAAAAAGAGACAGACGATGACATAACAGCAAATGTATTGCCAGTAGGTCAATCGTTTTGATTGATAATAATGGTATGTAAAACTGAATGTCGCAATCCCGATGACTAAGAACGCAACGATATCCCAGATGATGCCAACCTTCAAGAACGATGGAGTCAGAAACGAAGCGATGAGTGCAAGCACGACGGTCACAACTCCAGTAGAGATGGCAGCGGATGGCGTTGAAGTGTTTTCCAACGAATCACCTCCTAGTATATTACAAGTGTAATTTTACACTAAAAGTGGGCGATGTCAATTTCAGAATGTAAAAAACCCTTCTCTAAGGAAGGGTTCCGTCACTCGTCATGTTTATTCGTTAAATAGGTCGTTAATGGGTAGACACCGATGCTTTGTAAGATCAGAGAGAGTAAAATGACGGCAAACGCGAGAGATATCATTTCGCTCGAGCCGTTAATGTTCTCTGCCTCTAGCCAGAGGACGAGGGCAATCGACATCGTTCCTTTAATTCCGGACCAAGTAAGGAGCGAAGTCGCTGTCAAATCGTCTTTAAATTCTCTACGCCATACAGGGACGGTATAAACGAGACCGCCGACGACGATGAACCGGGTCAGAAGCGAAAGTAGGAATAAAAGAACAGCGAACGTCCAGAGCGATACAGACAAATAGCTGGTCGCCTCGATTCCAATCAATAAGAACAGGAGAGCGAGCAATATCGGAATGACGATGTCCCAAAAGCCATTCAAGTGACGCTGGACCGATTCGTAGTCCTCTTTCATGCCGAGTTCATGAGAAAGCATCATGCCGGCTGTGACGGTCGCAAGGACTCCCGATACTTCTAGCGCGTCGGCGAGATAAAATGCCCCGTACGCGATAACGATTGTCAACATGACGAGTTCATGCTTTTTAAAACTGACAATCATCAATTTCTTCAGTACAAATCCAAAGATGAAGCCGATGCCGATTCCTCCGGCTGAAACAATCAAAAATTCAGTTAAAAAGCTGAGCGTGGAGAACTGTTCTCCTGTCGCGAACATACTGAGGAAGATCGCGAAGATGACGACACTTGTTCCATCGTTCACCATTGATTCACCTTCGACAACATCCGCAATCCGTTTTTCCCCTTTACTCCGTTTTAAAATGGCCGTCACGGAAACGGGATCGGTCGGAATCAAGATGGACGCCAATAAGAAAGAGGCGGTCAGGCTGAGCGGGGTGAAGAGCTCGCTCAGCCAAAACGTGCCATACCCCATCAGGATGGCGGTCAAGACAAGACCAATCGTACTCAATATCGTTATGATCCCGATATTGTCTTTCAAATCTTTGTATTTGAACTGATAAGCCGATGTAAACAGAAGTGCTGGTAGGAACACCTCGAAGATCATATCTTTTGAGATAAACATCGAATCAAAAAAAGCGATATATGAGAGCGCTATTCCAATCAAGACCAAGATGACCGGGACAGGGAAATAATTTCGTTTGGAATCAATTAAATAAATCAAATAGCCGATCAGTAGTAATGTGATGATTTGCTGCGCAATCATGACGACGTCCTCCTCTACAATCAAGTTGCTATACACTATCTTCCCATTCAAGGTCTAATCAAACGAGAATTGTGGAATATAGGGGATAGTACATTCAATTCATATAGGGAGGAATCGTTATGGGAAACCCGATTGGTGATTTGTCGTGGACGTTTTATTCAGAGTGTGAGGTGCCAAGTGACATCACGGAGTCATTCATCGATGGGGAGCGGGCCGTCGCTGCCTACAAGACGGTACGTGACGTCGCCGTCTTCACGAACAAACGTCTCATTGTCCGTGACGCTCAAGGGCTCACGGGGAAGAAGATTGAAGTCTACTCGCTTCCGTACGACTCGATTAATATGTACTCGACGGAGAATGCGGGAAGAATGTTCGACTTGAACTCAGAAGTCCAACTGTTCACTCGCGCGGGAACAATTAAGATCAATCTAAATAAAAAAGTGGATGTGCGTAAGTTCGACAGATTACTCGCAGAAGCAATTTTGTAAAACAGCGGACCGAGAGTTCTCGGTCTTTTCGTTTGGATTTTTCTGACAATCTCTTATCATACATGATACGATCATACATAATATGTGACGGAGGTTACGATGCGATTTACAACCCGATTATTGATGATGATGCTCGGCAGTTTGGTGTTGGTGACTGGATTTATCTATCTGGCTCGTTTATTTTGGGAATGGTTTCACGACCCGACAAAAGGTGGAATCGTGCTTCTCTTGTCTGGAGAGGACGGAACCAGCAGTGATGAATATGGAGGGAAGTTTCGTCTGAAAGATGATGAGGATTTTCAATTCTTGAAGAATGATTTTTTAGACTATACGTTCGAAACAGGAGGGACAGTAACCGAGTCGGGAAATTCATACTGGTTATGGTTCCTTATTGGGGGTTTGATTGTTCTCCTGATTTTGACGCTCAGCTTGCTACGGAAAAGAAAGCGTGTCGTCTCGACCATTGATTTCTCGAGTGGCACCGTAAAACGAAGAGGGCGTAAGGCTAAAGCAAATAGATTTGTGGAATCCAAAGAGGTTCAATGGACCGATAATGCGATTCGGAATGCGCTCATCCAGTTCAATCTGGACTTGCCGATTGCCTCAAGACATCAACCGAATGAGACGGTGTTAGATTGGTTCAAGCGAATCGGTGTGGACGAGTTGGACCTTTCGCCTTATTGGAAATCGAGATATATAGACGAAGTGGTGAGTGATGAAGAATCTAGACAGTTTCGAGAGGCATTACATTCCAAGCGATCGGAAGACGGTAAGGGGTGATGGTGTATGAACGATGAAATAGAGATGGTTGATTCCGATACGCGGAAGCCTATGGGTTCCGCTCGTTTGGTCAAGTCCAATCATCAATTCTACATCCATTGGAATGGGTTGACTATAGACTTCAAACGGCATGAATATGTGGCAGGTATTCGAATCATTGACGAGAATCACTTGTTCATTTGGGCGTTTACGTTAGAAGGAGAACCAATCAATGCGTGGGTGTTAGATGCAGACGGAGACATCAAACATTCATTTCACGCAGGTAACGCGATTGCAGTAGTCGTTATAAATGAAACGGGAATCTGGATCGGGTATGGGGACGAGGGTATCTTTGGAGAAGGGGTCTCGACCGAGGCACTCGTCTGCTTATCAACAGAGGGAGCCGTATGTTTTCGCTATAATCAAGAAGTCAGAAATGCCCCGGTCCTTCATGATTGTGACGTGATGTGTGCATCAGAGAAGGGGGTGTGGGTCATCTCTTCAATCGACGGTCGTCTCGTTCATGTCCAAGTGGACGGACGGATTGACTCTTATCCGATGCCACGTCATCTCCTTGACTGTTCCTCGTTGACTATTGAAAACGGTGTAGCCTATGTCGGAAATGAGGAAAAGACTTATCGTTGGCCGTTTAAGGAGAGGAGACGTGCCGAAGTCTCTCAGAATGAAACCAAATAATAAGAGAGTATAATAGCTTGCAATATATTTCGAATACCGTATTTTTAATCATATATAGACAGGGATGAACTAAATGATTGTACCAATCAATACTAGTATGCAAGAAGATATTCGCAATTTTTTTGTTAAACATTGGGGTTCAACTCAAATGGTCGTTTCTTCGGGAACATACGATTGTGCAGAGCTCGAAGGATTTGTCTACATGAAAACAAATCAAATTCACGGTCTTGTTACGTATTTTATTCGGGATGAAGAAGTAGAAATCATATCTCTTGATAGTCTGATAGAGAATAGTGGGATCGGCTCTCACTTACTCCATGCTGTTGAAGAAATTGGTATGCAGCACGGAGTTAAGCAATTAATCGTCATCACAACCAATGATAATTTGAGATCGCTTGGCTTTTATCAACGTCGTGGCTATCGTCTAGAACGAATCATTCATGATGCGGTGACGCGGGCAAGAAAACTGAAAGCGACAATCCCACATGTCGGATATGATAAGATTCCTTTATTGGATGAAATTTTACTCATCAAAAAACTGAAAGAACAGAAATGAGGAATTCACATGATCCGTTTTGGCATTATTGGTACAAACTTCATCACAGACTGGTTTATTGACACAATCAATCAGTTGGATGACGTAGAAGTGACAGCTCTCTATTCGCGCACGGATTCGCGTGCTAACGAATATGCAGCGAGTCACTCCATCTTACATACGTTCACGTCACTTGAAGAGATGGCGAAGAGTGATGTCATCGATGCCATCTATATTGCGAGTCCGAACTCACTTCACGCCGAACAGAGTATCTTGTTCATGCAGCATGGCAAACACGTCCTTTGTGAAAAACCACTCGCCTCGAACGTCCAGGAAGTGACTCGTTTGGTTGAAGTGGCGAAGGAGAACCAGGTCGTCTTACTTGAAGCACTTCGAAACTTGTTCATGCCGAATTTTGAACGGATTCAACAGGCGATGGAGCGAATTGCTCCGGTGCGTCGGGCCGTCTTTAATAAATCACAGTATTCTTCACGGTATGACCTCTATAAACAAGGGGAGAACCCGAATACGTTCAATCCTGCATTCTCGAACGGTTCGTTGATGGACCTTGGTGTGTATCTCCTTGGTCCTGCTTTAAAACTGTTCGGTCAACCAAATGATATCCAGGCGAGCGGTGTGAAGCTGGAATCTGGAGTGGACGGGAGCGGAACGGTCATTCTCTCTTATGACGATTTGGATGTGATCATCATGCATTCAAAGATTCATGCGACATCGACTCCTTCTGAGATCATCGGGGAAAAAGGACGCATCGTCATCGACGATATTGCGACGTGTGATGAAGTCCGTCTAGAGTTGCGAGATGGCACGTCAGAAATCGTATCAGAATCACAGAATGCTCCGATGTCATATGAGATCGAAGCGTTCGTCCGTGCGATCGAAGCTAGTGCTTCGGAAACAGTTGTACATTCAGCAAATGACATGATTCGTCTTGCTGATGTGATGACGAACGTTCGAACACAGCTTGGCGTGGTCTATCCAGCAGACAAATAAATACAAACTTAAAACGGTCCTCGATGTCATGTGCGCATCGAGGACCGTTCCCGTTATTCTTTGTTCAAATAGAGATATCTCAGAAACAGCCCCAGAACAATCGTCATAACGACAGCGGGAATGAGTCCGATGAGCAGTAATGTGTTCATACCGTTTCCTTTCTGAGCGATTCGAGACGTTCATGCATCTCATCAAAGGAATGGTTGTCCGTCAACATGCTGAGCTCTGCATCGGCAAGTTCTTTCAATTGAGTCGACCACTCTCGTTCAATCTCGACTTCAGCTTTACTGATTTCCGTGTTGGCCCGTTCGATTTGCTTCGTATGAATCGTTTCAAGACGCGACCGAATCATATCCCGAAGAAGTAAGGTCAACTCATCCTTCAGTTGCGTCCGTCCGTCTCCCTCGAAAAATTGACTCGCATTCTTATAGCGCTTCAATACCGACTGATAAGGTGATGTCTCGAGATGAATCGGTTCGACAGCCTCTCGTAGCCATGCCACGTCGAGTTCTCGGTCGAATTCAAGCGTCGGAAGGAGAGACGCTTGACGTTCTGTCAACCGTTCGACCAAGGCGACGAACTCGCGTTTAACGTATCGCTCCAACCGATATTGGAACACTTGGAGCTCTTGCTGGATGTCATAGGCATACTTATCGAGTGTCCGTCCGAGGGCACGCTCCAAGCTCTTCCTTGATCCATCGACCTCGACCGGATGGAACGTTTCCTTGACGAAGTCCGAGAGGCGGAGGAGCGAACGCGTCTCGAGGTGGGCGAGGAGTTCTTTCGCTTCCCGGTCAAACAAATCGATGAGTGCTGACACATCGAGTGCCGGTGGGTTCTCGAGTAAAGCGATTAACTGCTGGCGACGATGTTCTTTCGCCGACGCGTCTTCTTTCGCTTCATTCAAAACACGATCAAATGCAGCGAGTAGCGCTGTCGTTTCTTCCTGTATACGCATTGCGTTGGCGAGACGAAGGTCTTTGTCGACATAGCGTTCAAGTGTCGAGACGAATCGATCGAATCCTTCGTCATCCCCATGCATGGCGTTTCGGCTTGAAATGGGGAGAACGCTTGGTCTGCGGACACCGAGCGCGGTCAACTGTTGTGAGACATAGCTTGTGACTGCATCCCGCTCCTCGTCATCTGTCGCAAGATCAGAGGCGTTCACGAGGAAGAACATCTCGTGGTCTCCCGTCCCTTGGACCCGTCCGAGCTGAATGACGAGCTCCCGGTCCGCTTCCGTGAACGCATGATTATAATACGTGACGAACAAGACGGCGTCCGCGTCACGCATGTAGCCGAACTGTACCTCGCTATGACGATTGAACTGCGAATCGGCACCTGGCGTATCGACGAAGACGATGCCACGCCGTGCCCAAGGAGAGTCGAGATATAGTTCGATTTCTTTCACGATACAGCTTTTTTCTTCTTGTGCGACGAACGCGCAGAACGTGTCATAGTCGACGATTTCCGTTTGTCCGAGATAATCGAGCGGTGCCGCTTTTACCGCATTGACGAACGGGTGGTCGACATCGAGCGAGGTGAGGGAAGTCCCATAACCTTGTAACTCTTCTTCGAGTTCATCGTGTGATTTGAAGGTGATCGATGCCGTTCGATTCGTCCGTCCGTTCGGCGGGACGATCTTTGTGATGGATGCCGTCAACGGGTTAGGGGACGTCGGTAATACCGTCTCACCGAATAGCGCATTGAGAGTCGAGGACTTTCCAGCCGAAAATGCTCCGAAGATGGCGAACGTATATTGCTCATGCTTCGCGCGCTCGATTTTCTTACGTAATGTCGAGACACGGGAGCGGAACAATGGATGATTCTCTAATATTTCACATACCGCATTTTCATAAGAAAAATTAAAATCAAACAAGTCCTGATCATCATCTAAAATCGACGTCGATGCAACCTCTGATTCAACAACATTCGACTGTTTTTCAGGAAGGTACGTCGCGTCGACATAGTTTCGAACGGCCAACTGATCTAACTGATTTGAATCAAGTTGCAACGCTTCATATTGACCGATAGCATTCAGACGGTTCGAAAGACGAATCCGTAACGCTTCCGTATCGAGCGCTTCATACAACGCTTCCTCTTCAGTCGTAAATTGTTCCAAGCGCAAATCGACTTCCGCTTTCATGTACGTATCCGTCGAGTGGACCCAAGGTTCAGATACTTTCGTCACCCATGTCGCGAGGGCCGTCTCGATGTCACGACTGAACTGCAACACCGTATCACCACTTAGGGATGCACCGGATTTCACTTGTTCGGTGATGAGTGAGCTTGGTGCAATCGGGAGGACATCGCCTTTCGGCAGGAGAGTCTCTGGAAGTTTCAAATCTCGGATGATGTCTTCCGCGTACTTCACGAGATGTGGACGTAAGTTCATATCAATCAGACGATTGAACTCTTTGACTGCCACTTCCTCACGACGAGCTCGTTCTTGCTTCGTCTTCTCTTTTGAGAATAAGAGACCGACCTTGAAGGACGGGGCACAACTCTCGAGATAGGACCGCAACAACTCACGGAACTCATAAGTCATGATCGGCGCACTTTGAACGATCGGTGTTTGGTGTTTAAAGAACTCACGACGGAATGAGGTCCACCATGCCCGTTTCTTTTCAAGACGATGTAGACGAGATTGCATTTCCTTCGGGCTCTTTTCATAGGTTGGCAATTGGTCCAACATCGATTGAATCGATGTTTCGTTGCGGCGGACTAGCGTATGAATCAATGCATCCGCATGCTCGACTTGTTGCTGTTTTGCCTCGTCGATGACTTGACGTACATATGACCGCAAGCGCTCGACTTCGTTATGCGGATGTTGCCCATCACGAAGTGAAATGTAGAATGTGTCATTTGGGACGATGTCATGATGTCGGAACGCTTTCGTCAATGACGCTTTGAACTCCACGAAAGAGAGTTCACACTCATCATGCTTGTCGATTTGGTTGATGATGATGGAGTAGGGACGTCCTTCCCGGCTAAATTGTTTCATCAGCCCGATGTTTTGTTCCGATTGCACATGGTTGTAGTCCATCATGAAGAACAGATGATCGGCCAAGAAGAGCGAACGTTCTGTCGCTTGGCGATGACGTTCATCCGTCGAATCGATCCCTGGCGTATCCATCAAGACGACGTGTTCGTCAAACGGGAATCGATCGATGGTATACTCGACTTCCTTGATTTCTTCCACTTTGCAATAGTCACTGATGTTTGATAGGGAAGAAGGATCTAATGAAATCCAATCCGTATCATTGATTGCGACGGCTGCCGCTGATTCGCCACCCCGTAATGTGACGATGTTGGCACTCGTCGGAATCGGACTTGTCGGAAGGAACCCTTCCTCTAGCCAGTCATTGAGCAATGTCGACTTTCCGGCTGAGAAGTGACCACAGACGGCAATCCATACTTCTTCATTTGTTACTTTTTGTAGGGCGGTACGGGCGAGTCGTGCAGCGTCCGTCATCTCCTCTTGTTCAAACGTTAAAGCGAGTCGTGCCAATTGTTCTTGTTGTTCGTGCATGTTTCCCATCCCCTAATTATGATTCCGTCGTGATGCCGACACGGTGTCCGACATAGTCATCGTCCGTTAAACAAGCCATCACCAAATCGGCAACGTCATCTCTCGAAATTGGACTTGAATGTTTCGTCCCCAATACCTCTTTTGACACAATGATTTCACCGGTAGATTGCTCATCGATCAGTTGAGTCGGACAGATGATCGTGAAGGCTAAACCTGAATCCCGTAATAACTCATAAGCGCGGGCATGATCTTCGGCTGCGGTTGTCATCGTACGCTTCGATTCTTTCGTTTCAAAGCGATAGTTGTCGCTATCATGCGCCTGTAAGATGCCGGCGGTCCCGACCGTGATGATGCGTGTTACGTTAAATTGTTTCATCGCTTCGATCACGAGTGGTGTGAATGTAGACAATACGTTTTGTTTGTCCGTCCCTAACGCCGAGATAACGACGTCTGCAGATCGAACCGTTTCTAGTACTGCTGCTTGGTCCGTCGCGTCTCCGATGATTTGGTTGATACCATCCTTAGAATCCATCGAATGTCTTGTTAAAAGTTTGACGTCATGTCCTTGATTCAATAAACGTTCAAGTATCCGTTCCCCTGTACGGCCACTTCCGCCAAATAAAGCAATTGTTGACAAGTAAACCCCTCCCCATCAAGATGAAAGAAATATCCAACGCCATCATAACACGGAAGCGTTCACAAAACTGCCTGAAATGGTTCATTTCCCCTTGAAAAGAATATGGTACGTTTTAGAATTGAGGAAGAAGGCAAAAAATACATATGACAGGTGTAAGAGAGGAAGGCACCATTACATGAAATTTGGGGCTAGAACTATTAAGACTGGGCTATCGGTCGCAATCGTCCTACTGATTGCTGAGGCATTTCAATTCCAACAAATCGTCGTTCCGGCACTCGCTGCGTCACTCGCGCTCCTGCCGTCAGTTTATCAGACTGGGCTTCGCTTGATTGAAGAGATGAAAGGGAACTTGATTGGAGCATTGCTTGCGGTCGGTTCCTTGCTACTCACTCCGAATCCGACACCGATTGCGATCGGATTCGTCATCATCATTGCCATCTCCATCCTTCTCTTTTTAAATTTAGAATCGACGACACGGACCGTCATCTTGACGACGATTCTCATCATGGAAGGGGCGAGCCAGTCGGATATGCCGGTGTGGGTGTTTGCAGGCGAGCGTTATCTACTCATCATGATGGGAATTACGGTCGCGTTGATTGTGAATGCGCTCCTGTTCCCCCCGCGATATGAACGGAAACTCGAAGCACAAATCACCGACACATTTCAAATGGTTGTTCGAATCGCGCGGTTATTTGCGGAAACAGAGGGTGGGCGCTCCTCATTCGAATCATTACCTGAGACGAAGAAGTTGCATAGCGACTCAAAACAAACTTACGCCTATTTTGAAGAAGAAATTAAAGCGAATCGATGGCTTGAGAAGAAGACACCGATCTTCCGTCGAGCTGTCCTGAAGTCTAAAATGATTGAGACGAACCGTGCCGCGCTCCACGTCATCGAGAAACTCGATCATGATTTTCATACGATTGAACAACTACCTCCCCAATTGAGCGAAGAGCTGTATCGCCACATTCGTCACTTGTTGCGTCGACATGAACGATTATTTTCAGCCTACGAGCTTGAGAACGAGCATCTCATCGACCGGGAAGAGGATCTCATCCATGAGAACTTTGACTTTGCGAAACTGATGATTGAGCGCATGCGAGAAGAAGAGGAAGAACTCATTCTCATTGTCGTGCCACTCGTGGCGACGATGACTGACTGGGTCAAGGCAATGAATGAACTCGAACGCTATCTTGTCACTGAAATGAAGAAACATGGGGACAACTTAAAAGTGGAACCACGTAAGAAGTGGTTCTTCGAGGATTAAAGAACGAAACCGTCAAGAAAATTAAGACCAACATGTCATTGGGCCATGAATGAGTACACAGAATCGTGTGTGCCTTCATGGTTTTTTTGTAGCGATGTTTAAGTGATCATCAGTCGATTACTAAGGATGAGTCCCGATTATAAAGCAATAAATTTCTAACGATACATTTGGTAATAAACGTAAATTATGTTAGTCTAGATAAATCATTGTGAATGTTGACTTTATGATTTGATTTTTGCAGGAGGGATGAATATGAAAAGGATCTTAGTAACATTCATCCTGATGACAATAATAATGATATCGTTGATTGGTTGCGATTCGATATCCTCCACAGAAGAAGTTGATCCTCGACCGGTTATCTCTTTTGATGCAGGAACCATTCTCGCGGATGCTCAGAATCATCAGATAAAAATGCTAATGTTATCAAGTTTACCGATGGATAATGTTGATGTGACCGGGGCAGTCAAAGAGCTAGAAGGATTTAAAGCAGAAAATGATGTTTATCTTGATGAACTGGATGGTTTGAAACATAAAGACGCGACTTCTGAAGACTATAAAATGTTACTTATGGAATATCTTCAAGAAGAAAATAGCTATGTCGACAAAACCATTGAAGCCGTTTACGCCAAAGAACTTTCTCGACCGAGTCGATTTTCACTAGAAACACTCTATGCGAGAGCGAACGAAAAAATCGGACGATTCCGCTACGAGCCGAAGTAAAGTTATCATCTATGATCATACTCGCGAGAAGTTACGAAATGATAAGGGAAACGAACCGCTGAGAAGGTTCGTTTTTTCTGATTCATCCGATCCGAGGTACAATGATCTTACTCCATAAAATTTTGAGACGGGATGGAATCTGAATGATCAAAAGGTCGTTTAAGCAGGTTACGAAGTATTGGAACATCATTGTTGAAGGTGATGAGTTTGCTGTAAACTACGGAAAAATTGGGACCATCGGAAAGGTACAAGTAAAGTCTTTTGAATCCGAGTTGGAATGTATGAACGAGGTGGAGAAACTCATTCGTAAAAAGTTGAAAAAAGGATATGTTGAATCTCTTTTCGATTGGGATAACCATATTTATGTGAATGACCCGGAAGTAGGACCGAGTTTTCTGACCTCACATCCGGAGTATCAGGCATTTTTCAATGATGACTTTTATGTGGATTGTACGGAAGAATATGCACCGTTCGGAAATGATGCTGGAGCCGATGCGTTGGATATGTATGAAGAGTTGATACGAAAAGACAGCGACCTTTGCTATTTATCTTATGCCTACGCCCTAATCGAAAATTGGATCAATCGAGATGTATATGCACCAGAAGACTGGGCCACGTATGAGTATGCCTATACATGCGACCAAGTCATCGTCGCTGGTGCCTTCACTTCCATTAAACTAACAGGAAAGTTGACGGATGACTTGAAAGCGGAAGGATTAGAGGCCATTCAACGATTGAAACAGGCTTTCGAAAAAGAGGATCAGGCAATTTTCGAAGAGGTATATGAGCGATTGTATACATTCCCGACCGAATCCTGAAACTTTTTGAGAAGAACTGCGTATACAATAAAGACAGATACATATGAACGATAGGGGGATTCACCATGTCAGAAACAACACCGACACCAGAAGAAGGTGTCACACCACAACGAATCAGCGGCACACTTCCAATCGAGGCACGTGCTGTCTTCCGGCTATCAAGTGCGATTTTTTATATCATTGGACTTCTCGTCACGGGAGCGCTTGTTGCTGCCGCATACTGGTTTAACTGGCCGACTTGGCTACAAATTGGCTTTATCGTACTACTCGTAATCGATGTGGTCTATAGCTTGGTTGATATCATCTGGTTCCAAAAGTGGAAACAAGAACGTTTCACATATGATGTCCAGCCGCTCGAGATTCGGATTCATCATGGGATCATCACGACACACGATGTGCTCATCCCAATGACAAAAGTGCAGTATGTCCATGCTGCACAAGGTCCGCTTCTTCGTAAATATGGGTTACAGACCATCACCATCGGGACAGCTGCTGGATCTCATGACATCTATGCAATCGAAGAGTCATTCGCCAAGACACTCCGCGAACAAATCGCCATCTATGCACGTATCGAAGAGGAGGATGTCGTATGACCGAGACCGCGTTAACATGGCATCGACTTCCAAGTCGCGTTTTGGTGCTGCGTATTCTCGAAGTCATCAAGTCGTTCGCCATTCCAATCGTCTTACTCTTCGTGCTCAACAACGACTGGGACTCGACATTCGGTATCATCATCCGAGTCGGGATCTTACTTTTCCTATTGCTCGACATTGTGCAGAAATTCTTTGGGTGGTTAAACTTTCGTTATGCTCTGGACGAAAAAACCGTCTATGTCATTGAAGGGAACTGGTTGAAAAAAGAGAAGTCGCTTCCGCTCTATAAGATTCAAAGTGTCCATTCGAACAGCCCGTTCCTTTATCGATTGCTTGGTGTGGTCGAATTGACGTTTGATACGAATGCCAACAGTGACGATGCCTCTTTCAAACTGGCAGGTGTCTTTCCGACCGAAGCCAAACGACTTGAAGAAATCCTTGAGCAAGTCCGTCATCGGAAACAAAGCGGAGTAGCGGTGGATGACTCAGAAGAGTCGGATGAGACAGCTGCACAGGCAGCACCGGTACCAAGCCGTCTGTTATATGCCTTGTCCACGCGTGAAATCGTATTGGCATCCATCACGTCGCTCTCTGTCTTCGCTATCTTCCCGGTCGCCTCGACGGTTATCTCGTCAATCGATGATTTCATTAACTTGGATGGGGCATTCAACCAGGTCGAAGATTATGTCGTCCATGCGTCCATCATCGCCATCGGTCTTCTTGTTATCGGAGTGTTGATGCTATCGATCGTGATTGGCATGGTCATCAACTTCTTGAAGTATGGGAACTTCCGACTTGAGCGGAGAGGGGAACGCATTCGCGTCGAGAAGGGATTGTTGAATCGAAGCGCGAAAGAAATTCCATATGAGAAGATTCAAGCGATTCGCATCAAAGAGACGTTCATTCGTCGCTGGTTCCACATCGTCGGGGTCGAACTCGTCGCAGCAGGAACGATGGATGAATTGAAAGATGAATCCTCGACGATTCTCCCGTTCGTTCGTCGTGACCGAGCGATGCGGGTGCTCCGTGAACATTTCACTCACTTCACATGGTCGGACGAACTTCATCGATTACCGAGACGTGCCTTAGGAATCAAGCTACTCCGAATCAGCTGGTTCGGGATTATCATATCAGGGATCGTCCTTTACTTCTTCCGAGATTACGCCTGGTGGCTCATGCTCTTGTGGGCCATCATCATCGGGGGACGCGTCCTCAGTTACATCACCACAAAATATGTCCGCACGGATCAATTCATCCAGTTACGGACTGGAGCATTCAACGTCCAATCATTTTTGACAGACAAACCACGGATCGAACAGATTCAAGTGAAGCAATCGCTCTTGCAACGTCGTTTTGGACTATGTACGGTGCAATTCTCGACACGTGGAGGATTCTTATCTGTTGAGACCATCGATGATATTCCGAAAGAAGATGCAGACGCGATGCTCGTCTGGTTCTCACGTTACTCTCATTAACCCGACCATTTGGTCGGGTGTTTTTTTGTTTCACTTCATCCCTAAACTTATATGGTATATTTTATACTTAACCGTTTAAATTTTGGATTTAGTCCGATATAAATATAAATAAATTACATTATTCTTAAAAAATATATTCCCAAAATTATCTTCTTATGTTACGTTTATTACAGTAAAGTAAAAAAGAGATTATATTTTTAGGAGATGAAATTATATGTCTAAGGAAAAAGTTAAAAAACCTTTTTATAAGAAATGGTGGGTTTGGGTATTAGCAGTAATTGTATTGATTGGAGTTTCTGGCGGTGAGGAGGAAACACCGACTTCAGAACCGTCTTCTGTTGAAACGACCGAAGAAGAAAATACGGTCGATGAAGCTTCAACTGTTGAAGCGACTACAACAGAAGAACAAACTGAAGAGGTGACAGAACCTGCAGAAGTAGAAGAACCTGCGGAACCTGCACTTTCAGTAGCACAAGAAAATGCGATTCGTAAAGCTGAAAGTTATCTACAATTCTCTGCTTTTTCAAAAAGTGGATTAATCGATCAACTAGAGTTTGAAGGATTTTCCACTGAAGAAGCTTCGTTTGCGGTAGAAAATATTAAAGTAGATTGGAAAGAGCAAGCTGCTGATAAAGCTCAAAGCTATTTAGATTTAAGCGGATTCTCAAGAAGTGGTCTAATCGAGCAATTGGAGTTCGAAGGGTTTACGACAGAGGAAGCAACATATGGTGTCGATAAAGTAGGATTATAATTATGGAAAAAGAGGGATTCTTGAACAAGAATCCCTCTTTCTCGATTCAGTTTCTTGTGATTTTCATATCAAATGATGTTTCTCTTACTGAAAACGCGGATAAAGTATGGTATGATGCAAGTAGAAAGAGACCGGTGCTGGACACACCGACCTCTGGCTTACAGGCTACCACTTTAAGAGTGGTCCCAGCCGCCACAATGGTTAGTGAATCAGAAAGTGACCCATCTCATTGCGCCGAGGGGGTCATTTTTTTGTGCGTTCAGACGTTGCACGATCGGATGTTCGGTGAATCACCAAGTGAACGATGATCGGAGCGAGGATTGGGATCATGACATAATCCCCAACCCAGGTCCAAAGTTGTTCCATCCGCACCACCGCCTTCCTCCATTGTGGACTTGGCGGCTGACCCCACTATTGCTGCGTTAACCTGCCCCTTCATTATAACAGATTTGTTCGCAAAAAGGCGGTGAAAATAAGAACAAACGTTCTTATTTTACAAAATGAATCTTTTGATGGAATCAGTCTCATGAATGGGTCCAAAGAAGGAATTGAGTCGAATCGCTCTTGCTTGTTAGATGTCTGACAGGATATAATCAATCTCGTGTGTATACACGGGTGGGTGAGGGTGCCAATAAAGGATTGATTCCTATGGCAAAACAAACAGAATGGAAAACAGAAACATACGGGGGCGTGCTGAACTTTCTGGCGACAGCATACATCCCGGCCGTGCATGCGGCAATCTTGACACAAGCCGGACTCCCGTTCGAGGGGGCGCTCGTCGGAGCGATTTTGACAAGCATCATCGGGACATTGATTGCGGGATTCTTCAATTTGCCGCTTCTCTTGTTACCGGGAATGGGGATTAATGCGCTCTTCACTTACACGCTCGTCCTGCAGATGGGGTTGAGCTGGCAAAGTGCGCTCGCCGTCTCGTTCGTCTCAGGTGTACTCGTCGTACTATTGACGGTCACCAAAGTGGCGAGGAAATTGGCGAACGCGTTCCCGCCGATCATTCATGACGGATTGACGGTCGGTCTCGGCCTCTTCCTCATCTTGATCGGGCTCGAGGCGGCTGGAATCGTCTCAGGCGGGGGTGGGGCATTGCTCCACATCGGTGATCTCGGGGAGCGTGACGTCCAAGTCGCATTCCTGTCACTCTTCGTCGCCATCTTGCTATTCTTGAAGATGGGACCTAGCAGCTTCCTCTGGACGATCGGTTTCGGTGTTGGTCTCAGCGCCGTAATGGGAACATTGCAGTGGACGGGAAGTTTCTCGTTAACACCGTTCTTCGAATCGTTCGGCACGGTATTCGGAAACATCTCGTTCGCGGAATCTGCGTCTCCGATCTTCTTGGTCGCGGTCGGTGTACTGACGCTCGTCTTGTTGATTGAAAACATCAGCTTGATTCAGAATCAGACACGGGCAATCGGCAAAGAAGAAGAGGCGCCGAAAGGTCTCGTCGCGCAAGGTCTCTCGACGATGGCCGGGGCCATGTTCGGGTCAAGCCCGACGGTCTCGACGGTCGAAGTGGCTGCCGGGATATCGGTCGGGGCAAGAGGCGGGATCGCTTCGTTCGTCACGTCTGGATTGTATGTGGTATCGCTCTTATTGCTACCACTCTTTGCAATCATCCCGGTGACGGCGATCGCTCCGGTGTTGATTATCATCGGGATGATGATGTTCCAGAACGTGAAGCATCTGCCGCTTGATAACTGGGAGCATGCCTTCCCGGCGATTCTCGTCATCATCATGATTCCGTTCACGTATTCCATCGTCGATGGCATCGGGCTCGGGTTCATCGCGTACACGATGATCGTCTTGTTCAAGAAGGGCTACCGGTCACTCAGTCCGGTCGTCGGTGTCTTGACCGTATTGTTCTTAGTTTTCTTCTCATTACCAGTCTGGTTATAGAGACACGCACGGCATCGTTCATGAAGAACGGTGCCGTTTTTTGATTTAAAAAGACTCGTTCGTGCTATAATCGCAGTAATTTGAAGAGAACGGGGAGGGGATTGGATGCAAGTCATTAAAGAATTCGCATCGTACACAGAATGGCTCGAGTCGTTAAAGAAACTGAATGAATCTAATTGGAATGAACAGATCGACTCGGAGAAGTGGTCCATAAAGCAAATCGTCTTACATATCGCCCATTGGGACAACCATCTGTTGAATGTCATCATTCCATCGGTGAAGAACGGGGAAGGGATGATCTTCCCTGACTTTGACTCGTTCAACGCGCGGGCGACGAAAAGGGCAGAGCAGTTATCGGGTGACGTCGTATTGAAGGAATCACTACAAAGTCGACGAGCACTCGTCACCATGCTCGAGTCCTTAAGTGAGGAGGCGCTGACTTATAAAACGACAGCGAATGGTGTCTCGCATGATCCGCATCAAGGTGTCCCATACTCGTTACATGTAATCATCGGAGAGTTCATCGAGCATGACCGACACCATATGAAGCAAGTCGAGTCCATCCTGAAATGAGACATCGGAAAGTGCGTGGTCTGAAACGAAAGTTAAGTCGTCTTCAGCGCAATATACAAGAAAATCATGAGGATTTTCCAACGGAGTTTCATAATGGGTATTGGTATGCCAAGATTCCGGTCGGACAAACTTTTTTAATGGATATTCAACACAATGCCCAAATCAAACAGTCACTCATCCATACTCTGCTCAATGAAGCGAAACGACTAGCAAAGCGGCGTGTGGATGAACGAATGCGAGTTGTCGTGCTGCTAGATTTTCCTACACTCTGGAACTCTGAACTTCTCATATTTGAAGATGAAGAGGGGTTACAAACGTTTATGCGGCGTGATTCATCCCACCAAAAATGGATCCCGATCCTTCATGAAAAAACGTTTTTGAACAAATGGGTCATCCGTAGTGACCGAGATATTCGCGTGTACGGATTTGAAGAGTGGATATTCGATGAAGAGGGTGAAGGTAGAGAAGTGTGGATGCTCGTTCAATGAACGGGCATTTTTCTTTTGTCTAAAAATAACTGAATATTCCGTTAAGGTTCATGGTATAATCCATTTAATCCAATTTCCAAAAAAAGGATTTAGACTATGAGAGGAGCCGTCATATCAGATGAAAACGATCAAACTAAATATACATAAGCGGAAACACCGATGAAACAAGCCAAAACGATTTTTGTGTCAGGGATTCTATTCTCCTTACTACTTGTCGCCCTCATCTCCTATTCCGGTCAACTGGGATACCGTTACTACCAATCATTAGATATCTCAGGGAGCGAGATTACGAGTTGGGTCACCGACTGTCATGACAAACGAAAGTTTTTAGGGATTTTCGAAGTAACGGATGTTGATTTTTGGTGTGGGGATGCGCCATATGAAGAACCAGAAGGGAACGGTCCAGACGGAGCAATGATTGACTCAGAAGACGAGTCAGGGGGTACACCGAAAGAGCGAATTGAGGACCAATCCCCTTCTTACGGAAACCCGTCAGGAGAAGAGACGAGCAGCGTCTCCTACCTCCCGTTCATTATTACCGGAATGATTATCTTGCTCGGATGGTGGCTCTGGAAAAAACGACGCCCCTCGAAAAAACAAAGCGAGGAGGGAGAGTTAGATATCGAGGATCACTCGCTAGTGACTTCTGACAACGCGTCGATGCAGATAAACCGAACGGTTCATCCATTACCAGCATCGGCTATTCGAAAGCAGTTGATTCAATTCGAAGCAGCGTTACCTCCACATAAACGTCGTCGCCCAACAGAGACGTTGTCGACTTGGGCGAAACGAATCGAGCTCGATGCATCCCTACTTACCTATTTAGAGACACGCTATGACGAAGGCGACATCTCACCAGAACGTGAGCGAGCGTTCACCCAACAACTTGATGAATACCTACTACGCACACAAAAGGAGTCGAACTCATGACCATCCGACACGTATTGGACCAATTAGACCGCATTTACCTCGGTAAACCGGAAATCACAAAATTATGTTGCACAGCCCTTTTGGCGAACGGCCATATCTTGCTAGAGGATGTGCCTGGGACGGGGAAGACGTTACTTGCGAAAAGCATCGCCAAAAGCTTTGAGGCAGACTTCGCCCGAATTCAATTCACAGCCGACCTGTTGCCTTCTGACATCATCGGTTCAGACTTCTTCAATATGCAGACCCAGACGTTCGAGAACCGCACCGGACCGATCTTCACGAATATTTTACTCATCGATGAAGTGAACCGCGCCGTTCCGAGAACGTAATCTGCCTTGCTTGAAGCGATGGAAGAACGCCAAGTTTCTATCGGTGGCGTCACCTATCAACTACCGAAACCATTCTTCGTCATCGCGACGCAAAACCCGATCGAGTCGGCGGGAACGTTCACGCTACCGGACGCCCAACTCGACCGCTTCCTCATGTCTCTTCAAGTTGGGTATCCCGGGGCAGACGAAGAGCGGAACTTGATTCTGCAGACGATTTCAAAGACGAGACAGACAGTGCATGCCTTGATGACGAATGAAGCTTTTTTAGAAGCACAAGAAGAAGTCGAGAATATCCGGATTCATGAAGATGTCGTCACGTATTTGCTCGCACTTATCCAAGAGACGAGGCAACATCCGTTAGTCGAAGTCGGGGCGAGTCCACGAGCGACGCTCGCGCTCGTCAAGGCCTCACAAGCTTATGCGTACTTGAACGATCGTCAGTTTGTCACGCCTGAAGATGTTCAAGCCATTGCGCCACATGTCCTCTCGCACCGATTGACCCTCACCCTTGAAGGGGATATCAAATCGACGAAGCGACAAGTGTTGGTGGACGTACTCGAGTCCGTAACTGTCCCCGTCGAAAAGGTGTAACGATGCGACAGGTCGAAATCAGTACACCATCCATCTTACAAGACCAACTTTGGCCGGCTTATGTCAGTCTCGGTCTCCTCACCATGTGGATACCTTATGTATGGCCCATCGCTTATGTATGCGGAGCATTATTAATCGTCATGTTCATCCGGAAACGAATCATTCGAACACTTTCAAACGAAGTCTCATTTTCCATCCGGCAGAAAGAAGATCTCTTGTTCATCGACGATGAGACATCATGTATCGTCCGTATTGATGGGTATGAGCGAATCATTGCCCTTGGTGTTCCGCTATTGATTCGGCTAGAGGGTAATGAACGGATGGTATTCGAGGACGGGTCACAGGCATACGACACCAGGATCGAACAGGACATACATCATGTGAGCGTCTCGGCTGTGAAGCGTGGACCTGCTTCGATTCATATGTGTGTGATGCGTGTCACCTTACCGTTTTATTTAGGTACTCTTTTTTTCACGGATGAGGAGATGGATATGCCCTCATGGATTGTGTTACCTACCATCACGAAGTCACCAATCACCGAATCTCGCATGATTCGGATGGGTGACCGTATCGTCAAGCACTCCCCGTTGAACGATCCGTTGATGATTCAGAGTGCAAAACGATATGAGAAAGAACCGGCTAAACAGATTGACTGGGTCGCCACTTCAAAAGTCGGTCATGTACAGGCAAAAGTGTTCGAACGACAAAATCTCGACACATTCACGATTTCCCTTGATTTGAGCGGTCCGCTCGGGAACGGGCTCCATGCGCAATATGAAGACTTGATTCAACAGACGGCGTATTGG
This sequence comes from Exiguobacterium sp. BG5(2022), assembly GCF_031844365.1. GTDB lineage: Bacteria > Bacillota > Bacilli > Exiguobacteriales > Exiguobacteriaceae > Exiguobacterium > Exiguobacterium profundum. Next base: position 748,754 of record NZ_JAUZVB010000001.1, read on the forward strand.
GTCTCTTACTTGATCAAAGAAGATTGTAAAGTGGAACTGTTAATCAACCGACTCGACAAAAACAACCAAGTCGACCGTGTTACACTGGGAGAAGGAAGAAAACAATTACGGCTCATTCTCGTCCGACTGGCGATGATTCATGAATCGAACGCGTTTGTTGCATCATCGCGATTCACGTCATATGTCAGTCGTCACAAACAGCCTCACGCCGAATTGATTCACATCAATCACGCGATGCTGCTGAAATCTTCAGGGTGATGAAGGGAGAAACACATGCGACGAATGACGGGCTTACTCATATGTTGTGTCGGACTACTTGCAAGCACGACAACCGTATCAGCCGAGATGACTGAATCCTCGGCGGAACGTTTTGCAGATGCATATTTTTTTTGACATTGTGATGGATCATATTCAGGGAGATGATCCGGCTAATTATCATATGACAGACAGTGAGAACATCACGTTCGGACCACTACTCGAGACATACGTACCGTCTTCCTCTTGTTACAAAACGGGAGAAACATGTACGTTCGTCCCAACAAAAGAATTTGTGGCGACCGTTTTTCAAGATGATGAACCGGTCAACGTGATCGGAACATATGAACAATCAGCGGGTACATATGCGTTCTCAACGTTCGGTTCAGACAAAGAAACCCCGAAAGCGTTGACGGACGTAAAAGGCAATCTCGTGAAATACTCAGAAGCGTCGACGTGGTTTGATTACGAAGGGGACATGTTGACGGCGTTGACATCTAATACAAAACAGATGATTAGCGGAGATGAAATTTCAACTGAGGCGTTTCAAGAATTATTGGTTGAAGAGAATGAAAGTATTGAAGGGGATGCCGAAGAAGGAATGATAGGTGGAGCAGGCGACTCATCATCAATCCATTCGGATGAGATAGAGTCAAATAAGCCAACATCGAATACCAACCGATTGATTGGCTTTACTGTGTTAACGATATTGCCATTCGGATATTGGTTCCTCAAGAGACGAAAAGCAACATGATGTCAAAAGACTTATCCAATCATCATAATCCACTAGAATTAGTGGTCATACCGAGTCATGCATTGAGGGACAGAGAAGCAACCTACTTGATCTTTCGCCATTTGGAGAATGAACAGTTTCCATTACTTATAGAGCGTAAGCGGACTGTAAAAGATTCGAGAAAACGTCGCTTCTCTTTTAAAAGTCAGGAAGAAGAGCATGTGACGACCAAAACCATCAAGAATCGTGAAATGTTAGAGTCAGAATTGTCGCTTTCTTCAAATGAGGTCATCGTCTTAAGAGGAGAGAGGGATTGGATTCTGAGCTATTACGAAGACGGATTGACGCTTCAAGGAAACCAAGTGAAACGTGTCGCGACAACTGGTATTGTCCAGATGGAGACATTTTTTGAACATGTGGTTAGAGGTGCGTTTCCCATCAAATTGGAGTTTGGTTTAGGTGGGACGTTTGCTCCATTTGAAAACGTGTTTCGCTTTATATTGCATAACCCAGACTGGAAGGGATTGATTGAAGACGAATTATTGCCTCAGCTTCAGATTCCGAAGGCGAAGAGCGTGTGGCAGTCCCTTTCATATCCGACATACGAGCAGACGCTTGAGACGTTCACTACTGAATTTCATCCAAATATACTAGGAAATTTCATACTCGCACATGATGCTGACGACACGTACTCTTTTATTAATCATGTGAATGGGGAGATCAAGATTTTTTGAACTCTAAACACAGAGTCGGAATCTATTCTGGTGATAAGGGCTATGCCACTTATGAAAACGGTGATCGCGTCTATAGTGTTCAAGTCATCTTTTCCACCAATTCATTCTCAGGAGAGATCGCTCAATTGACAGACGAAAGTCACGAACATCGATTTTTCTTAAGAGGAGACCTACCACTATTACATCAACATCAACTTTGGTTCATTGACGATTGGTTCGAACAAGTCAATCTCCCGGTCGTGAAGCGATATTCGTCTTGCGACAAACAACCCCTCATGCGCGCATGAGGGGTTGTCTTTACATATAGGGCCCGTTCGCCTGAATGACGAACTGTGAATGTGTGTAATGATAGGTGATGCGGGAATAGTCAAATGGTTTCCCATTCGTGAGATGGAAGATCGTCTCGATGCGAAGTGTCGGATCATTCTCTTGCAATCCAAGGTGGCCTGCTTCCACTTCCGTCAATCGATCGACCTGTAGATACATGTCAGAAAACCCAATCGTGACGCCGAGCGCCGATTGCACGTAATCGAAAATCGAGTCCGCCACAATCTCGCGATTCAAATAAGGGACGATGGCTTTCACATAATAGGATTCCTCATGACAGAGCACTTCCCCGTCCACATACCTTACCCGTTCGACCCGATATACATCGTCCGACACGTCAATCCCGAGATTCTCTGCAACCGTCGAGTCTGGCTTCACGACAGACACATCAATCACATCAGATGTCAAGACACGGTCTCCGAGATTGCTCTTGAACCCTTGGGTCGAGAAGAGGCTCATATAGCCAGGTCGATTATGTCGTCTGACGAAAATGCCGCTTCCCCGCAGTTGAAAGATGACCCCTTTTCGTTCGAGCAGCTCTAAAGCTTTCGTGATAGTGCTCTTGCTCACTGCATATTGATTCATCATCTGCTCAAGGACAGGGAGCTTATCGCCTTGTTTTAAGTTTTGTTCGTGGATGTATTGTTCGATTTCATTCGCGATTTGTTGATATTTTAGCATGGTCATTCCTCACTTTTTCGTCACTGGTTCTATTATATCATGAAAAAAACAAAAGTAATTCAATGTACCGACCTTGTATAATTGTACCGGTACAATTATACTTGACGTGTACGATTCATGTGAAGGAGGACTTACAATGAAGACATTACCGAACGATTTTCTATGGGGAGGCGCGCTTGCCGCTCATCAATTCGAGGGTGGTTGGGACGCTGATGGCAAGGGACCGAGTGTCGTCGATGTCTTGACGGCAGGTGCACACGGCGTCGCTCGCCGGATCACAGACAAGGTCGAACCGAATGAATTCTATCCGAACCATGAGGCGATTGACTTTTACCATCGTTATAAAGAAGATGTGGCCCTCTTTGCTGAGATGGGATTGAAATGTTTACGTACTTCTATCGGATGGAGCCGCATCTTCCCGAATGGTGATGATGCAGAACCGAACGAGGCGGGTCTCCAATTTTATGATGACTTGTTCGATGAGCTACTCAAACACGACATCGAACCGATCATCACACTGTCGCATTTTGAGATGCCGCTCCATCTTGCCTGTGAATACGGGGGATTCCGAAATCGTGAAGTCGTCGAGCATTTCGTCCGCTTCGCTGAGGTCTGCTTTGACCGTTACAAAGACAAGGTCAAATACTGGATGACGTTCAACGAAATCAACAACAAGATGGACGTCAACAATCCACTCTTCTTATGGACGAATTCGGGAGTCCTCTTAGAAGAAGGGGAGAACGCCCGCGAAGTCATGTATCTGACTGGGCACCATGAACTGATTGCGAGCGCTCTCGCCGTTGCCAAAGGGAAAGCCATCAATCCTGACTTCGAGATTGGAGCGATGGTCTCTCACGTACCGATTTATCCGTATTCATCAAACCCAGATGACGTCATGCTCGCCGAAGAGATGATGCGGCAACGCTATTTCTTCCCGGACGTACAAGTACGAGGCTTCTATCCGAGCTACGCCTTGAACGAGTTCGAGCGGGAAGGGTATAACATCCCAATCCTTGAAGGGGACGAAGAAATCCTACAGAACGGAAAGGTCGATTATCTCGGTTTCAGTTACTATATGTCGACGACCGTGAAGAGTGACGTCGTCGCGGACAACAGTGGCGATATCGTCAACGGTGGTCTGCCGAATGGGGTCGAGAACCCGTATATCCAGTCGAGTGACTGGGGATGGGCGATTGACCCGGTCGGACTCCGTTATGTGCTCAACCGACTCTATGACCGGTACCAAATTCCGCTCTTCATCGTCGAGAATGGATTCGGTGCCGTCGATGAGATTGTCGACGGAAAGATTCATGACAAAGCCCGAATCGATTACTTGAAGGCCCATATCGAACAATTGAAGCAAGCCGTCATTTATGACGGGGTCGACTTGATTGGTTACACACCTTGGGGCATCATCGACATCGTCTCGTTCACGACGGGAGAAATGAAGAAGCGATACGGGATGATTTACGTCGACCGTGACAATGAAGGGAACGGATCGATGGAGCGGATGAAGAAAGACTCGTTCGACTGGTACAAACAGGTCATTGCGACGAATGGAGAGAATCTCTAAATAAGGGTGAGCAAAGAACTGTGAAATGACTGCAGGTCTTTGCTCTTTTTCGATATAATGAAGAAAAGTGAAAAATTGGAGGGACGCATGATGCAAATAAAGAACTATGGACCGGTGACGGCTGTTTGTGCCAACGTAAAGAACGGTCCATTCGAGATGTCGATGTATGTGTATTATATCGACGGGATGCTCATCGATACGGGAACACGCACGATGCTACCCGAACTTCAACCGTTTTATGAGTCGGTTCCAATCGATCTTGTCAGCATCACGCACCCCCATGAAGACCATATCGGAACGGCAGCCTGGCTTGAACGGACATACGGTGTCCCAATTTACATACGAGAATCCGCCAGGGACATGTGCCGGACGGGGCTAGACATCCCAGATTATCGGGCACGCTTTTCAGGAGACCCCGAACCGTTTCAGCCGATTGCCTATTATGACAATCAGATCACATCAGAACATCATACTTATCAGGTAATCCATACACCTGGTCATGAACCGAATCACGTCGTCTTATACGACGAGGAGAACGGTCGGCTGTTCTCGGGTGATTTGTTCGTCCATCCTTATCCGAAGGTGATGATTCCGGAGGAGTCGGTACCTGAACAGATTCGTTCTCTCAAACGTGTTCTGAGTCTTAATTTCGAGGAAGTTTATTGCCAACACGCCGGGCATCTCGAACAGGGAAGGGAGCAACTGACCAAAAAGCTCGATTATCTAGAACGTTTGACTGATAACGTGATAACAAAAACTGCAGCGGGCTACAACATTGACGACATCAATGCCCAGCTCTTCCCCGAACCATCGCCGCTCGTCAAAATCTCCAAGCGGGATTATGACTCGAGACACATGATTGCAAGCATTCTACGTGAAGTGTACGAACAACTTCGTTGACAGAAGGCGGATCACCTAGTATTCTTAGTACAGAATTAAACGTTTAAACTTTTAAACGGAGTGATGAATATGAAACAACCAGATGCCACACCCGAAGTCTCGTTATCTTTATTTGAAGATGCGATTCCATTGTTCCAAGTATTAGCCGACGTCAATCGTCAACGCATCATCGTCGAGATCGCCAAACATGAACGCTTAAACGTCAATCAGATTGATGAGAAGATTGAGTTGTCTCGACCGGCCATCTCGCATCATCTCAAACTACTTCGACAAGCGGGCATCGTCTCATCAGAGAAAGTCGGGACAGAGAACTTTTACTTCCTGACGCTCGAGAACGCGGTCGGACTGCTGAAGGCACTGACACGAGCGATTGAAGACGAATGCATCCTTTGACCTTTCTTTTTGGAAACAGGGAGAAAGGCTTCTTTTTCACCGATGAGTTTAAAAGTTTAAACATATAAACATTAAAGGGGAATGAATATGAACCAAAAACAAACGATTGTCATCACAGGAGCATCGAGCGGAATTGGCCGAGCGACGGTCGAACTGTTCAGCAAGCGAGGCTGGCATGTCGCCGCTACGATGCGAAGACCTGAAGATCATCAAGAACTGTCTCACCTAAAAGGGGTGTCTCTCTATCAACTAGATGTGACGAACGAGACGAGTATCCGAGAGGCATTTAAACAAATCGTCTCGGATCACGGAACGATGGATGTGTTGTTGAACAATGCTGGGTATGGAGCGGTAGGGATTTTCGAGGAAGCCTCTCCTGAACAGATTCAACGGCAATTTGATACGAACGTATTCGGGGTCATGAATGTGATCCGGACAGCACTGCCATACTTCCGTAAACAGCGGAGCGGACGGATCGTGACCGTCTCCTCCGTCGGTGGACAGATCACATTCCCAATTTACAGCTTGTATCACAGTTCAAAATGGGCGATTGAAGGATTCATCGAATCGCTCCAGTTCGAGTTGGCACCTTTCAATATCGACATGAAATTGATTGAGCCGGGACCGATTAAGACAGACTTTTACGGTCGTTCCCAAGAACTCGTCCGTGACCAACCGCTCGATGTATATGATGACTACACAGAGGTTGCGCTCCATAACACGAATGCCGCTGGTGCGAACGCCGAAGGTCCAGACGTTGTCGCTGAGACGATTTGGCGAGCCGCGACCGAACGGAAGAAACGACTCCGTTATCCAGCAGGTAAACAAGCGGGCCTTTTGATTGCCCTCAAGCGTTATCTTCCGAACCGGGTATTCTTCGCGATTGTTCGAGGTGTCGTTGAAAAGAAATAATGAATCATATCCTTTTTGTTTTCTATAGAAAATGAGAAGGATTTTTTATGTCGTTTTGAGAATGATTCAACTCACACAAAATTACCCGATATACCATCTAAGAGGAGGGATTTCATGAAAAAAGTCATGCTAGCACTTTCAACATTCATTCTAGTCATCGGATTGTCTTCAACACCGACAAAATCAGTAGATGCAGCGGTCAAGACATTTAAAAACTGTACAGAGTTAAACAAAACGTATAAAGGTGGTGTAGCCAAGTCAAAGACGACGAAAAATAAAGGTGGTAAGACACATTACACGCCATATGTAAGTAAAGCACTATATGACGCAAACAAAGCACGTGATCGCGACAAAGATGGAATCGCCTGTGAGAGATAAGAACATGTATATAGCCGCCAATGAGGGCGGCTTTTTATATGGACGTAGACACATATTCGGACACATGATATTATCATAAGTAATAATATTATCAAATATGATAATAATGAGGTGAAGATGATGAATCAAGACGTTTTAAAAAGTCTGTTAAACCCGATTCGCATGAAAATTTTTCAGCACGTTCTCATGAACGAGCAAGTGACGACCGGAGAGTTGGCAAAGTTGCTTCCCGATGTGCCCCAAGCGAGCCTCTATCGCCATATCAACAAGATGGTACAAGACGAGATTTTATCTGTCGCAAGTGAGAACAAAGTACGTGGGGTGTATGAAAAAGTGTACGCGATTCAAAACAATCCATTGACCGCTGTCAATCAAGTCGTCGAAGAGGAAGATCGTGAACAACTATATAAAATATGTTACACGTTCGCGATGTCACTGCTCATGGATTTCGGAGACTATTTAAAGCGGGACAAAATCGACCTTCAAGGAGACAAGGTCGGCTTTCGGAGTATCCCACTTTATCTGTCTGATGACGAGAGTGATCGATTCCTAAGAGGTCTCTACGATCTCTTAGAGGGAGTGCTCGAGCATGAACCATCTGAAGAACGTACGTTGCGGAAATTCTCCTACGCGTTCATGCCGGTAGAAGAAAAGGAGGAGATGGATGATGTATAAACAAGAAAATGTGTTGATTCAAGGGGAAACAACCATTGCTGCCACCATAACGACACCCGATCAGGAACGGTCGTCCTTTCCAGCCATCGTCCTCATCGGAGGGACGGGAGGATTGGACCGTGACGGAAACGGTACCGGCTTCAAGTCAAACTTGTATAAAGACTTAGCAGAATGGCTGACGATACAAGGATTCATCACATTACGCTATGACAAACGGGGGATTGGCAAGAGTGGTGGCAATCGACATAGCGTCGGTCTGACAGGACTCGTTGATGACGTGTCGGCGGTCGTCCGTTATCTGAAATCTCATGACCATGTCTCACAAGACGTTTTATTGCTCGGCCATAGCGAAGGATGTATCGTCGCGACACTCGCAGCAGAACGTGAATCCGTTTCTGGTCTCATCCTGTTGTCTGGTGCCGGTGTCGCCTTGAAGACGAGCATGCAGGAACAGGCATATGCTTTGCTCGAAGAAGTGGGACGTACGAAAGGGATCAAGGGTAAACTGCTTCGCTTTAGCTTGAATGAGAAGTCGGTCGTCGGGAAACAACAAAAACTGTTCGAGCGCGTCACAGCAACGGATCAGGATACGATGCGGATCCAGCTGATGAAGTTCCCTGCCAAATGGTTACGGGAGCATCTTGCACACACAGACGTGTCACTTCGAGAACGATTGGTTCAATTGAACATTCCGACGCTCGCACTGACAGGAGACCGGGACGTTCAAACGGACGTCGAGCATCTAGATGAGCTCGCTGCACTTCACGCGGAGCATATCGAGGTACAAAAGATTAAGGACATGGACCATATGTTGAAACATTTCGATGGTGAGATGAGTATTTTGGACGTGAAAAAACAATATCGTTCACAACTCAGTGAACCGCTCCACCCTGAGCTACAGCATCAACTTCACGAATGGCTAAAGCGCCACGACTGGGCATCTTGACGAACAAGACAGCGGAAACCTCTCCGCTGTCTTGTTTTATGTATGTAAGAACCGCTCAACGTTTTCCATCGAGAAATGACGGCTCCATTGAACGAAGTGTCCACCTGGTACGGCAATCAATTGTACAGAAGGATGAAGCAGTCGTTCCGCTCGTTTGACATGATGGAGCGTTCGCTTCGCCTCCTTCAAATCAATTCCCGTGAAATCCGCATAATACAGGTGCGTCGGGACTTGGACGCGTCGTAACAAGTCCTTAAAATCCAATCCATCATAACCAAACAACAAGTGTAAGCCACCGGTCGAAAGACGGGCCGATTGCTCGACAGCAGAACGAATCGATAACGTCGGCTCGACCCCGATTCGTCGACAGAACAGTTGGAACCGCTCTTCAGAAAACGTGGGGTCACTCTTATTGACTTTCGTTTCAATCCAGTTCAAGAGGCGTCGTGGTGAATGGTGATACAGTAGACGTAAAAGCGGTAAGGCGAATCCGAAGATGCCATATTCCCGATATGGTAGCATAGCGTTCGGTTTATGTCCTTGGTCGAGAAGTATCAAATGCCTGACTTGGTCTGGATAATGGACTGCATAAGCCAGGGCGATGGCACCTCCCATCGAATGACCGATTAGTCGAACCGATTCAAGGTGTCGTGAGATTCGATACGTCTCGACCCAGTCCGCGAGTACTTTGGACGTGGCGAATGTATGTAGTCCCTCACTTTCACCAAATCCAGGTAGATCTAACAGGTGAACTTCGAAATCGTTATGTAATGCTTCGGCAAATAATTGGCCTTGTGACCCAGTGAATCCTCCACCGGGAAGGAAAAGTACAGGTTCACCTCGACCATGGACGGTTGCATGGAATTGTCTCACGTCATCTCTCCTTTATATAATGGAGTGCTTTCCATTCAAGTATAAAGATTGCTGGGAGTCAATTGAAGAAAAATCGCCATGTTTCTCAGGAGGCTCGCAACCAAATGTGGGTATAACATAGTGACAGGCAGATTACTGTCATCACACATCATATACGTTCTGACCTTTCAAAGGAGGAATGAGGAATGAAGCTTTCAGGAAAAACGGCAATTGTCACTGGCGCAGGTTCAGGCATGGGGCGAGCCATCGCCAAACTGTTTGCGGAAGAAGGCGCACGAGTCGTCGCCTTCGACTTGAATGAAGATGCTGTGCAGGAGGTAGTTGATGAAATCAAAGCAGCGGGTGGGGAAGTTCTTGGCATTGCTGGTAACGTGACGAATCAAACGGATATTGACAAACTCGTCGATGCGGCGAAAGACACGTTCGGCTCGGTCGACATTCTCGTCAATAACGCGGGAATCATGGACAACTTCATGACGGTGGGAGAAGTGACGGATGAATTATGGGACCGTGTCCTTGGCGTCAATTTGACCGGACCGATGAAACTTTCACGTGCCGCCATCCAAGTGATGGAGAAGCAGAACCGGGGTGGCGTCATCATCAACAATGCATCGGTCGGAGGATTATTCGGTACACGAGGTGGTGCAGCGTATGTGGCCTCAAAACATGCGTTAATCGGATTGACGAAGAACATCGCGGCGACACATGGCACGCTCGGTAAGATTCGAGCAAACGCCATCGCACCGGGTGGCGTCAATACGAATATTGGGTCAACCATCACAGCACCGAGCGAACTTGGGATGCGCGCCATTCAAGGGGCGGGGGAAGCCCCGATGGGAGAACCAGAGCAAATCGCGAACGTCGCCCTCTTTTTAGCATCGGATGATTCGAGCTTCGTGAATGGAGATGTTTTGAAAGCCGATGGTGGGTGGACCGCAAGATAAAAGAAAAGAGTCGGTTATTCGGCTCTTTTCTTTTGGTATTGTTTTCGATAGGCGAGCGGGGTGATTGCATGATGTGCTTTGAATGCCTGTACGAAGTGACTGACACTTGAGTAGCTCAGGCGATTGGCGATGTCTGCGATACCTTCCGTCAAATCTTCTAATAAAGTGGCGGCCCGCTCCATTCGCTTCATCTTTACATACGCAATAGGAGATGTGTCTCCAAAGAATACAAACAAACGAGAGCACTCACTTCGACTCACACTGCCCGCATGAGCGATTTGGGCTAATGTCGGTCTGTCCTCTATGTGAGCGTCGACATAAGCAAGCATATGACGAAGACTTTCCCGTTTGTTCTCATTCTTCATCGTTTCAGTCTCTTGCTGAATCCAGTAGCGCCAGATGACTGTACATTGAAGTGTCGCATCCATCAATGCGAGTGGACCGTCCGCAGATAAATGTTGAACGGCCCGTTCAATCGTCTGAATAATAGATTGATGACCTCGTTCCGGTTTTATCATATGTATGGACTTTTCAGTATTTAGAAATGGCGTCACATATCGCTTCGCCAACTCGGGATGGAACAAAGCAGTCGGATCAAACTCGAGCAACCTCATCGGTGATGCTTCCTCGATTTTCTCAACCATGACACTTTGTCCTCTTGCCAAGAGAACGGCCTCTCTTGGATGAAGGGTGATGCTTTCTCCGTTCACTCGAATCACGGACGTCCCAGACTTGCAAAAAAGAACAGTGAAGTGATCAGTCACCTTTAATGTCAATGATCCGTGACGAATCATCTCGATACTCTTCAAAAGAGCCATCCTCCTCGTTTCGGAAATTTCCCGACATTTCATTTCGATTGTTCACGGAGAAACACTTTGAAATGAGCATGAACTGGGACGAATCTGACATTTTTAATCATCGTTCATTAAAAGATACAATCGAGTTTCTTCTATATAAGAGTTTAAAAAATCAGCCAACCGGTAAACGCAGCATGCACGAGAATTGCAACAGGCACTCCGATTCGGAATTTCGGTTTTAGCGTCTTATGACGAAAGACGCGCATCGCCAAATAGGCACCGAACGCTCCACCGATCCATGCCATCGTCAACAATGTCCGCTCAGAAATACGCCAAGCTCCGACACGAGACCGTCGTTTATCGACAAAATATGACACAAACGCTAGTAGATTAGTCACAATGTAATATAGCAGTAATAGTTCCAAAGACCAAAACCTCCTTTTTTCTCTCTCTAGTATATCTTAAATTGGCTCTGTGAAGCCGTTTCAATAGATTGAAACAATTTTCAGAAACCTCTCATCCTCGTGAATTGTTCTGTAAATGAACTGATAACACTCTCATATCGTCCTGTAATCGCTGTGAAATATACAGGTGTTACAGTAAGGGGGCGTTAGAAAAGGGAGGAATATTCTTATGAAAAAACCACTATTGACACTAACGGCACTCGCTGGCCTTAGTTTAGGAGTCGCTGCTCCAGCTTCGGCAGCATCAACACACACAGTTCAGTCTGGAGATACACTCTATCGTATCGCCGTGAACAACAACGTCTCTGTAAACGACATCAAACAAGCGAACGGCTTAAACTCAAATATGATTTATCCGAACCAAGTCTTGAAACTTGGAAAGGCAGAAGCAAAATCACAAGCTTCTACTGCATCTAAAACGTATACAGTTAAATCAGGTGATACACTTTATCGTATCGCATTGAACCACGGGATCTCTGTCAATCAATTGATGACTTGGAACGGTCTTGATTCAGATCTTATTTTCCCTGGACAAGAGTTCGCCGTGAAAGGTGCAGCCGCTGCATCTGTAGCGAACGATGCGAAGACAACAGCACCGAAGACATCGACATCAGCACCTGTAACAAAAACTGCATCGTCTACAACGCAAACCCAAGCTCCGGCTTCAGGTCAGACAATGACAGTTGAAGCGACAGCTTATACACCATATTGTGCAGGATGTTCTGGTATCACAGCGACAGGAATCGACGTTCGTTCGAACCCGAACCAAAAAGTCATCGCGGTTGACCCTTCTGTCATTCCGCTCGGCTCTAAAGTATGGGTTGAAGGATACGGAGAAGCCATCGCAGGAGACACTGGTGGTGCCATCAAAGGAAACAAAATCGATATCTTGATGCCGACACAAGAGCAAGCACTTGCTTTCGGTCGCCAATCAATCACAATCAAAGTCTTGAACTAATTCAAGCTGATCAAAGACACTGCCATCGGGCGGTGTCTTTTTTTGTCTATACCTTCTCCCAAGGATTCTTCACTTTCGTCAGTCCGAGTCGCTTCGCGAGTGGTTTAATCGTCAATCCATGTAGGGCGACAGACGTTACGACTAAACCGAGTGTGATTGGCAACATCCGTTCCGCATCTTCAATTCCCAGTTCGGCAATCTCTTGTGCAAAGAAACCGGTCACCGTCATCGCAACAATACCTCGAGGGGCAATCCAGCTGATGAGTGCCCGCTCTTGAGCGGATAGCGGAGAACCGAGGAGCGACGTCTGCACCGAGATCGGTCGGACAAAAAATAAGATTCCGAGAATCGACAAGAGGAGAGGCCAGTCGAAAATGGCGAGTAAACTATCACGTGTCAAACTTGCCGTCAGAATGATGAAGACTGTCGAAACCAGTAAAATCGAAATGTTCTCTTTAAACTCACGAAGCTGTTTCAGAATATGCATATGTCCATGCTTTGAATTTGCCATCGTCAATCCCATTGCCGTTACAGCCAATAGCCCGACCTCGCTCATGACCCACTCACTGATTGAATATACGAGGAGGACCCCAGAGAACGTGAGGGTTGTTCTTAAATATTCAGGGACTTTCTCATTCCCGAACAAACGAATCAATAGATGTCCAACGGCAATCCCAAAGGCGACGGCGACGATACAGGACCAAAAAAATGGCAAGTGGCTCGCGAGCCCGTCGTTTTGATAGAAGATGAATCCCACACGAACGACAAAGAGTCCAATCAATGCGCCAAGGGGATCAACGATGATCCCTTCCCATTTCAAGACTTTAGCTGGGCGAGCGGACAAGTTAGCTTGTCGAAGTAACGGGATGATGACGGTCGGTCCGGTCACGACAAAGATGGCACCGAGCGTAAATGCTGGCAACCAATGAAAATCTCCAACCATGATGAGCAAAATCGAGGTCAAGATAAAAGAAACGAATACCCCGACCGTGACGAGACGAAAGATTGATCTCCGCAAATCGTCAATCTCCCTGAATTCGAGACTGAGGCTTCCTTCAAACAGGATGAGCGCCACCGCGATGGAGATGAGTGGGCTATAAAGCTCACCGAGTATCCGATCCGGCTCCAACCAACCGAAAATCGGTCCGACTAGAATCCCTGCAACCGTCATAATCAAGATGGCTGGAAAGTCAAATCGCCAAGCGAGTAACTGCGAAAGTGCACCGATGAGGACAAGTAAGCTGAACCCAATCATCATGTCTTCCATAAGCTTCCCCCCGTTTCTTCACTTCTTCATTAATGTATACCCAAATCAGGAAAAACATTTGCTAAGATTGTTTGATTTCGGGTAAGAATTGAAAGAAAGGGAGGGATACCATGGAAGTGACTATCGGACTCATTATCGTCATCATGACTTGGCTCATCTTATTGCTTAACCTCACGTTTGCAATCACCATTATCTTTTTTGAAAGGCGTGACATTGGAACGACTTGGGCGTGGTTACTCGTCCTCTTCTTCTTGCCTCTCATCGGATTCTTCGTCTACATCTTCTTCGGTCGATTGATCAAATCTCAAAACTTTTATGAAGTCGAAGAAGAGAAACGTGAAGCGTATCATCATCATGTGGCGGAGCAACTTGACCAATTGGACCAATCCATGGCACCGTTCAATCATCCACTTCTATTGAAGCACCGACGACTCGCACGATTGAATCTCGTATCGACGAATGCGATGATGTCTTTCCAGAACGATATCGACGTCCTTCACGACGGAAAAGAGAAGTTTGATCAACTGTTTCGAGATATCGAACAGGCGACGAAAGAAGTGAACATTCAATATTACATCATCCAAAACGATGCGCTGGGTCAATCGTTAATTCGCTTATTGACCGAAAAGGCAAAACAAGGATTACGTGTCCGACTCCTCTACGATGCGGTAGGCTCGAGGGGACTGAGGCACAAACACTTTAAGGACCTGCTGGCCCACGGTGGGGAAGTCAAATCGTTCTTTCCGTCCAAACTCGGCATCAACTTCCGCGTCAACAATCGAAATCACCGAAAACTCTGCGTCGTTGACGGAGAACTTGGTTATATCGGCGGCTTCAACGTCGGGGATGAGTATCTCGGAAAGGATGAGCATTTCGGTTATTGGCGAGATGTTCACTTACGAATTTCAGGCGACGCCGTTAAGGAATTGCTCGAACGATTCATCCTGGATTGGAATCGCTCTGTCCCGACACGAACGAAGGCACAGAAAGACGACTTTGTTTGGCCAATCGAAGGGATTGCTCGTCATGCGTCCCCGGTTCAAATCGTGACATCGGGTCCAAACTCGTCGACGGAGCATTTAAAGAATATGCTCGTCAAAATGATCACCCAATCGAAAGAATGTATCTATATCCAGACTCCCTACTTCATCCCGGATGCAAGTTTCCTTGATGCCTGTCGAATCGCCCTGATGGCGGGTACTAAGATCAAACTGATGATCCCGAACAAGCCCGACCATATGTTTGTCTACTGGGCGACCTATGCGAACGCTGCGGAGCTCGTACGTTACGGAGCAGAAGTGTTCACGTATGAGGAAGGTTTCCTTCATGCGAAAACGCTCGTCATCGACGGAGAAGTCGCATCAATTGGGACGACGAACATCGACGCCCGAAGTTTCCGCCTCAACTTTGAAATTTCAGCGCTCGTCTTCGACAAAGACGTCGCTCAGTCCGTCATCGATGCGTTCGAGCGAGACGAGGCACGCGCTGAGCGGCTAACCATCGAACGATATGAATCGAGGACACGTTGGATTCGCTTCAAAGAGAGCGTGTCCCGCCTTCTCAGTCCAATTTTATAATGAAA
This sequence comes from Exiguobacterium sp. BG5(2022), assembly GCF_031844365.1. Lineage (GTDB taxonomy): Bacteria > Bacillota > Bacilli > Exiguobacteriales > Exiguobacteriaceae > Exiguobacterium > Exiguobacterium profundum. The sequence continues at coordinate 764,146 of NZ_JAUZVB010000001.1, forward strand.
AACATCCGGTCAGAAGGAACTCCTCTGCCGGATGTTTTTTAGCGTTTATTCACTTGTTCAACGAGTCGTTCGAATGAATCACTGATTGCTTGTGGCGCTTCCTTGTCCCCATACTCTGCGGCCTCTAACCAATCTGCATAAAGCCTGTGGTCCGTGAACTCGATTCGCTGCAACCAATCAGCCACCGTCTCCTCTCGATGACGTGGGTGATGCTGTTCTAACTTTCGTCCCGTCTCAAGAAGGCGAATCTGGCGAGGCGAGCGGACGATCCGCTTATCTGAGAGTGTCGGGTGGTGAATACTCCTAGGAATCATTCCATCTTCCTGGATGTCTTTTCGCTTCTGCAAGTAGAAGAACAATCCTACCCCAAGAAGCAAGATCATTACAAACACTCCAATATAGAACAGCGAGTTATTCGATGCGGACGCGAGCAATGTCTCTTGCGCCACTGTCTCCGCATCTAGGTTCGGGTTATCCGGTACGAGGAAGCGGTTTACGCGATCATTCGGGTCGAGTACGATTCCATCAAACCAGCTCCCAATCCACAAAAAGAATGGAGTGATCCAGGCGACGACATTACCAAACAATAGCTCTTTAATCGTACGAATGATGAGAGAGACAATCAGCCCGATGCCTAGGCCGACGGTCAACATCGTCACCATCCGCTTGTAGTCGCGACGGTAATACAGGTTTCGTTGCCAAATCAAAAAGATGAACGGAAAGAGCACCATCGCGAGCGATTGCGATGCCGGGGGGAATAGCCAGTCCGCCACCAAAAACAATACGCTCGCCATCGCGTAACGGTCCGTCCAATCCAACGTCCGTATGAAGGCATGAACGTATGTGAAAATCAAAAGCATGATGCTCATCTCATAAGAGAAATAAAGGGCACCGACGCTCAGGAACGTCTGTACAATCAGTTGTGTATTCCGAGGGAGACGAAGTGTCAATAAGAAGAGCAATGGAAACACGTGCCCGATGTAAAATGCTGCGAAGACCCACCATAACCATCTCATTGACCGTCACCCCCCAAGCGGAGAATCGACTGATTCCCACTGTATTTGGCGACCTTCCGCTCAAACAAGGAGCGAGCAAGCGGAAAATCACTCTCGGACAGACAAGCGAACGTCGTCATAATCTTCCGAAAATGTACCTCACCACTTCCCGGTTGAAGGTCATACGTGATTCCATCCTTCGTAAGCGTCGGGACAATCAGACCGTAACTCGCATTTTCTTTCTCGAAATCACGGCATAATGCGGCAGCTTGCGAGATGAGGCGCTCCATCTGATAGGTGAGGGCACGCCCATCCTTCGTCAACAAGTCGAGGACGATGACATATTCATTTGCTTGTACCGGTTGCTCGGTACGGGCCAGCAGTTCGCCCGTCTTCGCATAGGCAGACCAATATAGCTGTCGCATCGGTTGCCCATGATATGGAGTGACCGATTGGAACGTCTCCGGGTCACGATAGGCACTATGACGAACCATCTCCTCACCTGGGAGAGTAGGGGGACGTTTCGGAATCGGATAGGGCGAAAACTCTGGGAAGACATAGCCGATGCGTGGGAGTGAGTCCTCTTTATAGAGCGAGAACATGCGTAACGGGTCTCGAATTTCCATCCCGATAGCCTCTAGGCGGATAGGACCTCGCTTCTTCGCATGGAGCGGGATTGTGAAGTCGACAGTCGCATTCGTCTCGACAAAGTTCTCCTGCCGCCAAAACGCATGTCCTTCTGATTCCACGGTGGGATGCAAATAGCCGGATAGGCGGACAACGCCAAGCGGGACTTTTGCCGTCGACACAAGTTTCAAGACATAGACGGCCTCGTCATTCGGAAAGAGTTTCATCTCCTCAGTGAGGTCGACATGGATTTGTTCTGCCAATCGAAACATAAAAGATGGCATGACCAGTGCATAGAGACTGAATCCAATCAATAGACTGGCAATCAAGACGTTCCCATAAAGTGCCGTAAAGACCCCGACGACGAACAGGAGCCACATATAGCCGGACTCGAGATAGCGTGGGCTGACTAACTGCATCTTACACCTCTGAGGGGACCGGGATGGTCTCGAGTACAGATTTGATCAACTTTGACGGCTTCGTCTTCAGCGACGCTTCGACCGTCAAGACGATTCGATGCCCTAAAATCGGAAGCGCGAGTGCCCGAATATCTTCTGGTGAGACATAGTCGCGTCCTTCCATATAGGCATGAGCCCGAGCCGCCATCGTATACGCGAGCGTCGCACGTGGACTTGGTCCAACCTCGATGTCACGATGATGACGAAGTGACTCCATCAAATCCAGCAAGTAATCCTCCATCGCCTCGTGGAATCGGACATCTCGTACCTCTTGTTGCATCTTCAACAATTCGTCCTGTTGCAGAGAGAAAGATTCTGAAGCGAGGTGCTCATTGCGAATCAGTCGTCGTTCGGAATCTCGCGAGAGGGGAGCAAGTGTCAATTTGAATAAGAAACGGTCCAATTGAGCCTGCGGGAGCGGAAACGTCCCTTGTCCATCGAATGGGTTTTGAGTGGCAATCATAAAGAATGGTTCCGGTAGCTTGAGCGACACTTCCCCGAGTGTCACTTGACGTTCCTGCATCGCCTCAAGCAACGCAGATTGTGTACGTGGCGTCGTCCGGTTAATCTCATCGACAAGTAGAATCGATGTGAAAATCGGACCCGTCCGACGTTCGAACGCTCCGGTCGTCGGATTGAATAACTCCATTCCTAAAATATCACTTGGCAATGTATCCGGGGTACACTGTACACGCTGAAATGTCGCTGATATCGAACTTGCCAAACTACGGGCAAGTGTAGTCTTCCCCGTACCGGGACGGTCCTCGAGTAAAACGTGACCTCCTGATAGTAATGCAATCGAAGCGAGCTTGATGGCTTTCGATTGACCAATGACTTGATCATTCAAATGTGAAACCCATGGATGGTTCATTCAAAATCCCCCTATATTTTTCTGATAATTAAGAAAATCATAGCATAATCGGTTCAGGAGATGTATCAAAAATCCATTTCACTAAAAAAGACCGACCGGCATAAGCCAGTCAGTCAACGTTTTGGAGAATCCAAGTATCGTTCAAAATGACGTTCGAGCCATTCTTGGAAAAAGGACATGAACGTACAGATTGCCCAGTAGATCAACGCCACGACGATATACACTGTCATGTAGTCGAACTCTCGTCCACCGACGATCTTGGCCTTATTAAATATCTCAGGTACCGTGATCATCGCAGCGAGCGAACTCGCTTTAATCAGATCGAGAAAAACGTTCGAGAGCGGCGGAAGGGCGATCCGTGTCGCCTGCGGTAAGACGACCCCCTTCAATGTCAACCATTTCCCCATCCCGAGTGAACGAGCCGCCTCAACCTGTCCGTCATCGACCGCGCGAATCGAGGAGCGGATGATCTCAGCGATATAGGCGGCAGAATTCAGACTAAATCCGAGAATGGCTGCCGTCAAAGCGGCGAACTCGATTCCGATGAACGGGAATCCCGAATAGAGGATGAACAGAATGATCAAGATGGGGACTCCGCGCATGAACGAGATATAGAAAGTCGACGGATAGCGAAGGAGTCGTGTCGGAGACAACTTCCCGAGCGCCAACAAAAGACCAAGCAGGAGACCAAAAAACATGCTGATGAACGAGATCCAAAGCGTATTCGGTAACCCGCCCAACAGGTAAGGAAACGATTGGATCGCCAGGTCTACGTCAAAGATGGCGTCCCATTTGACATTTGAGAACGACATGACAACATTACTTCGTTTCGACGATTGTTGCGTCTACGTCAGGTTCTACCGAAACATCGGCACCATTATAGAATTGCTCAGATAGTTCTTTGACTGTACCATCTTCAAGCATTTCATCTAGTACACGGTCGATGTTCTCCTGGAGCTCGTCATTTTCTTTATCCATCAAAAATGCTACTTCTTGCGGGTTATAGGCGATATCCGGATGAATCGTGATATCGAACTCAGGGAAGAATGCAAGTGCCAACGTTTGAAGATAATAGTCGTTCAAGATGACATCGGTCCGTCCCGTTGAAACGTCGCGCAAGTACTGGTCGTTCGTGGCGTTGTCATAGATGACTTCTTCTGCTCCATACTTTCGAGCCACATCCATGAAGACAGTCGTCGCCTCACCAGCGGCTTTCTTGCCTTTCAAATCCTCGAGTGATTCAATTCCAGAGAGGTCGCTCTTGCGAACGATAGCAGTCCCGTAAGTGTATTTATACGGTTTTGAAAAGGCGAACTTCTCTTGACGGTCTTCTGTTACCGAGATATCATTTGCAGCGATGTCGATTTGACCGTTCTGAACACTCGTTAACATGTTGTCAAATGCCATTTCTTTGAACTCGATTTCGAGATCAAGGCGTTTGGCGACTTCTTTCATGAGTTCGACATCGAAACCTGTCAACGTATCGCTCTCTTCTTCACGGAAAGAAGCGGGGTAGAGGGTGCCGGCAGTTCCGACCGTCAATGTGCCTTCTTCTTGAATCTCTTCCCAGCGTGTCGTATCTGCTTGATTCGTGCTATCATCACCACAAGCGGCAAGAGGGATTGCTAAAAATAAAGTTGCTGCCAAACCTTTAGTCGTTCGTTTCACAAGAATTCCTCCTTAAGATGGTTCATCTGTCTAAAAATAGCATGACTTCAGCGGTCTAGCAACTGTGAAACATAGTTTAAACAGGTGAATTTAAAATTTGAAACGTTTATTCATAAAGCGTTATCATTCCGATGAATGCTAAATTCACAACAATGATACAGAAGTAAAATTAAATTGAGACAGAATCAATGAGCCTTATATTACATTCTGGAAAGTAAAATGAGATGAATGAAGAACTAATACGCAATAGAGGAGGCGGAGCGGATGAGTATGATTCGAATCAGAGCCCTAGATGAGGCGCATGTTCACATTGTGAATGATGCAAATGATCCTTTTCCAATCATCGGACGGATAGTTCCCAGTTACATAAACGGTCAATGGTCTTATGTTGAAGAGCTAGATGTCGTGACGAAAGAAACCTCATTTCCAGAAGACCGGATTGATTGGACGCAGTATATCGAACATGACAATCGAATCGTCTTTTTAGCGATGGACGCTGATGAATGTGTCGGACAAATCCGACTCGTGAAGGATTGGAGTCGCTTTGCATACATTGAAAATATCGCGATCCGTCAAACATATCGTAAGCGTGGGATTGGACAAATGTTGATCGAAACAGCCGAACAGTGGGCAAAAGAGAAACGGATGATTGGTTTGTCGCTTGAAGCTCAGAACGATAATCTCATTGCTTGTCGTTTCTATGAAAGACAGGGATTTCAACTTGGTGGCGTCGATTCAACAAAACAATATGCAAATCCACAAATTGAATTGACCTTGTACTGGTACAAGATTTTTAAGGAATAGGGAACTTCAGTCAGAGCAATTTTTTGCTCTATTTTTCACTAGTTTACATAACATATATTATCAGTAAAAATAATATCTCATCTCATTATCTTAGTATACTTATGATAGTGAGATGAGATTTGAATTTAAGACGTATGCGTATACCGGATCAATGTGACGCCATGTTCTGGTTCGAATTCGGCACTCGGTTCAAATCCAAGTTTCGTATACAGACGCTTCGCCGGTCCGTTATGCTTGCCCGTATGCACGTAAATCAACTTTCCTTTGTGAATGCTCAATATGTGTTCGAGTAACGTCGTCGCCAGTCTCGCCCGAAAGTATGTCGGGTCGATACATAGTTTCGTGATTTCAACAGTTTTCTCAGATGCTTCCACCGTGACAAACCCAATCAACCGCTCCTCGATATATAAGCCATAACTCGTGCCTGGTAAGTTTTGAATGACATCAATCGTCTCATAGCGCGCTGGGATTTCGTCAAACCCGAGCAGTTCCGCTTCGACCGCATAAGCGTTACGTTGAATCTCGAGCATCTGTTGGGCTTGCTCAAATTGATGAATGGCAACTTCTTTCAGCTGCATGGTGCAACCCTCCCGTTAACGGATAAACTTTCTCGCCTGCTTCCGTTTCGCCCGTTTCAACGCCAAATAGAGCCGGTGTGTCCCTTTGAGTGGCGGACCATGCCCTACGAAGGTAAGGAGTGGTGACAAGTCCACTAGGCGCTCCGCGCTCTCGACGGCAACGGACCGATTCCATGTCGCGAGTCCTGGTAATGGGAATAACGGCCGAACATCTCCCGCCACCGCTGCCCCTCCCTGAGTTTGAAAAGCGTCACCTGCAAATAATACCCGATTTACCTCGTCATAGTACGCAATCGACCCTGGTGTATGACCCGCTGCATCGAGGACACGTAAACCGAATAACCGCTCACCAATATCTAGTACCGCATCCGGTGTAGAACGAATCGTCGGCAAAGAACCACGAATCTTGTTCTGCTCTTCTTCCTCTAGCGACCGATCTCCCGATAAGAGGCGGGCATCACGTCGGGAGATGAAGAGTTCAGCGAGCGGATGTTCTGCTTTGATCGCGTCTACCCCACCGATATGATCCCCATGAGCATGCGTTAACAATATCGCGAGGAGTGGCTTGTCGAGTTCGGCGATATACGATAGGATATCGGTCGCGTTCCGCTTCAGCGCCGTGTCGATCAAGACGAGTCCGAGCTCATGCTCAAACAGTTGAACGTTGATTGGCAGTACGGGAGCGTAAAAGGTCAGTTGATGGATATGTCCATATCGTCTTACTTGCATCATTGAGCCTCCTAGTCGAATAAAGTGGTCCAGTCTTCTTCTTGCCAATGTGCGTCAAAGCACATATGAATCTGTTCGATCGTATTTCGGGCAAGGGAGAGCTCAGGTAAATCGTCTCGTTCAAAGAAACCGACGTCACTCGTCTCCACGCCGGCGCTCCCCTCCCCGTCACCAATCAGTGCACACTCGATGAAAAGTTTGTAATAATGCTCCGAGAGAGGTGGGTGTGGATGTTCATGCATATCGAACAAGGCGAGCAACCGTACTGGAATCACATCCAGGCCAGCCTCTTCCTCTACTTCTTTGATGATATTCGAGGCAGGAGAGCGATTCACTTCACAGAAACCGCCGGGTAAGGTCCACAACCCATCTGACCGCTCCTTCACGAGCAGGATTCGGTCATCTTTGAAGATGACGCCTCGCACATCAAGTTTCGGAGTCGGATAACCGTCCACATGAACGAGTTGTAAGATAGCCTCGTTCGATAAGTCCGAGTGCCGTTCATACATCTCTCTTACGATTTCTTGTAACTCTTCGTACCGTTCTCGGTCATATTGATCACGCGTGAACGTCAGACCGGCCTGAGACAGCGCCTGAATCCGTTTCGCCCACGTCAGCCATTGAGACATATAGATCCCCCTATCTTTTGTCCTACATGTCTTTTTCGGCAAATCGATGCATTCTTCCTTTTCATAACTCACATTCTCTGACATCAGTTTTCAATCACGTATACTAAAAGAAAATGGAGGTGAGATGTTGAGGATACGCTATGAATTAATCAGATTCAGAAAAGATCTCGCACGTTATACCATGTCCGACTTGCGATACAAGCATGCCCCGAGCATCTGGTCCATTGGACAAATGTTTGACCATCTCATTTTGGTCGCAGAGGAGTATTTAGAAGAGGCCGACCGCTGCCTACGTGGTGAGGGTGAACTCGGTGGAGAGAAGACGTCTTTTGGAGAAAAGTTGTTCGAACGGGGAGACTTTCCACCGATAAAAATCGAGCTCCCACCTGAGATGAATCAACCACCGAACAATACTGACTCGAAAGATCGATTGCGAGAACGCATGACCATCTTAATCTCAAAGATGGATACGTTGGAATCCCGTTTGAACGATGCAGATGACAATCGAAAGACGCTTCACGGTGGGTTCGGCTGGCTGAATGCGAGAGAATGGTTCAACCTCATCGAGATGCACACGCTGCACCATCGACGACAACAACACGATCTAGAGACATGGCTACGACAAAAAGACCTGTGAACGGCGAATCAGCCAAATCACAGGTCTTTTGATTAATCGAGATACACGTCCTCGATTTCACCGAACGAGTCTTCGTCAAAGACGAACGAGCCGTTGGCATAGCGATCGAGTAGCGTAAGGGTTTTTGTCTTTACTTGTTTTGCTTTTTCTTTTCCGACGATATGAAGCGTCTCATCCCCATGTACCGGAAGCACACGACGGATTTGGTGCGGTTTTGATTTGACCTCACGAATGAGCATCGTCCCCCGAAGGTTGCGGTTCGTACAGTCGAACTGGTCCTCGAGCTTCATCTTCTTGACCGCTCCCCGTTGCGTCACGAGAACGAATAATGGTGGCGTGAAGAAGGAGAAGGCATCGGCGACGAGGTCACCGTCTTTCAGGTTCATCGCCTTCACACCGGCTGCCCGCTGTCCGACGACAGGGACATCATCCTCTTTGAACCAGAGCCCGTATCCACGCTCTGAAACAAGGAACAACTGCCCTGGACCGTCACTGATCCCGGCGAAGACGACCTCGTCGTCACCTTTCAGCTTCAAGGCCATGAGTGGTTTCGATTTCCGCTGCGCGTCGTAGTCGCGTAACGGTGTACGTTTGACCATCCCGTCTTTCGTCACGAAGAGGCAATGGGCGTCCGTATCAAACGTCGAGACGACGTCTGCCGAGATAACCTGTTCCCCTTCAATCGGAACGAGGTTGGCCACGTGTTGTCCGGCATCCTTCCACTTCGATTCTGGAATCTGATGGATCGGGATGAGGAGGTAGCTGCCCTTGTTCGTCCAGACGAGCAAGTGGTCCGTCGTCATGGCTTGAGTCGTAAGGAGTGGACGATCCTTTTCTTTCATCTCCGGTAAAACGTCACTCGACGCTCCATACGAACGCATCGAGGCACGTTTGACGTACCCGTCACGGCTGACGAATACCATCGTCTCTTCGACAGCAATCATAACTTCCGTCTTCAGTTTTAATTCCTCAACTTCCGACTCGATGACCGAACGACGGTCATCTCCGAACTCGTCACGCAATGCCGTAAGTTCTTTCACGATCAACTTCCGTTTTGTCGCGTCCACGTCGAGGATGTTTGAGAGGCGGGCAATCTCTTTTTGGAGCGCCTTTGCTTCTTTTTGCAACTCGACGATGTCCGTATTCGTGAGTCGATACAATTGGAGCATGACGACGGCTTCGGCTTGTCGTTCCGTGAATGAGAACCGCTCCATCAGTTTCTTCTTCGCGTCCGCCTTGTCTTTGGCGGAACGGATCAATTCGAGTGTCTCATCGAGGACCGAGATGGCTTGTTCTAAGGCATCGACGATTTCAGCACGTTTCTTCGCCTGCTCGAGTTCGAACGTCGTCCTGCGCGTCACGACCTCTTCGACATGCTTCAAATAGGCATCGATGATTGGGATGATTCCCATCTGCTTCGGCGTCCGGTTCACGATCGAGACCATATTATAGTTATAGGCGAGTTGCAAGTCCGTATGCTTCAAAAAGAAGTGAAGCACACCTTCTGCGTCGGCCTCTTTCTTCAATTCGATGACGACCCGAAGTCCCGTCCGATCTGTTTCGTCACGGACTTCTGCGACGCCTTCGACCTTTTTATCGAGGCGGAGCTCTTCCATTTTTTTGACGAGGTTCGCCTTATTCACTTCATACGGAAGTTCTGTGATCGTGATCTGTTCACGGCCACCTTTTAATTGCTCAATCTCGGACTTCGCCCGGATGATGACCTTCCCTTTACCGGTCTCGAACGCCTTTAGGATACCGTCTTTACCCATGACCGTCCCCCCGGTCGGGAAGTCAGGACCTGTGACATACTCGAGCGCATCTTTAGCGATATCGACCTGGCCATTCAAACGTGCGATGGCAAGGTTGAGGACTTCTGTCAAATTATGCGGTGGGATCTCCGTCGCATAACCGGCTGAAATCCCTGTCGTTCCGTTCATGAGCAGGTTCGGGAGGAGCGACGGCAAGACGAGCGGTTCTTCCGTTGAATCGTCAAAGTTCGGCGTGTAATCGACCGTATTCTTCGCAATTGACGTCAACATGACACCCGCAATCTTCGAGAGACGGGCTTCCGTGTAACGCATGGCCGCCGCCGGGTCACCATCCATCGATCCGTTGTTCCCATGCATGTCGATGAGCGGATACCGGAGTTTCCAATCTTGCGAGAGACGTACCATCGCCTCATAGACGGACGAGTCACCGTGCGGGTGATAGTTCCCGATGACGTTCCCGACCGTCTTCGCAGACTTCCGATACGGCTTATCGTTCGTATTCCCCTCGTGGTGCATCGCATATAGAATCCGGCGCTGTACAGGCTTGAGTCCGTCACGTGCGTCCGGTAAGGCGCGGTCTTGGATGATATATTTTGAGTAACGCCCGAACCGGTCTCCAACGACCTGTTCGAGAGATAGGTTTAAAATGTGTTGAATCGTCGACATTGTTACATCACTTCCTCAATCGCTTTAGTCACATGTTCATTGGCGATGATCGAATCATCTTCCTGGAGTCCGAAGGCGACGTTCTCCTCAATCCATTCACGACGGTGCGTGACATTGTCGCCCATCAGGACAGACACACGCTTATCCGCAACGGCCGCATCGTCGACTGTGACACGGATGAGTGTACGAGTGTCCGGGTTCATCGTCGTCTCCCATAACTGGTCCGCGTTCATCTCGCCAAGACCTTTGTAGCGTTGGAGGATATAGCCTTTCTTATACACTTTGACGAGCTTCTCGAGTGCCTCTTCGTCCCAGGCATAGTCGAACTGTTCGGACTTGCCCTTCCCTTTTGAGATGCGATAGAGCGGTGGCAAGGCAACGAACACGCGGCCTGCCTCGACGAGCGGTCGCATATAACGGAAGAAGAACGTGAGGAGGAGCACCTGGATGTGTGCACCGTCCGTGTCGGCATCCGTCATGATGATGACCTTGTCGAAGTTGCAGTCGTCCAAATCAAAATCGTGACCGACCCCGGCGCCGATTGCATGGATGATCGTGTTGATCTCTTCGTTTTTCATGATGTCCTGGAGTTTCGACTTCTCCGAGTTGATGACCTTCCCGCGCAACGGCAGGATAGCCTGGAACGTACGGTCCCGCCCTTGTTTGGCTGAACCACCGGCCGAGTCACCCTCGACGAGAAAGAGCTCGTTCTTAGCTGCATTCTTTGACGTCGCAGGCGTCAATTTTCCGTTCAAGATGCTCGAACGTTTCTTTTTCTTCCCGTTACGGGCCTCTTCCCGTGCCTTGCGGGCCGCCTCGCGAGCCTGTGCCGCACGAATCGCCTTCTTGATGAGCATCGTTGCCATCTGAGGGTTCTCTTCTAGGAAGATCGTCAACTGTTTCGCCATGACGCTGTCAGCGCTCGCACGTGCCTCCGGTGACCCGAGTTTCGACTTCGTCTGCCCCTCGAACTGGAGGAATTCCTCCGGGATCCGGACCGACACGATGAGCGTGAGTCCCTCACGGACGTCGCCGCCGTCGAGATTTTTATCTTTCTCTTTGAGTAAACCGTTCTTCCGTGCATATTCGTTCATGATTCGGGTCATCGCCGTCTTGGCACCGACCTCGTGCGTTCCACCATCGCGTGTCCGGACGTTGTTGACGAACGAGAGCACATTTTCGGAATAGGCGTCCGTGAACTGAAACGCGAGTTCGATCTCGATCTCATTCTCGACCCCTTCGAAATAGACGATTGGGTGGAGTGTCGCCTTATCGTCGTTCAAGTATTGGACGAACTCGGCAATCCCTTCCTCGTAATGGAACGTCTCTTGCTTCTCCGTACGCTCATCAGTGAGCGTGATCGTCAATCCTTTTAAGAGGAAAGCCGATTCACGGAGGCGTTCGGCGAGCGTGTCATAGTTATACGTCGTCGTTGAGAAGATGGTCGCATCCGGTTTGAAATAGACACTCGTGCCGGTTTGGCGTGTCTTGCCTGTCTCAATCAGTGTCGTTTGAGGCACACCGCCGTCTGCAAAGGTCTGTTCGAACACTTTTCCGTCACGATAAATCGTCACGACGACCTTGCTTGATAGGGCGTTGACGACCGAAGCACCGACGCCGTGGAGTCCACCAGACGTCTTGTATCCGCCTTGTCCGAACTTTCCTCCAGCGTGAAGGACCGTAAAAATGACTTCTGGGGTAGGCTTTCCAGAGGCGTGCATTCCTGTCGGCATCCCGCGGCCGTGGTCACGGACCGTGATGGCATCGTCCTTATGAATCGTCACATCGATTTGACCGCCGAACCCGGCGAGCGCCTCATCGATCGCATTGTCGACAATCTCATAGACGAGATGGTGAAGTCCGCGATGGTCGGTTGACCCGATGTACATCCCCGGTCGTTTCCGCACGGCCGTGAGTCCTTCGAGCACCTGGATGGCGTCTTCATTGTAATTAAATAGATCTGTTGACATAGCAGTCACCTCAATTTCGAACACACGTTCGTTTTTCTTTCCTATTGTATAGCTGTTCATCGATTCTGGCAAGCCTCCCTTGTCAGCAATCGCTGAAAAAAAGGAGACCTACCAAGGAGGTAGGTCTTATCCGAGTAGACGAGCATGCTCCACGTACAGGCAGCGGTTCTCGATATAATCGAGCCCGGCGTCACGCACGATTTGCTCCGCCTCAATACTTGAGAGACCGAGCTGGTTGAAGACGAGCCCGACATCCCCATGTCGTACCGCATCTTCCGCGACGCCCGCTAAAAATTCGCTGCGACGGAACACGTCGACGATATCGATTCTACCCGGGATGCTCTCGACGGACGGATACGCCTTACGGCCGTTCCACTCCTCGAGCATCGGGTTGACAGGGATGACGGTATACCCGACACGAAGCAAATACTCCGCAATCTGGTTGGCCGTCTTGTTCGGGTTGTCGGACACACCGACGACCGCGATGGTCTTCGCTTCAGACAAAAGTTGCTTCAAACGCTGATCATCCATCCAAAATCCCCCTTTGGTTTACGTTTACAGTGTAACGTTACCTTCCTTCCTGTTTCAAGTCTTATTTTCATCATAAGGTATAATGACTCAACATTACAATTTCAAGACAAACCAATATGGTTTACATAACAAATTATTGTCTACCATTTATTTTGCTATAAAATCAATCAGTCGATTAACCACTCGATTGAGATACAATCACGCAATTCATGTACATTGCGTGAAATATCTATTTCACGCAATAATACATACGAGATAAGAGCGTTTTTTGAATCCGTTTTTCGGACATTTATATAAATTTGTTCATTGTTTCGTTATACTAAAAGAAAGGAGGTGTGCGATGGGAACAACCTATGAAACTCGTCGAGGAACACTATATAATGAACGTATTACTTTTTACGGCAACGTTATCGCCTGGTTGGTTCACTTCCTATTTTGCATCTTGTTTTATCGTCTGGATTTGACTCTCTTATTCCTATCAAATGGCTTGAGTGTAATCTATTACACGATTTCATTCTACTTTGTACATAGACGGTGGTACGGCATCTTCTTTACCGGACTTTTTATCGAAGTCGTTTACAACGCCGTCATCTCGACCGTCATTCTCGGTTGGGAGATCAACATGCATTATTTCATCCTCATGATGGCCTATGGTGTCTTTTTCATGCCAAGCGTATCAAGAGGCCAACGCATCTTCACCACGGCCATTGCCATGCTGATTTATAGCCTTCTATTCATCTATGTATCTGACGGCATCGAGACCTTACCGATACAGATAGAACAAGCGCTCGGACTCTTTTGTATCCTATCGACCGTGATGATGATTGCAGGGCTCTCCTTTATCTTTGAGTCAGCCGTTGTCGAAGTGACAGATGAACTCGAACAATCTAATGAGCGGTTGCAAATTCTCGCCTCGACGGATGGATTGACCGGACTATTGAACCGAAAAGTCGGGCATGAACAGGTTTCCGTAGCAATCGACAAAGCCGCTCATGAAGGCGTTCCATACGCACTCGTCCTCGGTGACATTGATCGATTCAAATCATTTAACGAGACTTACGGACATGATTGTGGGGACCGGGTGCTACAACAAGTCGCCAGCATCCTATCCGACGTCGACGGCATTGTAGTCCGATGGGGAGGCGAGGAATTCCTGATTTTCTTTTCGAGTCCATGCGATAACTTCCTTACAATCGCCGAACAATTGAGACAGCAAATCGAATCGATTCCTCTCTATTACGCAGGGGAACGACTTCATGTCACAATGACATTCGGACTTGCGGTTCGTACTGGTCACGATACGGTTGAAGAGATTATAAAAGAGGCAGATGACTTCCTTCGTGAAGGGAAGCGCAACGGAAAGAATCAAGTGAGAACAACATGAAGAAAGGGGCATTCCATGAGTATTTTCGGTCAACTTGGACAGCGGCAGACACCGACGACGACGAAACGCTTCGAGTTGAACGGGTTGCACCGACTACCCGCATTCATCCAACAGTTTTTTCATCATTTAGCAGCAAAGCACTACTCCAAACAGACGGCCCAACGCTATGTGTATGATGTTTTAGATTTCTTTCGTTGGGTCGAGCGCGTGACCGGTACCGAGTTAGAGTCTGAAACGATTGACTTGGCATCATTCACAGAGATTGACCATGCCGGTGCAGAAGCGTATGCGACTTATCTTGCCCTCGATCTCGAAAACGCTCCAAGCGTCATCAATCGGAAGCTTTCAACGTTACAGTCACTCTTCAATTACTTAATCGAGACCAATCAAGCGACGGTGAATCCCTTTCAAACCGTGGAACGTCCGAAGCGCGGCAAACGGAATCCCGTTTATTTGACGGAATCGGAATGGCTCGATTTCTCGACGCTTGTACGTAGCAACGTCGGCATGACGAATCGCGAGGCGAGTTGGTACGAACTGAATCGTGCACGTGACTTTTTAATCATACAGTTACTCGGACTAACAGGTATGCGCGTATCCGAGCTTGTCGGACTCAATTGGTCCGATATCAATCTCGAGACCGGGACGATTCGGGTCATCGGTAAAGGGAACAAGGAACGATTGATCCCAATTGCAGGGCCACTTCTTCCGCTCCTCTCTGAATATCGCCACGCGTCGAGCGAAGGTGCGGTGTTCCAAAATGAGAAGGGAAATCGAATCGCTGTACGAACGGTTCAACATATGTTGAAATGTCATATTGACCGTTTGAAGCCTTACCTACCGTTCTTGAGCTATAAGCAGGTGACGCCGCATAAGTTGCGTCACACCTTCGCCTCACGTCTCGCGATGGGTGGGGTCGATGTGCTCACGATTCAGCAGCTTCTCGGACATGAATCTGTAGCAACGACACAAGTCTATGCCCATATCGGAGACGAACGGAAAAAACACGCAATATCAGGTTTACAGTAATATGTTATGTAAACTATATATCCAAATATAACCACCACCTATATGATGGGTGGTGGTTATATTTATATACTAGACATTGACAATATCAATATGGCATCATCGATGACCATAAAATAGGCATTGTCATATGCGAAACGTTCTTCAGATTTCAAATCGAAGATCACGACACCGCTCGATAGCCCTTCCGTATATTCATGGACGAGATAGCGGTGACCGATGACGCGTTCGAACGGTTCCGCGTCGATATAACGCGCACCGGTTGCGAGGTCAATGACTTCTGAGTGCATATCCGTCTCATCAACTTTGATGAAAATCGACGAACTTATATCGTCGTAAGTGAAATCAATCGGTTCATAAGCACCCCAATCGACGACCGATACTTCATGCAAGACATCGGGAGCCGTCAAATCATAGATGACCTCCTCATTCAACGCGTCAACAAACGCGGAGAATCGAAGCGTCCCTTCATTTTCTCCTAGATATTGGACCGTGTCCCCTTCCCCTTGGAGACGGAGAATATCATCGAATGGCAATTCATCCCGTTGATCCCATATCGCCTCGACCGCCTCTTCGAGTGGGCAAATCAAGAGTGCCTCGGAATGGTCAATCGGGTCGTCAGGAGAGATGCGCCCATCATCGAGTGCATTGTAATAGTCAAACTCATCGAGTCTTGCGTTGCAGACGATGTACGGAACACCATCAAATGTGGTCGTGAACAAATACAATTCTCGGAAACGTTCCGTCTTACCGACGAGACGCTCATCCCGAATACGCTCCCGTTGATTGGTCACCCGATCAAAGAGCCACGCCTCATCCGATGATTCAAACGCCGTCAAAAAGAGGAAGTAACGATGATCCAGTACCCAGAACAATGTGCTATTTCCACGCTTCTCAAACGTCGTGACCACTTCTTCGGTGCCCGCCTTATAGGAGAAGGCGATCAGTTCTGTCTTGACCACCCCTTCACCGTCCGGGACCTCATTTATAAAGTAGACGATGTCTCCATCGACGAATAGCTTAGGATAACCGTAATCCGCGTACTCCCTCCGGTTCAATTGTGTAATCACGCCATCCTCTTCGTCAAAGCGATAGAGCGAGAATGTCGTGCGATCTCTCTTCTCTCGATAGTAGACCGAGGTAGGGGTAACGGCGATCACATCTTCATGATCGATTGGCACGGCTCGTGCGTCAACGATTCTCATAAAGCACCTCTCTCTTGTCCGGATTCAGCGGGTTCGACTGTAACAAGCCCAGGTGGTCGTTTCGGGAACGTGATCCGTAGATGAGCATATTCGATCACATCCTTATGCGGATGGTTCTTGTCAATCCAGCGAATCCGTTGTTGATTCGCGAGGGCATACCCGATCTTTTCTTCCATTTGGAATTTGGAGATGTCACGAAACGCGACTTCTTGAATGTATGTTTCCTCATCGGTTTCAAACTGTTGCCAGATCCCCATGATCAATTGGCCGAGGGCTGAGACACGCCGTTCAGGGAGCGTGATCGTCCCTAGTGTTCGACTCACTTCCTTCAGACACTCGTTCGGGTCGTCCGAGACGGCAAATAGTCGTTTTGCCGTGTTGTTCATGACGCGATAGCGACGTTTCCCACTTTCAAGCCTGAGCACCTGCGCGTACGGTTCAACCGGTACACCATGAAAAAATGTTTCCGTTCCACCCCATGCGAATCCAAACGACGGATCAAACTTCCGGATTGTCTGCATGAAGGACATCATAAAGTCCTCGACTTCTCGTCTTTCGAGTCGAAGCCATTCGGCCAGGGCGGGGGTTCCTTTCTCTTTCGAAATCCGATTCACCGGGAAGAAGAGCTCACCATCCGATAGACGATGAGGTTTCAATTCAACACCGTCAGCACGATAATCGGTCGACGGCCTTCCCCCTCTCCCCGCGTAGATGACCCACTCATCGTCTGTGCTTTCGATGGCATAGGCTTGATGTGCCCACGGTGGCGTCACATATAAGGCGGGATACTCCTCGAAGGTGTCGAGGTGAATGTACGAACGGTCATTCCAAAGGTGGGCGACGAGGCGTACGACCTCCCCTGTCTCCGAATCTTTTGGGGCGATGTAATTTCCGGTATCTCCGATGAACGTCAAAATGTGAAAACCATACCCGTTATACAGGTGACGCACAATTCGTTCAAAGACGGCGGTCACCATGCGTTCAAATAACGGATGGTCTTCATTCCGATTGAGCGTTGGCGAATCGACCGTACACATGAGCCAACCCATCCGCTCATATAGACGAACTCGGAGCGGATAAGAGATCAACGGAGAAGAACTCGCATGAATCTCAGTCAAGCGGATATTGGACATGTTTTCGACTTGCAAGGTGAAGCCGCTACGCCTTAACTGTTCCTCCATCTTTTTCTTCCAGTTGATCGTCTCCATCCCATCCACTCACTTTCTTTCATCATCTCATTGTGAATTTTTCCCGATTCTCGTTTTACACAAACGCTTTTCGCTTCATTTGCGCGCTCAGCCGATGAATCGCCTCGTCCAACAGTTCACGACGAGTCCCGATATTCATCCGTTCGAACGCTTCACCTTGAGGACCGAACGGACCACCCGGTGACAAGAAGATCCGAACCTCATGATGAAGCCATGACTTCCGCTCCTCGGCAGACATCGGTAACTCCGAGAAATCGAGCCAAAGCAGATAACTCGCTTCCGGACGGGTCGTATGGAGCATCGGAAGGTTTGATTCGATGGAATCGATCACGTCATTCATTTGCTGCTCCAATTCTTCTCGCAACTGGTCGAGCCAACGTTCCGCGCGGTTATCGGTATACGCGGCGATGATAGCCGTGTTCGCGAACGGTGTCGGGAGCACATGATGTTTGTTCTGTACTTTCGTGATTTGCTTCCGCCACTCATCGACCGGACAAATGATGTAGGACGCAAATAATCCGGCGATGTTAAATGCTTTTGAGGGCGCACTTACCGTGATGATACGCGAGTCGAGTGTGCCGATTGCGGTATGTTTATGAGACGGGAATGTCAAATCTGCATGAATCTCGTCAGCGACGACAATCACCTCATATTGATCCGCGAGTGCTACGACCTTTTCTAGTTCCGCTCTCGTCCAGACACGCCCAACTGGATTATGTGGGGAACAGAGTAGGAAGAGTTTCGCTTGTTTCATCGCTTCCTCGAGTGCGACAAAATCCATCTCGTAGCGCTCGTCAATTTTTTTCAACGGGGCATCGAACACTTGTCGCTTGGAACCGACAACGAGTTCGTGGAATGGTGGATAGACAGGTGACTGGATGACGACGCCATCTCCGACTTCAGTCAACGCCTCGACGATATGCGTCAACGCAGGCACGACACCGCTAGAGAATAACACATGGTTCGGGTCAACAATTAAATCGTGACGTCGGCCGTACCAATCGCTCACCGCTGTTTGCGCTTCAGCTGCGAACAATGTATACCCGAATTCCCCTTGAGCGGCTTTTATAGCGAGCGCCTCGGAGATGGACGGTGCAGTACGGATGTCGATATCCGCTACCCATAGCGGTAACACATCTTCTGACAAATGGAACCATCGCTCCAACCCATCCCACTTCACTGAATTCGTACCTTTACGTTCAAGTTGTTGTTGTAAAATTGATTTCATGTTCATCCCTCCTACTCTTACTGTATCAAAGTTGATTCGACTACGTGCCAAAAAAAGCATGGCAGTTTTTTGCCGACTTCGTTATACTCTATCGAGATAAGAAAGGAGGCACATCAATGCGTGTTACCGTCATTCGAAACAAACGAAGAAAAAGAGCTGCCTTTTATGTCACACCGGAAGGAATCGAACTCCGAGTCCCGGCTCGATTGCCAAAACGTCTCGTCGACCGCGCACTAGAAGAGCACGACACATGGATTCGTGAGACGTTGCAGAATCTTCCTCAACAGATGTCCGTTCTTGATCGCGGACTTGTGCTTCACGGAGAGCATTACCCGGTCAGAAGAGACAGCGGGCGGACGCTTCGGCATGACGGCACGTCTTTTTGGGTTCCGGAAGCATGGGACGACGCTACACTCTGGAAACAGTATGAGATTTGGCTTCGTGAACGTGCCTTACACTATGCGATCGAGCGGGCACCAATTTATGAAAAGATCTTAGGCGTTAAAGCGAAAAAGATTCGTATCGGTCACCAAAAGACACGCTGGGGATCATGTAGTTCGAACGGAACCATCTCCATCAATGTCCGCCTCATGCTGGCGCCAAAAGAGATGATGGACTACGTCATCGCCCACGAATGGGTGCATCTCGTTCACTTCGATCACTCCCCTTCTTTTTGGAGAACTTTACAAACGATCTATCCGAACACCGCTACAGCGAAAGATTGGTTGAAACGACAAGGACATACGTTACGACTCAAAAAAACCGACTGACCCCGTGTAGGGTCAATCGGTTCACAGGTTGGATGTAAATGTGTCGGCCGTATCATGTAGCTCGGCTGCTGCCTGCTCGAACGTATGGAATCGCTCCATCGTCTGTTCCATCGTTTTTGCACTTAACTGAATCTCTTGATTGGACGCAGTGACACCTTCTACAATTTTCCGAAGCTCGACGTTCATCCCTTCCGTGTTCGAGTTGACGTCGATGACCGCACGTTCAACCATACGGGAGAGGTTGCGGACCTCAGTCGCAACCACATTAAATCCAAGCCCGTGTTCACCTGCTCGTGCCGCTTCGATGGCAGCATTCAGGGACAACAGATTCGTTTGTGCGGCAATCTCTTTGATCGACGAGGCAATTTTCGCGATGTCATCGGCTTGACGACGCAAGTTCTGAAGGGCATGGAGGTTGTCCGCGGCATCTTTCGCAAGCTTTTCAATCGTTTCATTCAATACTTTCGTATCTTGCATGCCTGTCTTCGCCCGTTCGTCGAGCACATCGGTCATCGATTTAAAGCGATACGCATAATCCTCAATCACTTGTTGCCGTGCGGTGATGTCCGATGCGATCTTGACGACACCGACGACATCATCTCCTTCAAAAATCGGCATATACGTCGCCTCGAGCCAAATGGTTTCCCCTTTTGCATTCTCGCGCTCCACTTTATCCGAGAAACTGAAACCATTCCATAATTTCTCCCAAAATGCCGAATACTCTGGACTATTGACAAAGGAAGAAGGGCAGAACAAGTGATGCTGCATGCCAATCATCTCCTCGCGTCTGTATTTCATTGCTTTCGCGAACGTGTCGTTCACATCGACGACCCGGCGTTGACGGTCGAATCGAATCATCGCCATATTCGTTTCAATGGATTGAAAAACGTCCTCAGATTGAATTCCTTTTTGGTTCAAAGTACTCATTATAGATAGCAACCTTTCTTATTCCTAGGATGTTCGTACTAAATCGTGAATTTCAGTGTAACGTATCCCATAACATTCCATTACTCTCTTTTTATACAGAAGGTCAATATCTTGGTTTTGAAGTATTTACCAAATGAAAAGACGCCGAGGGGCGCCCTTCACTCATCTAAATCTGGGAAATAGGAGAAGAACGTTTCCGCCCCTGCACTGCTCAGTTTGAACGTTTGATCGCGTGATTCATCCGTCACATAGACATCTACTTTTTTAGACCGTTTCTTGAAGCTTAACTGAAACTCTTGCCCTTTCCATCCCTCGATGATGGTGAGAAGGGGATAGTCCCCCACTTCTCCAGCTCGATCCACTGGTTCTGCCTCCTCAAATGCGTTCATCAAATCAGACATGTCGGTGCCAGCTGCACGCAATGTATCCGGATAATTCAATGTGGCCTCCGCATCTAAAGGTTTTTTATGGAGAAAGAAAAACGGACCTCGCGGAACGGAAGGATTTGCAATGAGTCCTGCTTCAGTGGATTCTTTAATGGACTCATTCGTGGCAAACTCGCCCTTCGTGTACGTCAAGCTGACTTCTTCTTTCACACGCTTTCCATTTTTCATGTATGAGAATATGTAAAGCGGTGTCTTAACCCCCGGCTCTAATGTATCCGTCTGGAGGACCCGTTCGACTTGTAATCCTTCGAACTGGATGGGGACATGTGCGCCGTCTTTCTCATCCCATACAAGGAAAGGTTGAATAGATGTCGTACCGTTCGTAGTTTCGAAGTAAAAGTGAGCGGCTTTCAATTTGTCATTATATCCGAGTGCAATCTTTGCGGTTCCCATTTGCGCATTATATGGTTCAATGGTCGAGACGGGAAAGATTCCTTCCCGTTCACCTACTGTCAATGCAATCGCGCCATTCAAAGGAGAGGTCAAATGAATCATCGTGTCTTCGAACAGGTTGATGGGCATCCCAAGGTACTCGGATGGGTCACTCTGTTCTGCGACGTGTTCTTCCTCTTTCGTACCCGCTTTCATCTTCGGGACGCTCGGGACTTTGATACCCGCTGATAAATCGAGGAAGTCCGGTAGTTCATCAATCTTCCCTAATTTCATGTTGGAATAGTCTCCATCATAGCAAATGGTGTAGTTTTCTTTTCCTTTCAAGAAAGTCACCAATTTATATGAGCTCGGATCATAATCTGATATCATGACTTTCCGATTCACCGCATATGAATTGAAAACCGTTACATCCCCTTCAATCTGTGTAATCGGCTCGCCTGAGCATGCATCGAGGATGTGCGTCGTCCATGTCTCCGATTCGGCATCCATCTGATTCGAATACAAATCGCCCACGTTCCATTGCTCAGGCATATAGTCTAGCTGCACGACATCCATTTTTTCACTACCACAACCCGATAAAATCCCGACTGTGCTTAACATCAATAGCATTCGTTTCATCATGACCCTTTCACCTCCGGAAATACATCCAAGAACCGTTCCGCTCCTTTGCTTGATAATTTAAATGTTTGATCGCGAAGTGGATCCGTCAGATAAACATCGATTTTTTGAGATCGTTCCTTGAAACTTAACTGAAATTCTTGACCACCCCAACCATCGATGATCGAAAGACGCGAATAGTCAGTCACATCTCCAGCACGTTTGACAGGTGTAGCATCCTTGATTACAGCCATCAAATCAGATATGTCGTTCCCTTCAGCTCGTAGCACGTCCGGGTACTGGACATCGATTGCTCCGTTTAAAGGTTTCTCATGAACGAAAACGAATGGATCAGTTTCGCCAGCAGGATTTGATTCGCTTGCGTTGCGGACAGCATCATTTGTCGAAAATTCACCATTCAAGTAAGTTAGACTGATCACTTCATTCACACGTTTCCCACCTTCAACGAAGGAGAACGTATAAAGAGGCGTCTTAACACCAGGTTCGAGAATGTCCCCCTGTAATGCCTGTTCTACTCGTAGTCCTTCGAATTGAATCGGCTCGTGTTTATGCTCTTTTTCATTCCACACGACTAAAGGAAGCATGGTCGTCAATCCATCATTTTTCTCATAGTAAAAATACGCTTCTTTCGATTGTTCGTCATACCCAAGCGCGATTCCCACTTCTTCCGATTGGGCACTAAATGGCTCCAAATGTGAAATGGGGAACAGTCCTTGTTGATCTCCAATCGATAAATCAATCTGGCCATATAATGAGGGTGTCACATGAATCATCGTCCCTTCGAGGAGACGGATGGGAGCAGGATAGAAATGCCCTTCGTCTTTCTGTTCCATTTCTTTCAATTCTTCATGTGTACCCGAGCGAATCGTTGGCGTACTCAAGATGTCGGTCCCTTCTTCCGTATGAACGAAGTAAGGGAATTCATCTATCTCTTCCGCCCTGATTTGTTCAGAAGCACTGTCATAGCAAACAGCGTATGGTTGATTTCCTTCCATATACATCACGATTTTATGTGCATCATCGAATTTTCGATTCAATTCATACGAGCGATAGACGGTGACGTCCTCTTCGATTCGTGAAATTGCATTCCCGGAACACGTATCGAGTAAATCAGGAGTCCACTTCACCGACTTGGCATCCATATGACCTGATTGAAGATTTTTCACATTCCAATGCTCCGATATGTGATCTAGCTTTACGACATCCATCTGTTCATCATCACAACCTGTCATCAAACCAATACAGCAAATGAATATAAGGATTCGCTTCATAATGTTTCCCTTAGGCGCGGAAATATGTCTAAGAACGATTCCGCTCCTTCGCTCGATAATTTAAATGTTTGATCGCGGAGCAGGTCCGTTAAATAGATATCAATTTTTTTCGAACGTTTTTGATAGCTGATTTCGAACACTTGACCCTTCCAACCGTCTGTTAAAGTCAAATATCGATATTCTGAATCTTCTCCGCGGCGATCGACGGGGTCTGCCTCATTGATGATGTCGAACAATTCTTTCGCTTCCTCTTTCGTGGCCTCACTATACTCTGCGAATTCCATCGCCCCTCCATCGTATGGTTTGCGATGGACGATGACCCTTGGCCCGGCTTCTTCAACAGGCAACCAATCCTCAAACATCGGATCCGGTTCTTCTCCTTCTTTTAAAAACAAGCCAGGAGCGAATCGAATCGTCATCGTTTCGGTCACATGTTTCCCGTTTTTCAGATACGAGAAAGTATAGAGCGGAGTTTCCTCTTCTTCGTTCAGTTCACGAGCTGTCGCGACAGTCTTGATCTCTAACTCGGAAAAGACGGTATTCTCTTTTGACTCCGGGTCCTCTAACTCATCAAACTCAATCGGTTGAGGCATGAAAAATTGACCGTCAAACGAGTAAAGAATATATGGACGAAACGTCTTGTTATCATATCCGATGGCAATCTGTTGATTCGGCATCTCAAATCCTCGGGGCTCGAACTGCGCAATCGGATAACGGATCACCTTGCCACCGAGTTTCATTTCAAGTTCGCCGTAGAGCGCCGGTTCGATTTCCAGTAACGTATGCGGGAACGAGGTGATGGAATTCCCGTCAAAATCCAATCCTTCTGCTTCCACCAACTTGTCTTGTAACGCAGAAGATGTCTGATGAATACGAGGGAGTCGTGGAAGTCGAATTCCGTCACTTGTATTCACAAAGTCTGGAAACGAGTCAATCGCTTCCGCCATCAGTTGATTGGTGTAGCTTTCACGACATACGGCATACCGTTCGTCACCTTCTAAGTACGTCACGACTTTCATTGTATATGGGGTCATGGCTGAAACAGGCTCGGTTCTCCCTGCAATCGCCGTTTGATATACCGTGATGTCACCCTTTAATTCGGTTGCACGCTCCCCTTCGCATGCAGCCAATACTTCTTTTGACTCATGAACTTTAATCATCTCTCCTTCTTTTGAATAGCTTTCCACGTTCCATTGATCCTCTATGTAATCTAGTTGAATGACTTCTATATTAGATGCCCCACAAGCGCTTAAAAATGAAGCACTAAGTAACATCATGATTCCTCTTTTGTACAAAATATCCCCTCCTATAATCTCATCATCCAATTTTACCATTATCTAACTATCCTATACGAAAAAAATCCGCTCACGTTTCATGAGCGGATGGTAGAACAATCATTTACTTTGGTCGATGGCACGTTGCAATCGGGACTCGACGTCTAACGCAACGGCTTGTAACGATTCGTCATCGATGAGGCGAATTAATTCAGTCGGTCTCGGCATACCAATTTGGGTATGGTCGTCTTTTTCGAACACCGCGATTTTGCATGGAAGGAAGTAGCCTCCTTCTAACTGTTGCGACAGCACTTCTTTTGCCGCCTTCGGATTGCATACTTCTAAGATACGATACTTCCCATCAATCCCCTCTCCCTTTTTCTCGAGCGTCTCACTCAAATCAAAGTCCCAGAGCACCCCGAATGATTCTTCTTTCAATGCTTCTCCGAGACGAATGACAACATCATCCACGGTACGGTCAGATTGTACGGTATAGTCAAACATCTTCATTCCTCCTTATCTGGTTACTCATGAAATCTGTACCCGAACGAAGTCATGCTCAATCAAAAAGAAACTGTATGTGATTTGAAACATAATCACGCACTCGAACGTATAAAAGGAGATAATAGTTAGAACCAAACTGATGTAAAGGAGAAGTGGTTGTCGTGACGGTCACGGTATTCACGCATACGAGCTGCAGTTCTTCCAGAAAAACGATTGATTGGTTACGGGAACAAAAAATTCCCTTCATCGAAAAGAAATTGACAGACCAAGGTTTATCCTTCGGAGAATTCAAAGAGATGTTGAGCCTGACGGAAAATGGGACGACGGACTTGTTGTCGGTCCAAAAGAGTGTCTATAAACAAGCGGCAGAGAAACTAGATGAGATGTCGATTCGTGAGCTATATAGCTTCGTCGCCTCGAATCCTCAAATCCTGAAAAGTCCGATCGTCTTCGACCATCATCGCATCCAGGTCGGTTTCAGTGAAAAAGAGATTCGGACGTTCATCCCGAGACATGACCGCATCGCTGAACTGAAACGTCTGCTCCATAACGCATAAATCGTGTCGCTTTCGCGACACGATTCTTTTTATGCCTTTTTCAATTTTGCCGCCAGTCGATTCCCGAAGGATTGGATGGACTGAACGAGGAGGATGAGGACGAAAATGGTCACGTACATGACTTCCGGTTCGAAACGAAGGTGTCCGTATTGATAGGCGATGTCCCCCAGTCCACCTGCCCCGACGAGTCCCGCCATCGCCGTCGCTCCAATCAACCCGATCGTCGCAATCGTCAATCCGAGAACGATAGAAGAACGTGCTTCACGGATTAACACATACCAGATGATTTTTCTCGTCGAGATGCCCATCGCTTCATACGCCTCGATGACCCCGCGGTCGACTTCGAGTAGTGCCGACTCCATGAGTCGCGCAATATACGGGGCGGTGAAGACGATCAAGGGGAGCAAGACGCCCTGCACGCCGATTGTCGTCCCCATGATGAACCGTGTGAACGGCAAGATGAAGAACAACAGAATGATGAACGGGATGGAACGGATGACGTTGATAACGCTCGATAAGCCACCATAGACGAATCGGTTTGCGAGTCTGCCATTCGGTCTCGTCAAAACGAGCAACGTCCCGAGCGGCAATCCGATCAAGGTCGAGATCAAAAGCGCGATGCTCGTCATCGTCAACGTTTGAACCGTTCCTGTCCAGATTAAGTCACCCCAGTCTGTCCAAAACTGTTGCATGGTTTGACACCTCCCTCACATGTACGCCGCTCGTCTTCAAATAACGGACGGCGAGTTCCGTTTGATCATGATCCCCGTCAAGATGGACGAGCAAGTTTCCGACAAGCCCCGCCTTTAACTTCTTGATTCCGCCTCCGATGATGTTCGGTAGGATGCCGAACCGCTTGGTCAATTGTGCCAGGACTGCTTGTTCTGTCTGACTGCCGATGAACGACAAGTGGACGAGCGTTCCCCGAGTCTGGAGTTCCGAGACGACTTCTTCCGGCACGTCGAGGTTTGTCTTAAGAAACTTCTGGGTCGTCTCGTGTGACGGATTGGAGAAGACGTCTAGTACGTGTCCTTGTTCAACGATTTGGCCACGATCGATGACGGCGACCCGGTCACAGATTCGTTCGATGACTTCCATCTCATGTGTGATCAAGAAAATCGTCAATCCGAGCTCGCGATTGATTTCGAGCAGTAACTCTAAAATCGACTCGGTCGTCTCAGGGTCGAGTGCACTTGTCGCTTCATCACTAAGGAGAATATCAGGCTCGTGGGCGAGCGCTCGCGCAATGGCGACACGTTGTTTCTGTCCACCCGACAATTGTTCAGGGTAATGGTTCCGATGTTCGCTCAGTCCGACGATTTGGAGATAGCGGTCGACCCGTTCACGGATGACCTGCTTCCCCAGACCTTCGAGACGAAGCGGGATGGCGACATTCTCTTCGACGGTCGCAGTCTTCAGCAAGTTGTAGTGCTGAAAGATCATACCGATTCGCTGGCGTAACGTCGACAACCCTTTCTTTTTGAGGAGCGTGATATCTTGTCCCTCAATCTCGACAACCCCTGATGTCGGACGCTCCAAAAGATTGATCATCCGGATGAGCGTACTCTTACCGGCACCACTTCGTCCGATGATTCCGAAAATTTCTCCTCTCTCAATCGTGAGGGAGACATCATCGAGTGCCGTGATTGTGTCTCCGTTGACCTTGAACTCCTTGGTGATTTGTTTCAGTTCAATCATAAGACCCCTCCTTAAAACGCCGGCACGACCGAACCATTGAATTCTTCTTCGATGAAGGCACGTACTTCCTCTGAATGATAGTAAGACTCGAGCGTCTTCACGACTTCATCTTCTTTATTGGCTGAACGGACGACGACATAGTTCGGATACGGGTTATCGACCGTATCTTCATGGAAGAGGGCATCTTCATTAATGGATAGACCCGCTCCCATCGCGAAGTTCGTGTTGATAGCTGCGAGTGCCACTTCCGGGAGTTGCGTCGGCAGTTGGGATGCTTCGAGTTCAATAAATTCGAGGTTGAGCGGATTCTCAGCAATGTCGCGCTTCGTTGCTTTATCCGTCAATCCTTCTTTTAATGTGATGAGCCCAGCCGTTTCATATAGTCGTAACGCACGGAGCTCATTCGCCGGGTCGTTCGGGACGGCCACTTTATCACCTTCCTTTAAGTCCTTGATATCCGTCAATTTCTCTGAATAGAGCCCCATCGGGAAAGCGACCGTCTTGAAGACGTCGTCAATCTTATACCCCTTGTCCGCTTTTTGCAGTTCGAGGAACGAGAGCGTCTGATAGCTGTTCACGTCGAGACTCCCTTCATCGAGAGCCGTGTTCGGCGTGTTGTAATCGTTGAATACTTTGATGTCGATTTCAAGCCCATCTTCTTTTGCGAGCTCCTGTACTTTCTCGGCGATCTGTTCGTGTGGTCCACCAGTGACGCCGATCGTCAGCTCTTTCGTGCTGAGCGTCTCGCTCGCCTCGGATTGTCCGCACGCTGAGAGTGCGATGGCCGCAAGGATAGATGTACCTGCCAAAATGGTTTTTTGTTTGATGTTCATGAATGATTCCTCCTCCAAATGAAAAGCCCGCTACTCAAAAAGAGCGGCGGGCACGACACGTGAAAGTCGGACACGCTCATCTCCCAGACGTCTCGTCTGTTGGAATTAGCACCATGATCATTTCTGATCTGGTTGCCGGGTTTCATCGGGCCAGTCCCTCCACCACTCTTGATAAGCAATCGGTTCTATTATTTTGTTATTATATTACTGATAAAAGAATTATTTGTAAACTGTTTCTTGAAGATTTCTTAAAATTTCTTTTAATTGCTCGGTATCTTCGACCTTGTGAATGCCTTGAATCGTCATTTCTTCGACGACATAATCGACCAACTCATCGATTTGGTCAAAGCGAATCCCAAGTTGTTCAAGTGACGTCGGAGCGGCGATGGCGTGTAGCCAATTCTCGAGGAATGAGGCGTCTTCGGATGAAGCCAATCGTTCTTGAACGATCAGCCCAAAGCCTACTTTATCCCCGTGCAACCAGTGATGCGTCGAATCAAAACGACTGAGCGCATTATGCACCGCATGGGCGACGGCGACACGAGTGCCGGCATCGCCGAACCCACCGACGGCACCTCCAATGGCGAGGACATGATCGACGATAGATCGGATGTCCGTGTCATAACGGCGGAAGTCATCTTCACGAATGGACAAATCCATCAACGCTCCACACTGTGCCGCAAGCGAAAGCCCCGATTGAATCCCTGCGTCCCTTGATGTTGTTCCGCTAATATATCGGGCTTCGAACCACTTCGCGACCGTATCAATCACACCGGCTCTGAAATAGTCATAAGGTGAGTCGCGTAACAATCGTTCATCCACGATGACGCGCTCGATGACGACGGGGAACGTATCATATCGTAAATATGTACCGTCTTCTCCATAGATCACGCTGAGCGGGGTGAAGGCGGCACAGTTTGACACAAGTGTCGGAACGACGATGAGCGGGACCGACTGGGTAAATGCAATCCGCTTCGCCGTATCAATCAATTTACCGCCACCGACGGCAATCCATACGTCAGGTCGATACGCTTTTAATCGTTTGAGTTCTTCGTCTGAACATTCCCCGTTGAATCGTACACTCGGAACTTCTGCTAGACGAGGGGACACGCGAACCGCTTCATCGTATCCGTTAATTCCTTTCAAAACGAGTGCCTCCCGATTCCCAATCAAAAGATAAAGTTTATTGAGTGCATCGTTCGAATGGTCGTATTCCAGCACCGCTTGTCGAATCATTGATGGACCTCCTCGTAGGCTGCAAACAGTCTTTCAATCCGTTCTACCGCTTCATCAATCTTCTGTTCAGATGATACGAGGCCAAACCGGATGTGGTGCTCCCCCTCCGTTCCAAAGAAGTAGCCAGGTGTGACGGCGACGCCCGCCTCATGTAGTAACTTCGTCGAGAATGATTTTGCATCGCCTTCAGGCACTCTCGCCCATACGAAGAAAGAACCTTTTGGTGCCTCAATCTCCCACCCTGCCCGGCGTAACCCGTCAATCAATCGGTTTCGTCTTGTTTCGTAAAGCGAGGCTAGGTCGTCACGTATGTCACGCGGGGATTCTAACGCCACGATGGCTGCCTCTTGAATGGCAGAGAACACAGAGACGTGGACATGATCTTGGTACGTATTGATCGCCTCGATGATATCTGCATTTCCGACTGCGAACGCGACACGCCATCCCGACATGTTGAACGCCTTCGACATCGTATACACCTCAATCCCGATTTCTTTTGCCCCGTCTGCTTGGAGAAAACTTGGCGGGACATGCCCATCAAAGCCAATACTTCCATAGGCGAAATCGTGTACGACCATCAGATCATGGTTTGTGGCGAATTTAACCGTCTCCTCAAAGAAGGCTGGCGTCGCGACAGCGCCGGTCGGATTGCTCGGGTAGTTCAAATACATGAGTCGTGCATGAAGCGGATCGAGCGTGGTGTAATCCGGGAGATAGCCGTGCTCTTCCTTCAACGTCAAATCGATGATGTCCGCTCCGGCGAGACGCGCTCCCGAGATATAATCGGGATAGCCAGGGTTCGGGAGCAAGATGCCTTCACCCGGCTCAAGAAGACACTGAGGCAACGTGATGAGACCCGATTTGCTGCCAATCAAAATCGCCACTTCTCGCGCCGGGTCGAGGTCGACTCCGTATTCACGTTGATAGAATGCGGCCACAGCTTCTTTTAGTCGAGCCTGTCCCCGGAATGGTCCGTATTGATGGGTCGTCGGGTCGGTCAATGCTCGTTCCAGTGCCTCACAGATCGGAGCTGGTGTCGGTAAGTCGGGTGTGCCTTGTCCGAGTCGGATGACAGTCTTGCCACTCGCCTCGACTGCCGCGACTTCTTCTGCTAATCCGACAAAGTGTTGTGTCGGTAACGATTTTAATAACTTGGAACGTCTGTCTGCCATGATGGGTCCTCCTAATACGAAAAAACACCCCTTTCTGAGGAAAGGGGTGCTCGATACAGACGTATGTAGTCAACCACCTTTCCATCTCTCAAGGTCACCTTGCTGGAATTAGCACAGTATTTTGCAATCTGTTGCTGAAGCTTCATCGGGCCAGTCCCTCCGCTTCTCTTGATAGAAAGTGTCATTCGCTATGTAATTTTTGTATGTCCCTAAGTTAACCAGACATTCCCAACGGTGTCAAACATTTTTTTCAAAGAGAACATCTATTGAATCCTTTTCAAAAAACATTCATAGTAAAAGAGTAGAAAAATTATATTTGTATGAGGGGATAGAGCATTGGAGCTTAATCGTCAACTTATTTGGAAACTGAGTGTAATCGGACTGATCTTGCTCGTCTTATGGCGTGTCATCAGTGAACCGGATACCATCTCACGTGTCTTACAATACACGTTTCAGTTACTGACCCCTATCATCATGGGGATCGCCATCGCCTTGTTACTCAACACCGTACTCTCTTATATTGAAGAACGGTTCCACTTGAAGCGGTATCAAGGACTACTCATCGTCTATATCACGTTCATCGGCATCTTGGCGATTTCGGTCGTCACGTTGTTCCCGCGGATTTACTCGAGTCTGTCATCACTCATTAATGAGTTACCGGTTTATATCCGTCAAATCGACGTGTTTTTAGGTGAAGTGAACAATTACTTGAAAGACTATAACGCGACGATCGCCCAAGCGATTGATTTTGCGCGCTTCGAGGATCGTTACTCTGGATGGGTCGAGACGGCCGTCCTCTCTTCCGTTAGTTATGTCTCTAGTTTTACAATGACATTGATCAACTTCTTGATTGGGATTGTCATCTCCATCTATTTGTTAAAGGACAAAGAAGTCTTCGCTCGTATGTTCAAGCGTCTTCTCTATGCGCTATTACCCGTCGGCACTGCGAAGACGACAATCGATATCTTTCAAGAGATGGATTATATCTTTAAGCGATATATCATTGGGAAGTCGCTCGACTGTCTGATTATTGGAGTGCTAGCAGTCATCGGACTCTTGATCATCGGGGCCCCATATGCCCTACTTCTCGGAGTCATCGTCGGCGTCTTAAACTTCATCCCATATGTCGGACCGCTACTCGGGATGATCCCAGCGTTTATCATCACCTATTTCTATGATCCGTTCACCGCCGTATTGGTACTCTTGTTCATCTTCTTGTTACAGCAGTTTGACGGATTGTGGCTCGGACCGAAGATTCTCGGAGATAGTGTCGGCATCACACCATTTTGGGTCATCACATCGATTATCATCGGAGGAAGCCTGTTCGGCCTCATCGGGATGTTCGTGAGCGTGCCGATCACGGCCATGATTCAAGTCGTCTTGTCTCGCCTCATCGATTATCGACTGAACCGAAAAAATCTAAACGAATTACTTTGATTCACCTCATAAATTTGTTGACACATTGAGGAAATGTGTCATACAGTTGAGGAGAAGAACACAATTAACAGAAAGGAGAGGTTCCCATGTCAGTAGTATCTTCGAAACCATTCACTCAAGTTCATACTGATTGGCAGGCACCTCTTCGATTGATTCATATCTAAGACGCCTGCCTATCGAGGCATGCATAAACAACGTGGGACGTCGTATGCCTTCATGCATATGACGTCCCTTTTGTGTCTAAAATTAAATAAAGCAGGTGACCTGTATGTTTCAATCACTCAAGCGGCTCGACCGCAACATTTGGATTCGTTTTTTAGGGGAAACGATTACGGGAATTATGATGTTCATGATTGCCCCATTCCTTGTTCTCTACTATAGTGACCAGTTAGATAGCTACCTTCAAGTCGGAATCATCATGGCGACTGGCCCAATCATGGCGCTCCTCGGTTCGATGATCGGAGGACGGCTAGCAGACCTGTATGGCCGAAAACCAATCATGATGATCGCAATCATTGGGGACGCACTTGCCCTCATCGGATTTGCGTTCGCCGACTCGTTCTGGCCGCTTCTTTTATTGAACGCCATGCTCGGACTGACGAACTCGCTCTTCCACCCTGCCGCAAGCGCGATGGTCGCCGATGTCACAGAGCCAGAGCATATGAACGAAGCGTTCGGACTTTTACGGATGGGACATAACATCGGCGCTGCATTCGGTCCACTTCTTGGTAGTGCGGTGCTGTTCATCGACCGCGAGCTCATCTTCTTTGCGGCGGCATTCGTCTTTGGACTATATGCGATTGCGCTCGGCACGTTCATACATGAGTCGTTGCCCGAGTTTACGGAAGATGAGACTCCAAGCAACCGGGAAGTGTTGCGCGTCTTTTATAACGATCGCGTGTTTCTCGTCTTCATCTTTGCGGGTATATTCATATCAATGGGATTCTCCGTCGTCGAGAGCATGCTACCACTCTTTTTAAAAGAATCGCTCCCGACGTATACCGCACAACAGAACCCATTTCCGTATCTGTTAGCACTGAATGGAATCATGGTAGTTCTTTTCCAGTTCCCGATTGCTTCAAAACTCGGGAACAAGCCGTTCGGTAAGGTCATGTTAGCAGGAGCGACCGTATTTGGTATCGGTATGATCTTGCTTGCGATTGTGCCTAGAGCCTTGTTCGCACTCGATACCCCTTACGTGCCACTCGTCGGGATCTTACTCGCCGTATATGCGTTTTATACGTTAGGTGAGATGATCATGTCCCCTGTTCAGCAGACATTCATCGCCTTGATCGCACCGGAGAATATGCGTGGTGCCTATAACGGTGCAGCGAGTATCCAATGGCTGATCGGCGGTGTCACGGCACCA
Organism: Exiguobacterium sp. BG5(2022); assembly: GCF_031844365.1. Taxonomy (GTDB): domain Bacteria; phylum Bacillota; class Bacilli; order Exiguobacteriales; family Exiguobacteriaceae; genus Exiguobacterium; species Exiguobacterium profundum. The sequence goes on from NZ_JAUZVB010000001.1 coordinate 797,637, forward strand.
ATCATCGCAAGTGTCTTTTTTGACAATCGTGCCGGACACATCGCTTTGATCCTCATCGGTGGAGCGAGTTGTTTATCAGGCATCATCTATTGGCAGCTCGGACGTCATGTCCAAGCGACGGAAGCAAAACAAAAGACGGCTTAACCGCTCATTGACCACACTCTCTGATTTCGGAAGTGTGGTCTTTTCATTCTTTTCATCTTTATTAAAATTTGAAATTATCATTCAATTCACTTTACAATCATAATAATCCTTTTTATGATAAAACGGTTAAGGAGGGATCTTTCATGGAAAGGATCGATAAACAGACAATCGTGGACAGTGTTCCACAAAAAGGCTTCTTCGGACAACCGAAAGGGTTGTTCACTTTATTCTTCACTGAGTTTTGGGAACGTTTCTCGTACTATGGCATGCGGGCCATCCTCGTATTCTATATGTACTATGAAGTCTCTGAGGGAGGACTCGGTCTAGACCGAAACGTCGCACTCTCAATCATGTCCGTCTATGGCGCGCTTGTTTATATGTCTGGGGTCATTGGGGGATGGCTTGCAGACCGGATTTTCGGGACGTCTCGCGCGGTCTTCTACGGTGGTGTGTTCATCATGCTCGGACACATCGTCCTCTCGATTCCAGGTAGCGTCGTCTTCTTGTTCATCTCGATGGCGTTGATCGTCATTGGTACCGGATTATTGAAACCAAACGTATCAAGTATCGTCGGAGACATGTACAGCGAGACGGATCGCCGTCGTGACGCTGGATTCAGTATCTTCTACATGGGTATCAACTTAGGGGCATTCATTTCACCACTCATCGTCGGTCAAGTGCAAAAAGACTATGGATTCCACTGGGGCTTTGCGCTCGCGGCAATCGGGATGTTCGTTGGACTCGTCGTCTTCGTATTGACACGAAAAACGAACCTCGGCTTAGCTGGTTCGTATGTACCGAATCCGTTGACGCCTGATGAGAAAAAGAAAACGGTAAAAATCGTCAGCATTGTTACCATCGGAATTGCCATTTTGCTTGCGATTTTGATTCCACTCGGATGGTTCACGATCAATACGTTCATCTCACTCGTCGGGGTGTTCGGTATCGCGATTCCGACGATTTACTTCATCATCATGTATCGTAGTCCGAAAACGACTGAGGTCGAGCGCTCGCGAATCATCGCCTACATTCCGCTCTTCATCGCCTCCGTCATGTTCTGGGCGATCCAAGAGCAGGGTGCAACGATTTTGGCGAGCTATGCTGATACACGGACTGACTTAGAGTTCTTTGGATTCACGTTGTCACCAGCATGGTTCCAATCACTGAACCCACTGTTCATCATCTTACTGGCACCGGTCTTCGCTTGGTTATGGGTCCGACTTGGTGACCGCGAACCGAGCATTCCGACGAAGTTTGCTTTCGGGATCTTATTTGCCGGAATCAGTTTCTTGGTCATCCTGCTCCCAGCATACTTCAGTGGTCCGGATGCCCTCGTCAGCCCACTCTGGCTCGTCTTAAGTTATTTCATCGTCGTTCTGGGAGAACTAAGTTTGTCACCGGTCGGGTTGTCGGCAACGACTAAACTCGCACCAGCTGCCTTCTCCGCTCAAACGATGTCGCTCTGGTTCTTATCGAACGCTGCGGCGCAAGGGATCAACGCACAGCTGGTCAAGTTCTACACACCTGAGAACGAGATGCTCTACTTCGGCGTGATTGGTGGCGTCGCCATCATCTTAAGCTTGATTCTGTTCGCACTTGCACCGAAAATCAAAGTGTATATGCGTGGTATCCATTAATCATCAAAAAACGTCAGCCGATTTAATCGGCTGGCGTCATTTTTATTTTCGCACTTGAATGAGTGACAAGTAGCGATCGATCATATTGTGGTTAAAGTAGTCATGGAAGTTGTCTTGTTTCAGTGACTGAATCGATTCATGGAATGTCGCAGGCAGTGATGCGATGCCTTGGCTCTCGATTTGCTTCGCTGAATACTCGAACAAGTCGTCCTCGTTCGGAGAAGACGGAACGAGCTGTTGCTCGATTCCTTCAAGTCCGGCATAAATGAGCGCGGCAAGTGCCAAATATGGGTTCGCACTCGGATCAGGGTTTCGGACCTCTACACGAGTCGCACTTCCACGGGAAGCCGGAATTCGAATCATCGAACTGCGGTTCGATGGGCTCCAGCATATATTGACAGGTGCCTCGAATCCAGGAACGAGACGCTCGTATGATTCAGGTAGTGGATTCGTGAAGATTGCTGTGGCACGGGCATGCTTCAAGATTCCCTCGATGAAATGACGCGCCGTTTTCGACAATCCGTAATCCGCATCGACTTCGTCGAACGCGTTGGTCGTCGGATTTCCGGACTCATCATTCTTCCAGACAGAGATGTTCAAGTGCATTCCAGAACCGTTCACATCACGCAACGGTTTTGGCAAGAATGAGACGGATGCCCCTTTCTCCTTCGCCGCAATCTTGACGATTTCTTTAAAAAACTGAATGTTATCCGCTGTATGGAGTGCGTCATCGTACTTGATGCCAATCTCATGTTGCGCAGGAGCGACTTCATGGTGAACAGCCTCAATATTGAACCCGACACCGCTTAGACGGTTCGCGATGTGCTGTCGCACTTCATACCCTTTATCCTCTGAACGTGTCGAGAAATATCCGGCCTCGTCATAAAATTCCCCGTTCTCGTCAAAGATGAAGAATTCCGGCTCTGCCCCGACGAATACCGAGTAGCCATCACGTGCTGCACGTTCGAGTGCATCCTTCAATACATTACGTGGGTCGTATTCATATCGCTCTCCCTCCGGAGTGCATACGTCACAGAAGAATGCCAAAATATTTTCCTCGCCATCTTGCTCATACCGTGGACGATCTAAATCCGGTCTCAAGAATAAGTCTGAGTTTTTGATGGAAGAGAACCCGTTGATTGAAGAACCGTCAAACATCGTTTTTCCCTCAAAGACTTCAGGCAACAATTTTGCCGAAAGCGTCAAGAGTTTTAAATCACCGAGAACATCTGAGAAATATAGATGGATTTGGGTGATGTTTTTCTCTTGTACCGTTTTCTCAATATCTTGTTGCTTCTTTTTTGCGTCATCCTTGTCTGTTCCGAATAGATTTGCCATGATTCGTTAAAACCTCACTTCAATGGATTTGACAGGCAAGCTGTCTTTACGCACCGTTCGTACGCTTCTCTATAGTTCATAACCGAGTTCGATTTTTTCTAAACATGGAATTTCAGGAAAGGCAAAGTGGCTACATGCGACAAGAGTTGATATGATGGGTAAAGAATGTCACAGAGAGGGAGAACGCGATTGTATATTTTTATGACTGGTGGAACCGGATTTTTAGGAGGGCGACTCGCCAAAGAATTGATTCAACGGGGGCATCGCGTCTGTATGTTGGCGCGAACACCGGAGAAGGTACAGGCACAATTCACCGCTGAAGAACAAAAGTCGATTGAAGTGTTACCAGGCGACTTGACGTCACATGCGCTCGGGGCCAATGAAGAGTTCATCGAGACACATAAAGGGAAAATTGATTTATTTCTACACATGGCTGCACTCGTCAAATTCGATGAAGAATTACGTGATGAATTGTTCGAGACCAATTTAACCGGAACGAAAGAGGCCCTTCGATTAACTAAGTTAATTGACTGCCATCGCTTTTTCCATGTGAGTACGGCTTACACGCTCGGCGCTAAAGAAGTTGGCGGGGAAACACTGTACGATGTGTCTCAGTCTTTTTTAAATCCTTATGAAGAGAGCAAGGCACACGCCGAGCAGGCGGTCTGGGAGTCACGGGATGAGCTTGACGTCTCAATCTTCCGACCGGCCATCATCGTCGGAGACTCGAAGACGGGAGAGGCCGACTCGAAGTTTACGATGTATGGATATATGCGCGCGCTCGAGCTATTCAAACGGAAACTGGAACGTCGTGGCCATGACTTCGAATCGATTCGATTGATCGGCTCTGCGACGGGCACTTCTAACCTTGTCCCTGTCGATTATGTAGCGGATGTACTACTCGCTGCCATCGAGCACGCGAAGGCGGGTACAATCTATAACGTGACGAACGACGCACCTCCAAAAAATGAAACAATGCTCGACTATATGAAAGAGTCCCTAGCATTCCCGCATTTAACGATCACGGAAACGCCCACATCGACACTAAGCTCTGTCGAACAGTCGTTCAATGATATGGTAAAAGTATTTAATCCGTATTTGAATCGGGACATTAGATTCCGTGACGACAACACGAAACAATTGCTTCAGGATGCCGGATTCGCTCCGCTCCGTCTCGATCATCAATCGTTACGTCGCATCGTGAATGCCTATTACAAAGCAAAATAAAAAATGGACCGATTTTTCCGGTCCATTTTTTATTTATCGCAAACAAGTACGATTTTACCGCCTTTGATTTCACGTTCGAGTGAATCTACCATCTCTTTTGTGAGTCCAAGACTCTCCATCTGTTCCATGCGATCTTCTGAATTGCTCGTGAATTTCGAAAGCAACGACTCGAACATCCCTTTCTCTGGGATTCGGTATGGTTGTACACCAGCCTCTGCTGCCAATCGAACGGTCAATTCTTCATCTTTGGCGAACAAGTAGATGTGCTCGTTCACACATCCGCCTGACACCATCTCATTTACTTCATGGTCCACCGTCGTCATATCATTCACTACTCTTGTCTCTAACATGCCCCATCCTCCTAAACGTTCACAGTCATGTAATTCACTGTTTTTGTTATTCCCGAAAAATGAGGTGATAAACATACAATCAATCCATTTCTTCGTTCGTGATCCATTCTTCGATGTCGAAATGTTGCACGATTCCCTCGATTCGATCGTACTCCCCTTCCCTTTGAGTCCTACCCTCTAATCGAGCGGTCACTACGAACTGGGAATCGACAGTGTGGATACGAGATATGCGATATCCGGCTTGTTGTAATAATCCAGCGATAATTTCGACTTTCTCTCTCTCACCTGAACGGAATGTATGCATCCATCCCACCTCTTTCTATTTCATTCCCTATACATGCTATCATATCGTTTCTGACGTGTGATGCTATACTATGGATAGAGAAAAGGAGTGAGTTCTGTGCCAAAACAAGACTTGAATACAATCATGCTTGAATATTTGAACGAGAAAGAAGATTATGAAGCGTTTGCCACAAAGCTGAAAGCGCTCCTCAGTGAATTGTTGACAGAAGCCGGCATCCAGTTCCATTCAATCGTCGCCCGTGCCAAAGAAGCGGACAGTCTATATGCCAAACTCTCACGCAAGCCTTATCAATATCGTTCCTTACGTGACGTACAAGACTTGGCCGGGATACGGATCGTGACATACTTTCATGACGACGTACGCGCCGTTGCGCAAATTTTAGAAGATGAATTCACCATCGACCGTGAACAGTCCATCGATAAGTCGACGTTGCTCGACTCCAATGAGTTCGGATATCTGTCTGTCCATTATGTCGTGGAATTAAGTGAAAAGCGACTTGCTCTCGGTGAATATCGCCGTTTTGCAGAAAAAGAGGCGGAAATTCAAGTCCGCTCGATCCTACAACACGCCTGGGCCGAGATTGAACACGACCTCGGTTACAAAAATCCGAATGCCGTTCCTCCTGAAATCAAAAGAAGTTTCAGCCGGGTCGCTGGTCTATTGGAGATTGCCGACTCCGAGTTCGTGAACATTCGAAAACAGTTGCGAACATTCGAACAAGAAACAGTCGAACAGATTCTTGACTCTCCTGAAAAAGTGGCCATTACCCGAGATAATCTCAACTATTATATTGCGAATGATCAAACGGTCGAGAAACTAGACAACGCGATCTTCCAGAGCGAATGGCTACTCGAGACGGATCTCTCTGCCATCGTCGAGTTGACGAGAATGTTCCATTACGCCGATATCCGTACGTTCAAAGATTTGAATGACACACTTTCGACTTACTATACTCAAGCCGTCCAATGCGCAACCTTGTTGCCATCTTCTCTGTTACCGAGACAAGGCATGGGTGTCGTCTATGCCGTTCTCGCTAAACTGTTAGCGGAAGGCGACGATCCGCAGATTGAATTTTTCTTTAGACGGTTCTATCCTGACTTGAAACATTATGAAGACATCATTCAGCAAATTCGAGCAAAAGACGAGCCCCTATAACTTTACAGACAACATGTTTTTAATGTAGAATGTTTCTATGTTCTGAAGTATATATGAATAATATTATCGCTAGGAGGTAGTTTCGAGGATGACAACACCCGTACAGACCGCTTCACGTCGACAGCTCGTCGCAGACGCTGAACGTGGAATCCGGATGAACTATCGTGGAGTGAAAAAAAATCTCCGTTCGATGTTCTCACAGTATTTAACCCGCAATGAATTCTTCATTCTACGTTCTCTTTGTCAACAGAGTCCTCAAATCGCCTCTGCTCTGTCAAATGAGTTTCAATTTTCAGCTTCTATGATCACTGCGCTTGCCGATGAGTTGACGAAAAAAGGGTTGATTTCTCGCGAACGCAGCGAGCGTGACCGCCGTGTCGTTGAACTTCAGGCAACGGATGAAGGTCGTGAGTTGTTTGAGACATTAGAGAGCATGAAGATTGAATATTTGATGGATGTCTTCACTGATTTTTCAGATGACGAACTCATTTTACTTTCAAAATTATTAGATCGTATGGATGCTTAATCCGACTATAGCCCTTCACCGTAAAGGTGAAGGGCTATTTTTTGCGAAAAAAAGAGATGCGACCCATCGGTCAGCATCTCTTCATCTTTACGTTTCAATCAGGTGTGCCGTGACCACGATCCGGTCCCGATACCCAAGATTCTCGTCATACGGTCCTGCACAAGTGATCAATTGAATCCGCTTTGACTGAGTCGCCGCAAAAATGGAAGCGAGCGGCACTTGGTCGAGGCGATACTGTTTCACACTGACCACTTCATACGTTGCGACTTGGTCTTTCCGTTGGAGCGTCACCAGTTCTCCGATCGGAAGTTGATCCAGATTCGCAAAGATAGCTGGACCATTCAGATCATCTAGATGACCCGATAGGACGACATTCCCCGTTGCGCCTGCTTTGGCTCCGTATTGATACCAACCGACTTGATTCACGTCAGACGGTGTGTCCATTCTTCCGGCCTCATCCTTCCCGACCGCTTCAATCGATGTATCAACATCGATTGAGGGAATGATCAGCCGGGCAGGGACGAAACTATTCGAATGAAACGTTTGTCGATCTACCTGCTTCGAGGTCAAGACCTGCGGTTCGGCAAATTCAGCCGTTGGCATCACGAACGGTTTGTCAGGAGCTTCCGCTTGAGCGCTCCATACGAGAAATGTGATTGTTCCTAAGAAAATCAGTTTAAGCGTCTTGCTTCTGACGACGAAAGACGTAGAATCCAGCTGCTGCCGCTCCAACCACTGCTGCTGCGAGCAACCAGTTCATTGAAGCTGTTTGAGCAAGACCACCTTGTCCTGTTTCAGGAGCCATCGCCATTTCCCCACCATCAGCGGCGAGAAGGACTTCAAACGCTGGTTCTCCTTCAAGGAGTCCGATTGCGAATGCTGTATAGTTTTTGCCACCTTCGAGTGCGACACCGTCAAGTGCTTTGACAACGTCAGTCGCTCCAGCCGGGCGTACTTCAAGGTCATACGTTCCAGCATCGAGTGTGCCGTAATCACTTACTGCTTTGAACTCGAGGTTTGAGAAGAGTGGGTCGCCACCTTTAGGTGCGACATCAACCGCTGGTGCATCTGGTGCGAAGTGAGCGACACGAACTTTCGATTTACCATCTTCAAAGTTTGCATCGTCTTCCATTGCAGCGATTTCGATGTTTTCAAGTTGACCGATCGCAGCGGCTGTATAGAACTTGCCTGCCTCAATTGAGAGGTCTGCTGCGACGACGACTGTTTCAGCGTCACCTGCCGGCTTGATTTCAACGTTGTAATCCCCTGCAGGAAGTGTCAAGTAGTCTGTGAGATCCTTGAATTCTGCTCCCTCGACCGCGACTTCCCCATCCACGTACACGTCAACTGCCGGTGCATCAGGTGAAGCATGTAGCACACGGACCATCGCATTTTCATGTCCATCCGCGCTAACCGGTAAGACGAAAGCGAAAGCCAGTGCTAGAGTACCCAGTAAAGACATCAACTTCTTCATGTGAAATTTCCTCCTTTTGATCTTTGGTAACCCACTACTTGCATACAACAAATGTGATGCAGTGCTACATGGTGTGCTACATCTGATTGCTATGTAGCTCGGTGACATCTTAAACTTAAGACAATCCGACAATGACGTAAAGGGGACACTATGCCCTGAATGTGCTCCGATATGCTAACGGACGAAAGCGCTACCTTTACATAAAATGTAGTTCCCTTCCACCCAAATATAAAACCACTCAGTCTGCGACTAAGTGGTTTTGTTTGCCCATTCGATATCATTGACAAAGACGGCATCGACTTGAAGCGCTAAACAACGCTCCAGTTGGTGTTGTGTTTTAATCGTATATGGTCTGATTGGAATCCCTCGATGTTGCAAGGAGCGTACTTCTTCGTCTGTGATGCGATCGATGTGCGGATGGACCGAATCCGCTCCGACGAATCGAAGATATCCTGAAATGTCATAAAGCGGCTGTGCAAGCAGAATGGCCGCCTCGATATCCGGTCGCATCTGTTTCAATCGGTGAATGGTTTCGTGATTGAATGAGGAAAAGAGAATGCGGGACTCATGAATCCCGGCGGACTCGATCGTATCGATGATGCGAGATTCAATTCCTTCATATCGTAGGACATCCGTCTTCACCTCTAAGTTCAAAATGACCGATTCCTCATTCACAAGGTCGAACAGGTCCTCGAGCGTAGGGATGTGTTCTTCTAGACCATGACGGACTCCAGCATTGAACTGTCTGAGCTCATCATAGGTATAGAGTGAAACTTGCCCTCTTCCGTCAGTCGTCCGCTCGAGCGTCTCGTCATGGATGAGAACGAGGACACCGTCCTTTGTCATGTGAACATCCGTCTCGATTCCGTCTGCCCCGGCCTCGAGTGCGAGCTTGAATGCCGACATCGTATTCTCCGGCCGATGTGCCATCACGCCACGATGTGCAAATCGTTTCATTTGGCAACTGTCTGATATTTTTGGGTCAAATATCGAACGAGTGGTTGGACCGAAATGGCTTGACCTGTCACTTGTTGAATGAGTTCGTTCGGTGTGAGACGTTTTCCATATTGATGAACGTTCTCCTGTAGCCACGCTTTGATTGGTTCGATTTCGCCTTCTGCAATCAACGTCTCAAATTCCGGAAGGGCTGATTTCAACGTTTCCGTCAACTGAGACGCATAAATTAACCCCAGGGCATAGCTCGGGAAGTATCCGAATGAACCGCCTGCCCAATGGACGTCTTGAAGGACTCCTTTAGCATTTGACGGAACATCGAGTCCGAGATATTCTTTATACTTTTCATTCCATGCTGCAGGAAGCTCATCGACGGACAACGTCCCTTGGATGAGTGCCTTCTCGAGCTCATAGCGGATGATGATGTGTAGACTGTATGTCAATTCGTCAGCCTCGATCCGAATAAGAGATGGTTTCGCTTCATTCACACCTCGATAGAAAGTGTCGAAGTCGATTGCACCGTATACCGGATGAAGCGATTGTAGTTTCGGATAGACGCGACGCAAGAACGCTTCGCTTCGTCCGATAAAGTTCTCAAAGAAGAGCGACTGGGACTCATGAATCCCCATCGACGCACCGCCACCTAGTCCGAGTTCATCGAGCATCGGGTCGATTTGTTGTTCATACGTCGCGTGCCCCGCTTCATGCATCGTACCGAACAGTGCATTTCTGAAATCTGCTTCATCATACTTCGTCGTAATCCGGACGTCGCGGCGGTTGATGGTGATTTCGAACGGATGTACTGTCGCATCCAATCGACCACGTGATAAATCGTATGCGACGACATTCATCCAGTCATGACAAATGGCTTCTTGAACATCCGCCGGCATCGACCAGTCCATAGAGAGTGATTCTTTTGGGAGCTGCTGAATAAGAGGAACGAGTTCGTCTCGGAGCGAGGCGAACAATTCGTCTAAGAGCTCGACCGTCATGCCCGGTTCGAAATCATAGAGCAATGCATCGTACGGATGTTTCTCATAGCCGAAATATTCCGCAAATTTTTGCTGGAATTCGATAATCTGTTTAAGGTATGGAGCGAATATGTCCCAGTCGTCCTGTTCTTTCGCCTTTTCCCATGCCGTCTCGGCTTCCGATACGAGTGTTACATATGCCTGATATTCATTGTGTGGAATCTTGGCATTCCGTTCGTATTGCGTCTTCGCGATTTCAAGTGACCGCGCCTCGACGTCAGATAAATCCTTTTCATCTGCCATCCGTTCTAGTAATGAAGCGAACGATTCACTCGTCTGTCGTTTGAATGCCTCAGTCGATAAATAACCGATTGTTTCTGCCCGGAGCGGTGCCGACTGTTCCGGCATTTGTGTACGCATGTCCCAATACAAGAGCGAGATCGCCTCGTCGAAGGCACGCAGTTGCTTAAAATGTTCACGCCATTCTTTTGTAACTTCCATCTGTCTTTCACCCCTATGTGTTATTCTGTTCCCTTTCTACTTTATTATAGATGTCAACCTTTGCCTACACCAGTTTACAAATCTTCTCGCTTGCTGTAGGAAAGTGGTTTTGTGGCAGGACCTTCTAAGACGTTGCCTTTTGCATCGAAACGAGAGCCGTGGCATGGACAATCCCATGACCGCTCGGCATTGTTCCATTTCACTGTACAACCGAGGTGCGTACAGGTCAGGTTGACGACATGGCACTGGTTATCCAAATCTCGATAGACGCCCTTGGTCTTCCCATCAACTTGCACGATTCCTCCCTCGTCTAGCTGCAGGTCTTGTACATCTTTTCGTTCAAGCATCCGATTTACTGTCCCTTTCGTGAATTGAGCGGCAGTATCTAAGTTTGTTTTGAGAAATGCACTGATATCACTAGGTTTAACCGTTTGACGGAGCGGTGAGACCAGCTCAACGAATTGGTTCGCATGACCTGTGAGTTGGTCCGCGAGCAAGGTGCCGGCAGCGATTCCGTTCGTCATCCCCCATTTCGAAAATCCAGTCGCCACAAAGAGATCTGGTTCTCTCTTGAACATTTGCCCTACGTAAGGAAGTCCATCTAAGGTGATAAGATCTTGGGACGACCACCTATGAGATGCCCGATGCGTTCCAAAATGTGCCTGTGCGTCATTCTCCAATCGATCATATCGTAGACGCGTATCTGTGACTTGCCCAGCGGTATGCCCCTCACCTCCAACTAGTAAATAGCTTTTTCCGTTTTCACTATAGGATCGAAACGAGCGATTTTGCTGTCCAACCTCTAAATACATCCCTCTGAGTGGTCGACTTTCCACTTCACAGGCAACGATATACGATCTTTCGATTGAAAACTTCGACACGTACAACCCGCGCAGGTCATTGAATGGATAGTGGGTCGCAATCACGACTTGATTTCCCTGTACCCTTCTACCGTTAGATGTAGTGACTACTGGACGTGGTCCCTGACTCACTTCCGTCGCTCTAGAATTTTCATAAATCTTTCCTCCGAGACGAACAAAACGTTCCGCTAATTCACGTAAGTATTTCACGGGATGGAATTGAGCTTGGTCATGGATCACCAACGCCTGCTCGATCGAGAACGGGAGAGCCTTTCTCACTTCTTCCGTCGCTTCTCCTCCGTCAATCTTCAAACGACGATACGCATCCAGTTCTTTAGTAAGTTCTTCGTTCGGTTCCCTAGAGTAAAGAAACGATTGTTCATTCGCGTAATCGCAGTCAAACCCTTCTTCAATTTGTTTTTTTAGATAGATGAGCGCTTCTGAGTTGAACTCGTAATATAAACGAGCGATGGACTCATCAAAATGACGAATCAACTTTTGATAAATCGTCCCATGTTGAACGGAACATTTTGCCGTCGTATGTCCCGTCGTCCCATGTCCAATCTCTAACGCTTCTAGAAGCGTCACTTGTTTCCCTCGCTTTTGGAGTTCATAGGCGCAGACGAGTCCCGCAATCCCTGCCCCGATGACGACGACTTCGGTCGATTCCGAAACGGAAAGGGATGGGTACGGCGTCCCAGTATCATGTTGACGCCAAATGGAGTTCGTGAACGGATAACGATGCATGATGCATCCTCCTCTCTAAAAGTGACATCTTTACCCTTATACCCGAAACGCAGTTCTTTCATCGCCGATCAATCATTGACCTAGTTCTTTATTTTATTAGCGAAAAAAAAGAGCGTTTTCTATTATGTTTATAGAGTAACCAAAAAAGGAGGGACTTTTGTTGACCCGTAGAAGGAGACACCGAAGAAGAACGTACATCATGCGAAGAATGATTGCCGCGGTCGTTTTACTCGGAATCATCGCACTGATCCCGACGTTGGTCGGATTTAAACAAGATAAAGAAGCACCGACATTAGCAGAAGCGTCCACACCAAAAGCTGAACCGATGAATACAGGTCCGCTTTTCCCGGATATCGACATGGGTTCATGGAGTCCGAGTGAGACGAAGATGATTTCGGATGAGGAAATCTCTGTTGGCGCACTAACTTTCGTCAACGTGACCAAACAAGAGATATTGATCGATAAAAACGCCAATGATCGTGTGTTTCCAGCCAGTACGACTAAATTGATGACGGCACTGCTTGCTTATGAGAAGGCATCTGCAGCGAATGAACTCGACCAACCAATCATTACGATTCAACAGTCGACACTCGATATTCCATGGGACAGCCATATCGCGCATCTTGCCATCGGGGATACATTGACAGTTCGTCAAGCACTTTACGCCACGCTACTTGAATCCGGAAACGATGCTGCGAACAGCCTTGCGGAATACACGAGCGGGTCGACCGAGGCCTTCGTTCAATTGATGAATGATCGAGCAAAGGTTTTAGGATTGACTGGAACGCATTTCGTAAATGCGCATGGCTACTCGGATCCGAATCATTATACGACGGCGAACGACATGGCTAAAATCGCCTTCGCATTCAGTACATACCCGGAGTTGATTGAAATTGCCGGGACTTATGAATTTAAAGCCGAATTTAAAGATAAAGACGGTAACGGCAAACGTCGTTGGTGGTATCACCTCGGTTCATCGGTTAATGAACGAAGTGTCAACTACTCGAAGTTCGTGACCGCCACGAAGACGGGTTATACGGACGAATCCGGATATACCATGGTATTCATCATGAAACATAATAGCGAAACTTATATCTTGGTTACGATGCAGGCGAAGTCTGGACAAACATTCCCGACGATGCGACTCGTTGAAGAAAAAGCATTCAAATAAAGAAGTAAAGAGCATTCAAAGATGCTCTTTTTCTTATGATTATAAATATGTTTTCTGAAAATTTTCCCATAAATATTACATTCATGTTACACAGGAAAGTCCTTAGCATTTCAAATATTCAGAATATTTAAACTTTTTATCTGAAAATTTTAGCCTTCATCCGTTGGTATAATGGGCTTTAGAGCTATTTTTATGAAAAAGTGTCAGTTTGCAATCATTTCAAAGGTTCTGTAAGGTAAAGCACAAGTTCGCATTTTCAACTTTTGTTTTTAACTGTGTGATGTCTTCACACAATCGCGAACGAGTTGATTAAATAGATCTTTTAACTTAATAGGAGGTAATTCAATGCTATGGCAAGAATGGGTATCAATCGCGCTTTATCTCGTGATGATGCTTCTTATCGGATACGTTGCATATAAACGAACGACCGATTCATCAGATTATATGTTAGGTGGCCGTAAAATGGGGCCAGGCGTTACAGCCATGTCAGCCGGAGCTTCGGATATGAGTGGTTGGATGTTAATGGGACTACCGGGTGCAATGTATGCAACTGGACTATCAGCAATTTGGTTAGCCGTTGGATTGGTCATCGGAGCTTACTTGAACTACTTGTTAGTTGCTCCACGACTTCGCGTCTTCACAGAGATGGCGAACGATTCGATTACGATTCCAGACTTCTTAGAGAATCGGTTCCGAGATCACTCGAACTGGCTACGGATCCTTTCTGCATCCGTCATCATCATCTTCTTCACGTTCTACACGTCAGCTGGACTTGTATCCGGCGGGAAGTTGTTTGAAAGCTCATTCGGATTAAATTATCAGACAGGTGTCATTGTCACAATTAGTGTCGTCATCTTATACACCCTCTTCGGTGGATTCACGGCAGTTAGTTGGACGGACTTCGCACAAGGTGTCATCATGTTCTTGGCGCTCGTGCTCGTACCATTCGTCGCTTTAACAGATATCGGTGGAGTAGACACTGCTGTCAACTCTGCAACGACAATCAATGCCGATTTGTTCGACCTCTTTAAAGGGACGACGACACTCGGGATTATCGGTCTCCTCGCTTGGGGACTTGGTTACTTCGGTCAGCCACACATCATTGTTCGCTTTATGGCAATCCGTGATGTGAAATCATTGAAAACGGCTCGTCGTATCGGGATGAGCTGGATGACAGTATCTATCATCGGTGCCGTCATGACAGGGTTCGTCGGAATCGCTTATTTCCGAGGACAAGGAAATCCACTCGGGGACCCGGAAACAGTCTTCATTCAATTCTCTGAAGTCTTGTTCCACCCGTTCATCACTGGTTTCTTATTGGCAGCCATCCTTGCTGCGGTCATGTCGACGGTATCGTCGCAATTGCTCGTCACATCATCTGCATTGACAGAAGACTTCTATCGTAAATTCTTCAACAAAGATGCAAGTGAGAAGACGATGGTCCTTGCCGGACGTGTTGGTGTCTTGCTAGTAGGAGTTGTAGCGACGCTCATGTCACTCAACCCATCAAGTACAATCCTCACACTCGTCGGATATGCATGGGCTGGATTCGGTTCTGCATTTGGACCAGCAATCCTCTTGTCACTTTACTGGAGCAAGATGACGCGTCAAGGTGCCCTCGCTGGTATCCTCGTCGGTGCCATTACCGTCATTCTCTGGATCGTCACTGGACTTTCGACAGTCCTTTATGAAATGGTACCTGGCTTCTTCTTGAGTATGTTGGCAATCGTGCTTGTCAGTAACTTTACTAGCCAGAAAGAACAAAAACGTATCAACCGTGAATTCGGTGAAATGGAAGCTGAATTGGCAGCTGCGAAGAAAGAGTAACGATTCACACAAAAACTCGGTTCCCTATAAAGGGACCGAGTTTTTTGTTTTACATCGATGCTGCGATTAACCAGACACGAATCACAAACGGTACGAGAACCAATACGAACATTGCGTTTCGCATCCACCGATTTCGGTTCCAATAGTACGCCATTAGTACGAAGGGATGCAATGCGACCAATTCGTATGGATTGAACCAAAACCATGTGATAATCAATACGATTAAAAAGTACAATACTGATTTTTCTTTCGACGTTCGGTATTCACGCCACATATCATAGGCGCCTTTAAAGAAAGCGATGAATGTTGCAATCCAGAATACGATGACAATCACATTATCAAATCCACTAAACAACTGAGTAACCACCTTTTAGGAAGGATTTTCTACATAAAAACCGCCCCAGTAAATATGACGGTACGTAAACTCTTTTCCACTTTCTACAGTAATCACAATTTCATCTTCCGTCAACACGAGGACATGAACCGGTACCTCACCCTGGCGAAGCATCGGGCTAAATAATTGAAACTGTTTGTTCAACCATTTGCGTTCTGAAAAGTTTTGAAAGTGATGTAGAGAAAGCATCGGATGGCTCAAGTATGCAGCACCAACTATTGCGACAGTGATTGGTGGCGCGCCGATTTCCATCATGAACGAGAAGACGAGAACAAGTGATAGCACCCCATACGCGAACTCTACTAATTCCATGAGAGAAGCTCGGCTAGCTATCACATATTGAATCACACGAAACATGAGATACAAGATGATACTGACAATCAAGTACTCAGAGAATGGCGAGTGTCGGAACGATACGTCCAAATAGAACAAGACAGGTAACAGTAGGATCCATTTCCATAGATGTAAGGCGAGGTAAAACAATGATTGATCGATGAAACGACGATTGTGTACGAGCCGTTGCATATCCATGTTTCCCACCTCCGCTTAGATGATGTGACCTTACGTTACCATTCCCTATTCTTTCGAATGATAACTAGCAATTACACGTCTAACGAAGTTTTTCTTTCCTCTCGATTAACGTCGCATTCAACAGCCCACCAAGCAAGATGACAGAGGCAGCGAGATAGAACCAAATCAATAAGACGATGAACGCACCGAGTTGACCATAAAACTGCTCGTAATTTGCGAATTGTGAATAGTAACTAAACACGTTCGAGACAAGCAGAATCCCTACTGTTGCAAAAGCGGCTCCGGCCCAACTATTTTTAAATGTTCCGGACACACTTGGCAACCACTTATATACAAATACGAATACAGTGAATAGAAGACCTGTTCCGATGATCCATCTGAAGTAAAACCAAATCTGCGCATATGTCGTGACAATCTCATCGATGAACAACACGTATGAAGAGATTTCTCGAAGTGCCGTCTCAATCACAGGGACGAGCAATGAAAATGGCAACACAAACATGAGCGCCAAGGTGATGGCGATATCCTGTAAGACGCCCCTCCAAAAGGCTTTATTACGAACAGCCCGGTAGGCATCGTTCAATGCCCGCACGAGAGATTGTACGGCCATTGATGAGATCCAGAGTGCTGGTAAGATACTGAATGATGCCAATTTCAATTTGGAGTTGTCGAATACGGCTTCAATGTTTCCTTCTAATAGCTTGTAACTGGCTTCAGGCATGATGAGTGATAACGCTTGAATCACATCGCCACTCGTAAACGGTAAAAATCCAACAATGCCTAATACGAATAATAAGAACGGGAACGTAGATAAAATGAAATAATAGGCTAACATGGCCGCTTGATCAAAAAAACGTTCTGTAAAAAATCGCTTGACGATTGTCAAAAATACTTGTTTCATCGTTACTCTCTACTTTCTTTTTATAATATAATGCGGTATTTGAAATAATAAGTTCAAAATGAAGAGGAAGCCCCTGTTTCCAGGGACGTCCCATTGATTGATGATCCTTCAACTAATTTCTTCTTTTTTTGTTTCCCACGCTTCAATATGTTCCATACCAGGAAGTTCGACACCATCTTTAAAGAATTCCGG
Organism: Exiguobacterium sp. BG5(2022); assembly: GCF_031844365.1. Taxonomy (GTDB): domain Bacteria; phylum Bacillota; class Bacilli; order Exiguobacteriales; family Exiguobacteriaceae; genus Exiguobacterium; species Exiguobacterium profundum. The sequence goes on from NZ_JAUZVB010000001.1 coordinate 814,841, forward strand.
GTCTCTTCCTTCTTTCTTTTGGGCCATATAGTCGTCGAGGAGCGTCTTGGCAACTTTACTCAATCGGAAAATCGCATACATGTTGACGAGTGCCATCAAGCCCATAAAGATGTCGGCAATCGACCAGACGAGTCCCGCAGATCGCACCGACCCGAACATGACCATCCCGACAACGGCAATCCGATAGATTATCAAATATCGCTTCTTCTCAGATATGAACTCGATGTTCGTCTCTCCATAATAATAATTGGCCAAAATCGAACTGAAAGCAAAAAGTAAGATGGCGACAGTCATGAGAGTCGTCGCAATCGGTCCGATTTCAACTAGAAGCGCCTCTTGGGCAAGCTCAATCCCTTGGAAAGCTTCAGAGCCTTCCACTCCTGAAATGAGGACAATCATCGCCGTTGCGGTACAGATGAACAAGGTGTCGACGAATACGCTAAGCGATTGAATCAATCCTTGCTTGACCGGGTGACTCACCTCAGCGGTAGCTGCGGCGTTCGGGGCAGACCCCATACCTGCCTCGTTCGAGAAGAGACCACGTCGAATTCCTTGGAGGACGGCTGCACCGACCGCACCACCGAACAACTGTTGGAAACCGAGGACACCTTCAGAGAAGATGGCGGAGAACACCTGTGGCACGACATCAAGATTCGTAAGGACGACCCAAATGGCGAGTAAGATATAACCGCCCGCCATGATTGGTACAATGATTCCCGATAAGGTCGAGATGGAACGAATCCCACCGAAGATGACGATAGCGGTGACAACGGACAAGATGATGCCGACCCAGACCGTATCGATCTCAAATACGTTATTCACGGAGAGTGCGATTGTATTCGCCTGGACGGAGTTAAACGCAAAACCGAACGCGAACGTAATCAAAATGGCAAATACGATGCCTAACCAGCGTGCACCGAGAGCCCGCTCAATATAGTACGCCGGACCACCGCGCCACGCCTTGCCGTCATGCACTTTATACACCTGGGCGAGCGTACTTTCAACAAACGCCGAAGCTGCTCCGATCAAGGCGATGAGCCACATCCAAAATACTGCCCCGGGACCTCCTAATGCAATAGCCGTCGATACACCGGCGATGTTCCCCGTACCGACACGGGCAGCCGTTCCGATGGCGAATGCTTGGAATGATGAGACCTGTCCTTTTTCATGCTTGATTCCTTTCACGAATAAGAGTTTAAACATTTCCGGTAACATTCGAAATTGAACGAACCCCATCCGAATCGTAAAATAAAGACCTCCTGCAATCAATACGAAGATGAGAAGGTACGACCATAAATAGTCATTGATTTGCATAATCAGTTCACGAATATCCAACGAAATCGCCTCCTTTTATCGGGTTTTTACCCGCTCTGAATATGACGGAAACAGTATGTTCACCGCACTTCCTTTAGAATCTCTTCACAGAGACGATGTGTCTCGAGACTGTCTTCCGCGACAACGGAGGCGTTCGGTTCCCCACGAAGTAAACGTAAGAAGTCTTCCACAAGGTCGATAAACCCTCGACGTTTCAAATTCGACTCCCATGGGTCGAGTGACCATTCCTTCACACCGTCTCGTCCATAGTCTGTAATCCGCTCCACATCACGCGTGACCCGCTTCACGGTCGGTGACATGACTTCCATCACTTCTTCGGTGCAACTGTTGTCTCGGTTCATCCAACCGATTGCCTCGATTCCCCCTGCCTTGAAATGAATCATCACTTGTTTCAGCACATCCCCTTCAAATCGAGGTGTGACACGTAAACGTTCGACAGGCTGAAGGTCGGTCAAATAACGGAGCGTATCGACGACATGCACGAAATCCTCGATCACAAATTCACGAAGCGATGCCGGTTTATACGTTCTGTTCTTTTGAATGAAGACCATATTTTTTTCTTCGACTTGTTTGAGTGCCTGTGTGGCCGTGGCAAATCGGCGATTGAAGCCTGTGACGAGATGGACGCCTTTCTCTTTAGCAAGTGCGACGAGTCGTTCCGTCTCTCCAAGAGTGAACGTGATCGGTTTGTCGATGAAGACATGCTTTCCTTGCCGTAGACAATACTCGGCTTGCTCATAATGAACAGCTGTCGTCGAATGAATCATGACCGCATCGATTTCTGTCATCGGCACGGCGTGTAGGTCTGAGTACCCTCCTTTGAAACGAAAGGTCGAGATGATATCGTGTAACTTCTGTTCATCCCTTGAGACGAGATACACATCAACGTCCTTTAATTCGGCATATACAGGTAGATATGCTTTTTTGGCGACATCCCCGATGCCCACTACTAAAATATTCATTTGCTCACTCCTCCAATATTATGTAGAAAGCCCGAAGCGATTGCCTCGGGCTCACGTAATAGATACAATCTCAAAACTTGTGATCGGTTCACGAATCGCGTCAGATACAATCTGGTAAGCCGCATGTAATTCTTCTTGATTATTTAAGTCCGGCACACGGTCCATTTCTACCTCGACCGTCCGAGTGTTCTGTTCTTTCACATGTAACTGATATTCGACTGTATACTTTTCCATCATCTGTCCCCCTCTAATTATACATATGTTATGTATATCCTGTTACACGGATGATGAAACAAGTGAGTTTGTTCTAAGAAAACAGAAAAATGACCGCTCAGGTGAACGGTCATGGATTCATCATTCTGATTTCGGTTTTGCGTCACGGTCCGGACGTGGGCGACGCTTTCCGAAGTACTGGTAATATTGCGTCTCGATATTTCCGTTGTACAGCTTCCGACGCTTCGTCGCCGGGCGCCCGTATGCCTTCTCGAAGTCTTCATAACTCGTCAACATATAGACACTGTAACCAGGGTATTTCGCATATTGTTCCCCAATCCGTTCGTACAAGTCGATGATTTCTTCTTCTGACTGAAGTCGCTCCCCATAAGGTGGGTTTCCGATGATGACCCCGTACTCTTCTTTCGGCTTCAGTGCGGCTGCGTCACTATGGACGAATGTGATCGCATCACGGACGTCAGCGAGTTCCGCATTGTCTTTTGCAAGTTTCACCATCCGCGGATCCAAGTCGATTCCATAGATTTTTAACGGTTTATCCCACTCCGCCTTCTCATTCGCTTCATTGATTGCCGCATACCAGGCTTTTTTCGGGATGCATGTCCAATCCTGTGCGAAGTATTCACGGTTGATACCCGGCGCGATATTTCGTCCAATCATCGCCGCTTCGATGGCGAGCGTCCCTGAACCTGTAAATACGTCATAAAACGGCATGTCCGGACGCCAGTTTGTCAATTGAATCATCGCCGCTGCCATCGTCTCTTTGAGTGGAGCTTGCGAATGAAGCTCACGGTAGCCTCGACGGTGAAGTGGACCGGACGTATCGATCGTGATGGTCGCCACATCTTTCAAAAGAGCGACTTCGATTGGGAATTTCGCGCCTGACTTCGGCAACCATTCTCCCTCTTTACGATAGCCGCGTTGCATCGCTTCAACGATCGCCTTCTCCGTGATTTTCTGACAGTCACGAATCGAGAACAGCTTTGATTTGACCGAGCGTCCGTCGACCGTGAACGCCGCGTCCCACGGCATGAGGTCGGTCCATGGTAACGCTACGACCCCGTCAAACAATTCTGTAAACGTTGTCGCCTTGAACTCGGCAACGACGAGTTTGACCCGGTCTGCTGTCCGCAACCACATGTTCAGACGTGGGATGTCTTCCATTTCCGCGTCGATATAAATCCGTCCGTTCTCGACTTCGCACGTGTATCCTAAATCCCTTACTTCTTTTGCCACAAGTGCCTCAATTCCCATCGCTGCCGTCGCAATCAGTTTACGTTTTGCCATCTAAATCGCCTTCCTTCTACATAAATATCTTTCAGTCATTTTGTAAGTTGTAAAAAAATCATGAAAAAAGGAGCTCAAGTATATGTGCTTGAACTCCTTGTCGTTGTCAGTTGAGACTATGTTGTCCTGTAAGCCATGTTCTGTACTCCGGTGCTCATAACGGTCTCCCTGGCACGATGGAGTGACAATCATCTATCTGCGCACACCGGCGCCCTCCGTCCCGTTCGATTCCGGTCTGGAAGTTCCCCTACCATAGTTTGGGTTTCTCGCTCGTGGGGTTTACCTCGTTCCACTCTGAACGTTTCCGATCAGACTCCGTCACTGTGGCACTTTCAAGAAGCGGACACCATATCCGAGGACTTAGGTGTTTCTTCTGCCGTCAACTTGCGTTGCCTACACTTATCGTTTCGTGTAGCACGATCACTACAGCCATCACAGGCTGTGCGAGCATGGACTTTCCTCAAGACTTGCGTCCCGCGATTGTCCAGACTTCATAGTCACTTCAACCATTGTAGCTGAAATTTGAACGGTTGACAACTTAAATTCGAAACTTGATTTTACGTTCAGTCAGCGCTAAAATAAGGCGTGTTCATTGAATAAGGAGGGATTTTGATGCATCAGGATGCAAAAAACGGTTGGATTCAACGTCTGACTTATGTAATAGAAATCGATGACATTAAAGTGCTCCACCCGAACAACGGCGTGTTCGCCTTCTACCGAAATAATCGTCTCGTCCGAGGGTTTGAACCGTTCGACATCAAGGCACCGAACGAACTCTCGAAACGACCTTATCATTTTGACCATCACAATTTAGCACATCTCGAGGAGCGCTTCCCGGACGCCATTCCAGTGTTCGATGAAACGCATGAGACGCGTCGCGCTTGGAGCGACCGTGTCCGAGTCGGTCTTTGCGAAATCATCCGAGATGGGAAACTCAGTTTCGAGCATATTGATGACCAAGGGAACGTATTAGAAGCGAGTATCCGTTGGTGTGGAGAAGCCATCACCATCGATTAAATAGAAAAAGCCGTCTCTCCGTTAGGAGCAGGCGGCTTTTTGTCTTACAAGGTCTCTGTGACCGGAAACTCGTCTTCGATGATCGGTGGCTCAAAAGATGTCGTCACCACTTTTTCGCGAAGGTCTGTCGGTTTAAGGATGACCGTCAGCTTCTGTGTCGTATTCCCTCTTACCGGAAATGTCCCGGCGATGTGGAGCGCTTCGTATAAGACCTTCCCATTTGAATCAAGTACCGTGACCGTCCCTTTTCGTGTCGTGTGAATCGAGAACGTCCCTTCTTCCGACACCTTCACAGACACTGTCGTCTTCAACGTGTTGACATAATCAATCGTTCGGCTCGTGTATCGCTTATGTTTTCCATCCGTGACTTGACCGACGATGCGATATTGTCCGCTCGGTAACCAATCCCCGCTCGAATACATCGTGAACGACCGATTTGGTGTGAGCGTCTTGACTTTCTTGTTCCCTTGATACAGTGTGAACGAGGACTTTAAGTTCGAATGGTTCATAACACTCAACTTGACATCATTCACGTATCGACTCTTCCACACCGAAGGGGCAGAGATGTGAATAGGGCGAGCCGTTGCCTCTAGCAGTTTCATCGCATTCAATTCCGTATAAGACTTTCCGGAGGCTTTTGGCATCTTCGCAATCAACTGGTCGATCTCACCAGGTGTCAAATAAGGATTGATCGATTTGACGAGCGCGAGGCTCGCCGTGACCATCGGTGCCGCCATCGAGGTCCCGTCCATAAAGACAAAGCGGTTGTTGATTCCTAGAGAGAGGATGTTCACACCTGGCGCCACGATTTTGACGCGATCGTCCATATTGCTAAAGCTCGCGAGACGATGTCTAGAATCGATTGCACCGACCGCGATTACCTCTTTCATGTTTGCAGGAAAATTGATCGTCTGTTTTCGATCATTTCCAGATGATGCGACGATAATGACCCCTTTCGCTCTTGCCCGTTTAATCGATGTGGCCAAACGACTATCATAATCATCCCCTCCAAGCGAGAGGTTGATGATGTTCGCCCCTTTCGCTACAGCCGTATCCACTGCATTGGCGACCGTCCAGGAGTCTGTTTCATCTGAATTCACCCCGTAAAACACATTATAAAAGTGATAGCGAACGTTCGGCGCGAGTCCGGCGATCCCAAAGCGGTTATGTTTCCCGGCCATGATTCCGGCGGTATGCGTACCATGAATATCCGCAGTATACGGACCTTTCATGGAATTGACGACACGAGGAACGTTCTTCAAATCCGTATGGTTCCGGTCAGCTGACGAGTCAATCAGCGCCACAACGATATCACTTGCGCCTCTCGTCTTACTCCAGGCCAAATCCGTACCGATTTGCTTCACATAATATTGACTCGTGACTTGTGGTTCTGAAACGACGTAGCCATGTTTCTTAAGGATGACTGGCTGTGCTGCATCTACTCCGACCGGCAGTAAAAGGGCAATCGCTGTCAAAAGGGCAATCTTTTTCATTCCTTCCGCTCCATTCCAAACTGATAAAGTGACTCCATTATCTCAAACTTTGGATTAGATTTCCCTTTTTTTGAATAAAAAGTTGTCGCTAAGTTTACCAATAGCTCGGCTCATCCGGGTGCAGCATATCAAACTCGACAATTCGTCCAATCGTCAAGTACGTATAGTAGCGCGCCAGTTCCACCCGGCTTGGGTCGGGACGGAATCCTTCGAGGTCCTCTCCAAGTGGAGACCCGTCAATGGTCTCAAACTGCTGGCAAAAAAAAGACTCCGTTTCAGCGTCCCAGACGATGCGATCTCCGATATATCCGCTTCCGAAGCGAATGTAATCGATGATCGACGGAACGATGACTTCTGCTGGCAAGCGTTCGCTCATCCGACCAACGAGTTCATATCGCAGACGATCTGCCTGATCGGCTTCCTCAAGGGATGCACATTTGAGTACTTCTTTATTGATTTCAATCAATACGACATAATCCCCAGATTCGATGGAGAGCTTCATTGCCTCACCTCACTTTTTCATTCCTACATCCGATTCTCTACAAGTCATTATTCGAGATAAATGGTGGGAATCCTGTCCATTCCTCATTTTTTTCCAAATCGCAGTTGAGTTCACAACATTCTAACTGTTTTTGTTATACTAATCATATGAATTAAGAGAGGAAGTGCACCATGGCCAAACGACCGCTGACCCCTCGAGAAAGTGAGTTGATTGCGACCGCGTTATTTGTTGTCGGAAGCGTTCCCTATTCAGGACATATCGATCGTCTCGAATCCCTCACCTTACGTGATATCGCTGATGACTATTTGAATGGAACTGCCACTTCCGCAGACGCGATCGACGCACTCGACCAATACATCTACGTCCGGCGTCATCGTTTTAAAAACGTGACCCCTCACAACCTTTGGACATTGGATGATCGGACTGAACAAGAAGCATTGCGTCATATTTCCAAACGACCCGAATTGAAAAAGGGTCAGACGTTGCATAAACGGAATCAACCGTTTCAAGCAGGACAAGAAATCGAGTTCAAGGTGGACAAACATGTCGACCGTGGACAATTCCGCATCTACATCGGAAAACTTCAAGGGTATACGTGTAAAGCCCAGTCAAAAGAACGTGAAAAGCTGAAGTCAGTGTCAGGATGGATCACACATATTGACCCGAAAGACCGATTGGTATTTGTCAACGTGACAGACTTCGGACGGATGCCAATCGAACCTGCAATGAAACAAGAACTTGAATCGATGAGCGCTTCGATGCTCGGTTGGTTCGCCACGGCAACAATCCCTTCTGAAGAAGAAGCGCTCCTTGCCAAACGGATGATTGCCACGTTGCAGCGGCGCGATCAACCGTATTGGTTCACGCTGACGACCGCGTTGAACCACCCTCGCCCAGAACATGTGAAACGCTGGGGAACAGTCGTGAATCTTCTCGTCAAAGCGAGTAACGGTGACCAAAAGGCCATCCAAACATTAGAGACTCAAGAAGACAAATACTTTAAGGATGCGTTCATCCGCGCCCTCCGTGCCCTTCATCAAGAGATGACGAAGCAATAAAGCTGATACGATTCGAGGTGACTCCGCATGGGTCACCTCGTTTCGTGTCGAACCTATTTAGGAAAGGAACGACCGCTATGCGTATACTCATCGTAGAAGACGACCCCTCCATTTTACGCCTTGTGAAAGAAACGTTCGAGGATGCGGGTCATGAGGTGTTGACAGCGACCGACGGGAACACAGGCGAAGAACGTTTCACGATGCAACCAATCGATGCCGCGATTGTCGACATCATGCTCCCAGGGCTTGACGGTCGTGAATTGTGTCGACGACTCAAGTCGACTCTCGATATTCCCGTCATTTTACTAACCGCTCTCGATGAATGGGAGGATAAGCGTCAAGGATTCGTTCATGGGGCAGACGACTATGTGACCAAACCCTTCATCCCTGAGGAGTTACTCTTTCGATTGCAAGCCGTCTCGCGACGTTATCAACGTTCGGCCGCTTCACAAATTCAAGCTGGTCCTCTTCGACTCGATTTAAGAGAATACGAGGTGACGCTTGAGGGTCAGCTGTTCTATCTCCCTAAAAAAGAGTTTGAACTATTATTTCAACTCGCCTCTTTTCCGGGAAGAGTGTATCGTCGTGAGGAGTTAATTGATTTGGTATGGGGATTTGATTTCGAGGGGGATGAGCGAACAGTTGATGTTCATATCAAGCGACTTCGTAATCGGTTCGATCACCCTGCTTTGTCGATTCGAACCGTACGAGGTGTCGGATACTCGCTCGAGGTGAACGGATGAAGACACTCTACACGCGAATCATCGTCACGATGTTCTTGATTTTACTTCTATCCGGAGCCATCTCCCTGTTGATCAGCAATGTGGCTTATTACAAGTGGTGGCAACCTTCCTATAGCGAGAAGACGGAACGGGTCGCCAAAATAGCGGAGTCGTATGTCGAGAACCATACCGATTTAGACTATGATGCCTTCTATACTTTCTTAGCTGCGACCGGATATCAACTGGTCGTCGTGGATGCGACTGACGAACGTCGACGTTTTGGCGGTGCCTTTCGGGATGAGACTATCTCTGACAAGGTGATCCAATCCGTACGGAACGGGTCTCCATATCAGGGAATGCGTGACTTTCCGTTTCATCTCTTCTTGCTCGGATTGTTCGATAACGAACTGACGAACACATATGGATTTACACTTGAAAACGGGGACGTCATCTTTATTCGTCCGGATTTGAGTGCCCAAATCCGCGAGTTACATCTGTTCGTCGGTCTATTTTTCGCACTCGTCACCCTCTTGGCATTTGGCTTGATTGCCATCTCGACAAGGTCCCTGGTCCGCCCGTTACAGACGCTCACGAATGCGACCACATCCGTCGCCATGCGTAAAGCTCCGGAACATCTCCCCGTCGAGCGTCAAGATGAAATCGGAACGTTGGCACGACAATTTCAAAACATGTCAAATGAGATCGATCGAACCGAAGCGAGACAGCGACGATTCGTTTCGAATGTCTCCCATGAATTTCAATCTCCTTTGACCTCCCTAGGTGGCTATGCAGAAAAATTAGCTGACGGTACGGAAGGTGAATCAAGAGAATATGCGCGTGTCATCGAACAGGAGACGAAACGACTGTCTCAATTAACGAAGCAACTCCTGCTTTTATCACGATTGGATGAAAATCCCCCGATTCTCGAGACGAACGTGATTGTGCTTCAATCGGTATCCGAAGTCATTCAAACGAACGCTTTCATTCTTGATCAAAAAGGGATCGCCGTCGTTACCGACATCCCACAAGACGTAGTCTTGAAGAGTGACCCGGTTCTACTCGCACAAGTTTGGAACAATGTATTGATGAACGCCGTTCATGCTTCACATGATGGAGGCACAATCCACATCACCTGTACCGTCGACCCAGGTATCGTCATCTCGGTTACGGATGAAGGGGTTGGGATGGACGACGAGACAAAAGAGCACCTGTTCGACCGCTTCTATCGCGGGGACACGGCTCGAACGACTCAAGGGACAGGTCTCGGTCTTGCCATCACCTCAGATATCATCGACCTACATGGCGGAAACATCACAGTCGAGTCAAACCTCGGAACCGGCACCACGGTTCATTTACATTTTTGATGTCGTTCATATTCTGTTCATATTGATTACGTACACTTCCTTCATCAGCACTTGAAGGAGGTTTTTTTATGCAGTTAGGTTGGAAAGAGATGTGGAGACAGAAAAGAAAGTTTTCCATGTTGTTCGTGATCACATTATTGATTGTCATGTTGACGACACTCATCACAGGGCTAGCAGACGGTCTCGCATATGATAACGGTTCTGCCTTGCACGAATTGAATGCTACGACGTATCAACTTGATCCGGACTCAGAAGGTCAATTGACACGATCGTTTATAGACGTCACAGCGGATACTTCAAACGAAACGATGAGCGTCCGACAGCTCACGGTCACGATTGATGGAAAAAAAGAAGAGGTCACGCTATTCGCCCTTCCAAGTGGAAGTAATATTGGCCCAGGTACTTATCTAGAAACAGGTGAAGTCTTGTTTGACCCAAGTCTTTCAGTTCAGCTTGGAACAGGTGACACGTTGACCGACTTTGCGTCCGAATATCGTTTTACGATCGCCGGTGAGGCGCCTGGACGCTACAGTCATGGACCGGTGATTTACACGACGAACGAGACGTGGTTCGATTATTTGGATTACTCCGAACAACGTCCATATGTATCGGCTGAGATTGGAACGGAATCCACGATGTCCAATCCGCTCGTCATGAGTCAACAAGATTTGATTGAGTCGGTTCCTGGATATAGTGCCGAGCAAAGCACATTCACGATGATGCGTGCTTTTCTACTCGTGATCGGAACGTTTATTTTGACCGCATTCTTTTATTTGTTCACGCTTCAAAAGTTACCTGAACTCGGAATTCTGAAGGCAATCGGTCTCTCTCCTCGAATCATAGGACGGGCACTGCTCTTTCAGGTCATCGTCATCGTATCTGCCGCAGTCGCCACATCGATCGGGTTCATGTACGTCGTCGATGCGTTGATTCCATCATCGTTACCGTTTCTCGTCGACTTCGGTCATGTCGCGCTATTCGGATCCATGTTCATTTTCTTATCTGTTCTTGGCGCGTTGTTACCGTTATGGAAACTACGTCAAGTCGACGCAATTGAAATCATAGGAGGAAAAGCATCATGAGGTTAAGCCATGTATCACATCAGTTTGACGGTCAGCTCGTATTGAATGACATCGAGTTACATGTATCGCCAGGGGAATGCGTTGCCATCGTCGGTCCGAGTGGTAGCGGGAAGAGTACATTGTTATACATCCTCGGTCTATTGCGAAAACCAGATCAAGGAGCATTTTTGATGAACGAACGGGACGTATTCGAATTAGATGAGGAACAACGTCGTCTGTTACGTCTACATGAAGTCGGGTTCGTGTTTCAGCAGGCCCACCTGATTCCCTACTTGACGGTGCTCGAGCAACTTGAGCTGATTCAGGAGAAGAGACAGATGGATGCGAAACAACTATTGACCGACCTCGGCTTAGGACACCGCCTGCATCATCTCCCGTCGACATTGTCGGGAGGTGAAAAGCAACGTGTCGCCGTCGCACGTGCCTTGATTAACTCCCCGCAACTCATTTTGGCAGATGAACCGACGGCGAGTCTTGATTATGAGAATGGACGCCGTGTGATGGAGTTATTGGCCAAACAAGCACATGAAGAAGGGAGACGTGTCGTCGTCATCACACATGATGAACGCATGCTCGATGTGTGTGATCGCGTCCTTCGTGTGATTGACGGTACCTTGACCGAGCTCAACAAGGAAGAAGGGCATCACGACCAATTTGATGCAATTGATGAGTGAGCCATCCTCCAAGGCGAATGGCAACAAGGATTGATCCGTTCTCTGAAATGGTCGCCTCTTCGATACTCATCAATCGTTCGATGATATGATTCGATTCGAGTCGAATCCCCGAAAGACAGGAGAGTGCGCGAACGATTTCCTCTGGTCGACATTCGACTAGACGCGCAATCTCTTGTACCTCGGTGAGGAGGCTTGTTTGGTTATATAGAAAATAACGGTCGAGAATAACATCAAATACGAGTCCGATGATTCGTTCATCTCCTTCAATCGTCCACGAGAACGTTACTCCCCGTTCAAGCATCCCCTTTCTGTCGCTCAACACCATTTGTATCATTCGATAGATCTCTGACCTCTCCATATAGATATCCCCACCCTCCTGCTGTTGTCACTCCATCGTATCGTTCAAAATCATGTCTTTCCATGTGCCTTGATTCCTGATATTCACACGATTATGTTCTGTATGCCCTCTCCTTATGTAAGAAAACAGGACCGTATCGATTCGTTTCGGGTACAATAACGTTGAAAGGAGTCGGTATTAATGCAACGAAAATGGAAAATTGGATTGGCATCACTTTTCACAGGCTACTACGCGGTCAGCTACTATGCCTTCAAACGAATGACGCGGGGCAAACGAAAGACTCCGGAGATGTTACTCGCTCCATATACGGACGAAGATCGCAACTTTTATCATGACGTACCGTTCGAGCATGTCTCGATTCAATCTCGTGATGAGTACCGCCTCTACGGGCGTATCTATCGGAATGAGGGGTCAACAAAATGGATTGTGTTCGTACATGGATATACCGCATCACATAGTTTCATGGCCCCTCACCTCGCCATGTTCCATCGTCTCGGCTTTAACCTGCTTGCCGTCGATTTACGTTCACACGGGGAGTCCGAAGGAATTTATGCCTCATATGGTTTCCATGAAAAAGTCGATATGATCGACTGGGTGGACTGGTTGAAGACAGAGGAAACAGTCGATCAAGTCGGGCTTCACGGCGTCTCGATGGGAGCGGCCACCGTCTTGCAGACGACTCCGCTCACGAACGTCGACTTCGTCATCGCAGAATGTCCGTTTGACGATATGAAACAATTGATGCGTTATCAATTGAAAGAGTTACACCATATCCCAGCCGAGCTCATTTTACCGGGAATCGACTATTTCCTTTGGTCTCGTGCCGGGTTCACGATGAGACAAGTCCAACCGAAAAAGGCCGTCACGGAAACGACGACCCCAATCCTATTCGTACATGGTTCAAAAGATGATTTCGTCCCGACGTGGATGTCGGTCGAAATGAATGCATTGAACCGGAAGAACGACTTGGTATTGATCGATGGCGCAGAACATACCGATTGCATGATCAAGGACGCTCCTGCGTATGAGGAGGCGGTCACTCGCTTTTTGCATCGACATGGATTGGACCGGCAATCAAATCAAGTAGCACATGTAACACCATGACCGGCCAAAGGACACCCATCCCTAAATATAGGATACCTAGTCCGAATCCAACGATCCCTGTCGTGAAGACTCCCTTTATCCCTTGATAGGCATGGGCCACACCGAAAAGGGCGCCCCCGATTAAGGCGAGAGTCAAATCCGGGACCTCTATATAGAGGGAGATCGTGTATAGCAGGACTCCTCTGAAAATGAATTCCTCGGTCACGCCTGCAGTGACCGAGACGGCACCCCACGCTTGTTCCTCAGGTTTTGTCCGAGGGAGGAGCAGCTTCTCTAAATCGAGCTCATAGTAAGGGCGTAACACATTTCGGAGACGTGCTGAAGTTTTTACCAACAGATAAAAGACGAGCGCCACGGTGACCAGGATGCATGACAAGTAAAAGACTTGCCATGCCTGTTCGTTCCCCGCTTCTGGTCCGAACCTCAATCCGACTTCTGATGGCGGTACTTGAAATAAAAAGATGAGGGCAACAATTAACAAGGTCAGCCCCCATGCCGATTTCACGGTTTGCTCATATACCCATGCCCGTCCTCTCGTTTCAATCAAGGGACGAATCAATTTGGCATTGAAGATTTGAACGATCAGCATGTAGCCGATAATGGCTGTAAAAATCAAACGTTCAAGCATCCATATCCACTCCTGTCCTTCCTCTTAGCTATATGCTACACTATTCGGGTATTGTCTAAAAGCTAGGAGGCGGTATCTTGAAACGTATGATGCTGCGACTGACCGGTTTCATTATTGTGCTCGTGCTTTTGCTCGGGGCAGTCGGCTGGCTCGGTCAACATGATAAAGTGAACAATGGATTGTATCGAACCTATTATGGAGAGAACGGTGTTCCGAACACACATCTGGCCGTCTATCAAGACGCTGCTGAAACATATGACGTGGACTGGCGCCTACTGGCTGCCGTTCACCGTGTAGAGACCATCTTCTCACACAGTTCGTCGATGCGTTCGTCTGTCGGCGCGATCGGACCTTTTCAATTCATGCCCCGTACTTGGCTCGGTTGGGAATATGATACCGATGACCAAAAAGGCGATGTCCCAGAAGACGAAGTGGATTTGACGGACCTTGCCTTGATTGAACAGTATGGCGGACTCGGTCGCGACGGGAACGGCGATGGAAAAGCTGACCCACATAGTCTAGTTGATTCTGCGCACACGGCGGCGTATTATTTAAGTGAACACGGTGGAAAAAAGACAGATTCAGTCACATCCGTCCGAAACGCTATCTTCGAATACAATCGAAGTGAGCAATATGTCAATGATGTCATGACGTACTTCGAGAACTATGAATCAAGCGTGACGTTCATGCCTGATGAGCGTGATACGCTTAGTCAACGAGTTGCTTATTACACGATTCGATATGTCGAGTGGTTTAAATCGCTCGGCTGATGCTTACATGAAAAAGTGAGGAATGGAAATGAACACGCATGTAGAAGAAGTAACCATCCGCGTCAAATCAATCTTCAATGAAGATAAAACGAAACGCTATATGCGAACGTATGAGTTCACCGATGTGGAGGATGGCGTCATCTGCGCCGTCATTATTTACTCGCCGCGGATGAGCGATGCCTTTTTGTCTGGCACGACGACACAGCGTGCTTATATGTTGATGCAAAATCATTTGTCACAACCGATTCGAGAAATGCGGGTCATCAGTCTCGTCCCGACACTCGCCATCAATGACAACCTTCCATACGTGGAGTCTCAACTCGATGAGACGAACTACCATTACGTCGAAGAGACGTTACAAGAGGTAGAAGCAAGCGGCGGGATGATCATCGTCGGTTGGGGGTCTCCAGGTCGCTTGATGCACCACGCGACATCTTACAAATCGCTCTTTGCGGATTATGAAGCGAACATGTATTGCATCGGTACGACAGCAAAAGGCGAGCCACAACAGATTCGAATGGCAAACGAGAATACCGTTCTCGAGGCGTTCAACAACGAATCGGTCAAACCGAAGTTTCGTATCGTGAAAGAAACGAAAAAAGACGACTCTCCGTGAGTCGTCTTTTCATATGCCAATCCAAATGGAAAGACCGAACAGTATGAAGAATATACCGGACCACATGTAATCGGACGGTTTGATGTCAATCCGCTCATAGACGGTCCGTTTTCCACTTGTGAAACCTCTCGCCTCCATGGAGAAGGCGACACGTTCAGCACGTCGGATTGAACCTGCCATCAGTGGAAGAAGTAGTTTCGGGACATGCCGAATCCGCTCCCATTTCGTATCAAGAGGTACACCGCGAAGACGATGCGCGTATTGTAGCTGATGCATCTCCCGTTGCATTAACGGAAGGAAGCGGAATCCGACGAGCGCACTATAGGCAATCGTCGGAGAAAGCCTTGCCTGTTGCATCAAACTCATGACGAAACGTTTCGAATCGGTCGTCAACATAAAGAGGAGCGACAGTACGGTGAATGCCAACACACGTAGACTAAGAGACATGGCGATACGTGCCTCTTCTTTTGAAATGTCTTGACCGAGAAGGGTTACCCACGTCTCTCCCCCAAGCTCCTTCCCAAACACGAGCGTCGTCCAAAACGTCCCGAGTGCCGTGACGAGAAAAGGAATCAAAAACAGGCTCCACTTCTTCCATGAAACGTCCGTCGCCAGTAATTGAATCGTCAACGTACCGACAATGATGACGAGCGGGGTCCACGGGTTATAAAACAAGGCCAGCCCGAACATGATGATCGTCATCGTCCCAAACTTGATCGTCGGATTCATATCATGGAGTGACATCGTTGCCGTCCTCCCGCTAGTCGATAATGACGAAGTCTCTCCGTGTCCCCCCAAAGCTCATCCCCGAATGGTCCTGAGAGTTCCCCATCCTTCATCAAATAGAACGTATGGGCGATATTGGCGAACGATAAGTCATGGGTCACGAACAAGATCGTCTGTCCCTTTGCCGCATGTCGCTTCATCAAAATCTCTAGTGCATGGAGTGACGGCTCATCCTGACCTGCCGTCGGTTCATCGAAGGCAAGCAACTGTTTGTTTGAGAGTAACTGAATCCCGACGGCGAGTCGTCGCTTCTGTCCATGACTGAGTGACAATGGATGGAGGACTCGTTTGTCCTCGAGGGTTAGCTCATCCAATACGACATCAATCGATTTCTCATGACCAAACTGTAGCTCTTGCTCGATCGAGTTCATGAAAAATAAGTGTTCCGGAGATTGGGGAACGAGTCCCACCCGGCGGTCACACTCCGTCAAACTTCGTAAAAACGTCGACTTCCCACTCCCATTTGGTCCCAATATGGCAATCACTTCCCCGATACGAGCTTGAAGGGTCACCCCTTTTAATCGAAATGAGTCACGCACCACCTCGTCGACCACGTAATGCTCGATTGCTTGTCGTGGCGCAGGCGACGGTTTGAATGAAAAATCATCGACCGGCTGAAACGGTTCGTTCCGTACAATCCGTCCTTGGTCGAGTTCGATGTGCCAATCAAAAAAGTCTCCCCACAAGTGCGCGCGATGTTCGACAACGATGACGTTCACGGTGTCTAAGTGATCGAGCCAGTCGACGAATCGATTCGCGGTCACTGGGTCAAGGTGCGTCAACGGCTCATCGAGAAGCAACCATCCCGGTCGTCCAACCATGGCGCAGGCGACGGCAATCCGTTGTTTCTCCCCGCCTGACAAGGAATCGATGAGACGATTTCGGTAATCGGTCAGTTGGAGTGACTCGAGAATCTCCGTCACACGCTGATCGATTACCTCGACCGGTGTCTGCAAATTTTCGAGTGTGAAGATGAGTTCATCTTCCACCCGTTCCATCACGAACTGCGTGTCCGGGTCTTGAAATACGGTCCCGACCTGCTGATTGATTTCGCCTGGTGCGTATTCGTCGTAAATCCGTCCGAACAGTTCGAGTCTGCCTTCTAGGACTCCATCACAATTCTCTGGATAGAGACGGTTGAACAGCGCGAGTAGGGTCGACTTCCCGCTTCCGCTCGTTCCTGTCAAAATCGTGCGTCCAGGTCGTATGGAAAGTGACACATCTTTTATGATGGTGTCCTGACTTTCGGGGAACCGGAATGAAAGCGATTTTGTCTCAACCATGGACGTTCCCACTCCGAGCGATCGCATAGCCACGAAGTGACCCCGTCTTGAGCAAAAGGTCACTGAGCAACTTCCCACCGATTCCTGCGATAACCATGCCGCTGACCGCGCGCAGCCCGAACATCGTCGCCACATATCCTGGTTCAAGCATCGCAAATCCGCTCATGAAGTAGGTATACACGAAACTCGTAACGGCCGAGCCAAATCCAGCTAGCATGAGAACCCATAGCTCATATCGACGATAGCCTGTCATCGCAAAGACAGCTTCAGCCCCAAGACCTTGGACGATGCCGACCAAGATGATACGTGGTCCGATCGCATTTCCAATCAACATCTCAATCGTCGCTGCCATCACTTCCGAGATGAAGGCAGCACCCGGCTTCCGGATGATGTACGCCGAGATGATCGACACGATGAACCAGATACCGAAAATCCATTCATAGGCGATCGGCCCGATCAATCCCGCCCAAAAGTTCCCGATATGGACGAACAGTAAGTAGACGACGGCAAAGACGACAGACAATACGGAGACGAGGACGACCTCTTTCAATTTCCACGATTTAAGCATGTTGTCCTCCATGTGACGGACTGTTCACACTGAACGTCACCGTCATGACGACGTGTCGATTCTTCTCGCGTGTCCGGTTGAACGCCGACTCGTAATACGAGAACACATCATCCAAGTTCCCATGAATGCCTGACGCGTAGTGCATGGAGTCATTATAGACACCGGCCTGTTTCGCTTGTTCAATTTCATCATAGATGAGATCCATGTAGTTCTCTGCACCCATCGGATAGAGCGCGAATTGTGAAGAGACATACTGTTCTCTTGAGGACCTGTTCAGTTGTTGTGGTGGGGCATCGAGTGCTTCATCCCCTGCCGAATCTCCCGGACATCCGACGGAGAAGGTTCCGCTCATCGAGACATGGCGTCCTTCTTCCGAAGCCAGGCTCAACACGGTCCGTGCGACGTCGAATACGTGCTCGGCACGACCACGGATCACGGTCGATACATCATCCGTATGTCGCCAGACACCCGTCATATTTGTTCCTTTCAATGCCCCTTTGATCGTCCCGATAAAGTCATCTGTCATCGGGCTAAGCGTGAAGCGAAATCCGACAATCTGACTCGTGCCACATGATTCATTCATCTTGTTTCCCCCTCTTTATGTGTTTGCACAAAAAAAGCCGCATTCATGAGAATGCAGCAACAAAATCTATACAAACTTGCATAGAGAAAGTGCCGCACTTCCTCACGCCAGTATTACCTGGATCGAGTTATAAGGGATCGGAGCCATGCTCACATCTCAGCCGAAGCACCCCTAGTGCAGTCATTGATATGCGGTTACTTATGCAGTCACAGTATAGCGATGTTTCGTCAGTTTGTAAACGGTCAATCTTAATAGGTGACGAGTTGGCCATTACCAGGGAGTGGGTCATGGAACGAATCCCATGCCGCTACCATCTCCTTATCCGTCAACAAGCAGGCGTCAAGTGATTGTTCGACCGTCTCTCGGTCCATCCGTTGTCCGATGAGAACCAATTCGTTCTGTCGGTCTCCGTACGGCTCGATGTAATCTTCACGCAGTTCAGGTTCTGAGGAGAACATGGCCTCTCGTTCACTCTCCGGAAGGGTCGCTAACCAACGACCGGCATGTTCGAGCGTCGATGCGTATCCGGCCTGGGAGAAGAGACAGGCAAGGTCGTTCCGTGACGCGATCCACAAGAAGCCTTTGGCACGGACGATTTCTTCAGGATAGTGCTCCATCCAATTCATCAAGCGCTCAGGGTGGAACGGTCGACGACGACGGTAGACGAACGAGCTGATGCCATACTCCTCCGTTTCCGGCGTATGTTCTTCTGCCTCAAGTTCTTGAATCCATCCCGCCGCACGCATCGCCTGATCGAAATCGAACAACTGGACGTCGAGTAGATCGTCTAACGCTACGTCGGAGTATGTTGAAGTCAATAATCGGGCGCTCGGGTTGAGTGTCTTAAGTAGCCCCTTCATCTCCTGCAGTTCCGCTTCAGACACCCGGTCTGCCTTATTCAACACGATGATATCCGCAAATTCGACTTGGTCGACGAGTAGGTCGACGACTTCACGGACATCTCCTGTATCGACGGCTTGTTGACGTTCCATGAGCGATTCACCAGAATTGAAATCTTTGAAGAAGCGGTACGCATCGACGACAGTGACCATCGCATCGATATAGACACGGCTCGTCAAATCGATTCCGAGCGCATCATCGGCATACGTGAACGTCTGCGCAACGGGAATCGGCTCTGAAATCCCAGAAGACTCGATGATGATGCCATCGAGGTCACGATCCTTTGTCAACTCATAGACCGCTGTCAGCAAATCCTCACGTAGGGTACAACAGATGCACCCGTTCGAGAGTTCGACTAATTTTTCATCGGTACGGGAGAAACCACCCTGTTCAATCAATTTCTCATCAATGTTTAACTCGCTCATATCGTTCACGATGACCGCATATTTTTTATCTTCCCGGTTATGTAAGATGTGGTTGAGCAGTGTCGTCTTTCCGCTACCAAGATAACCCGAGAGTACTGTAATTGGAATTCGTTTTATATTGATGAACCTCCATTAAATCGTAATCATTACTTTTTATATATTGAAACGACTGATTCGATTTGTCAACAAAAAAACACGCCACACGGACGTGTTTTGAAAAACATGCTTTTATTCTTCCAACGCTTTTCGTTCTGCTTCCGAGCGGGGATAGGCGTTCGCTTGCCACTCCGCCCGATAGATGGAGTCGAGTTGCGTCAACCCGACCTCATCCTCGTCCTTGTCAGAATCGACACTCGGCACCTCGTCCCATTTTGGGTCGAGATAAGAATGATCTTCTTCCCGCGCTCGATTTTCTTGCAACTTTTGAATTCCCATCTTGACCGCTGCCGCAACTGCCAACCCAATACCCGCTCGAACTAACAGTCGTTTCACCATTGCATGTCCTCCTCAACGCCCAAAGCGATAAAGCGGCATCCCTTTCACCTCTGTATCGATGATAAATACCGATCCGGCATCCGGATATTCGGCTAACGCTTCCTCATCCATCCCCTCACGAGCCGTCGTGATGGCCAATCGATTGAGCCCATCCCCGATGAAGGCGCAGGATGTGACATTCGGTGCAGGAACGTGAACTTCTAACAGCTTTTCACCGGTTGATGGATTCCAGCGAGATACTTTGCTTCCGGCGTAATGCGCAATCCATAAACATCCTTCCGTATCTGATGTCATACCATCCGGGAAGCCATCCTCGTCCGCAAAATCGATGACGACCTTTCCATTTGATAACGTACCCGCCTTCAAATCGAAATCATATTGGCGAATCGTTTCAGTCGGTGTATCGATATGATAAAAAACGGAATGGTCAGGAGACCACGTCAACCCGTTCGAAAGTGTGAGCTCATCCATGAGTGTCGTCGTCGTACCATCCCGATCGACACGATACAATGTCGCTTGATTCTCTTTGTCTTCGAGATGAAGTGTTCCGGCGAAGATTCGACCGTATGGATCGGCTTTTCCGTCATTGAACCGCAATTGACCGTCCGGATCATCCAACTCGACAATCTTCTTCAAGTCCCGATTGATCTCATCCCACTCATAAATGCCGTCCTTCAAACCAAGGACAACGCCATCCGTCACTTTCGGAATGACGAAACCGACTTGTTTCCCGACTTCAAACGACGAGATTTCATCCTCACGTTCGTCATACCACCACAATGTATGGCCTTCGATATCTACCCAATAAAACCGCTTCAGCTCGGCATCCCAACACGGACCTTCACCAAGCGTATTTCGTACACGAATCCACAACGACGCATCTACTTTCTCCATCACTTAGCCTCCACTCTATCCATTAGTTCAGAAATCTATTCCCCTCTCGCATCGGGACTATGCATGAATCCAGAAAATCGTGACGGATTTTGATTGTCGTCCGTTCAGTTTGCTATAGTGAAAGAAACGTAGCGAGGGAGTGAATGGCTTGTCGAAATGGGATGAACGATTTAGTTCGGAAGAGTATGTGTATGGGACAGAGCCAAACGAATTTTTACGCGAATGGGTCACGTCTCATCAACCTGAAAGAAAACGTGTATTGGCCATCGCTGAGGGCGAAGGTCGAAACGCGGTGTGGCTCGCCACGCTCGGCTTTGAAGTCGAGATATGGGACGTTTCTATAGCAGGGATCGACAAAGCGAAACGCTTGGCGACGTCACGAAACGTGTCCATTCAGACGAAACAGATCGACTTGAATGAAGCCGATTGGCCAAACAAAGCGTATGACATGGTCATCTGTATCTTTGGCCACTTTCCTCCACACGTCAGAGAAAAGGTGTTTACGGGTATCCAACAAACGCTTCGACCTGGTGGTTTGTTCCTGAGTGAAGTCTACTCTACACATCAACTCGCTTACGGGACAGGTGGACCAAACGACGCCTCACTTCTTTACACCGAAGAGATGTTCCACCAACTCGATGACGATTTCGTCCCTCTCGTCCTAAACGAGACGGTCGTCTGGCGAGAAGAAGGCACACTCCATCACGGTGAATCCGCAGTGATTCAATATGTAGGACAAAAACGGTAAAAAAAATGGCCTCCCCGAGATTCGAGGAGGCCATTGTTTACTTCGCGCCTTCGACGTTCATATGCTTACTGCGGAGTTGTCCACATGCCGCATCGATGTCTGTCCCGTGCTCGAGACGGACGCCTGTGTTGACGCCACGCTTTTTCAAGATGTCGTAGAACGCCATGATGTCCTCAGGCGTGCTTCGCTCATATTGGATGTGCTCGTTGACCGGGTTATATGGAATCAAGTTGACGTACGACTTGTCTTTGATGTCTTCGATCAAGTCGGCGAGTTCTTCCGCATGTTCCGGCAAATCGTTCACTTTCGAGAGCAGGATATACTCGAAGGTGATTCGTTTGTTCGTCTTCTCGACGTAATAGCGAATCGACGGCATGAGTTTATCAAGCGGGAACGCCCGGTTGATTTTCATGATGCGAGTACGTAATTCATCGTTTGGCGCATGTAGAGAGAGCGCCAAGTTGATGCGTAAGTCGAGGTCCGCAAACTTGTAGATCTTATCCGCGAGACCACTCGTCGA
This sequence comes from Exiguobacterium sp. BG5(2022), assembly GCF_031844365.1. Taxonomy (GTDB): domain Bacteria; phylum Bacillota; class Bacilli; order Exiguobacteriales; family Exiguobacteriaceae; genus Exiguobacterium; species Exiguobacterium profundum. The sequence continues at coordinate 837,246 of NZ_JAUZVB010000001.1, forward strand.
CACGTTGATTTTACGCGGAGCGATCGCAAGTCCACGCTCATCTTTGACGACACGCAAGAAGTCGACCAAGTTGTCGAAGTTATCGAACGGTTCACCGATTCCCATAACGACGATATGGCTGACGCGGTCCCCTTCACCCTCTTCATCGAGGAAGTGTTGGACGGTCATGATCTGCTCGACGACCTCACCCGCCGTCAAGTCACGCGTCTTTTTCAACAAGCCGCTTGCACAGAAGCTACAGCCGATGTTACAACCGACCTGAGTCGTCACACAGACCGAACGTCCGTATTTGTGACGCATGAGCACCGTCTCGATGTAGTGCCCGTCATGTAATTTAAGTAAGAATTTGACCGTCCCGTCGCCCGCTTCTTGTTTGACGAACAGTTCTTGTGTCGAGATGACATATTTCTCTGTCAAGTAATCACGCACCTCATCACGTACATTGAGGTCGTCCATCGATTTGACCCGGTCGATGTAGAGCGAGTCCCAAACTTGACGTGCGTGGAAGGCACCGTATCCCGCTTCCGTACACTCGTTCGTGAGTTGATCGAACGTCAACCCGTATATAGATGATTTCATTGTAATCTGTCCTTTCTCTAATCCGCATACGTACCATTGTAGCGGACGTGAGAGACGGGTGCAACTTACGAATAATCTGGAGGTGTCGGTCGTGTGACGAACTGTTCGAACGCATAAGCGACTCGGATTAAATCACGCTCCGCATAGCTCGTCCCCGTGAACGAGAGACCGAATGGGGCACCGCTCTTTTTCAATTGATATGGGATTGTAATCGTCGGATGACCTGCTTTTGCAGCCATGTCATAGTTCATGTCATGTGGCAGCACGAGTGCGTCCAGTTTATGTGACGCAAGCAATGTGTCAATCCCTTCCGGTTTCGCGAGACGGACGTCCTCGATGCGACGGTTGAGATAGTTCGCTTCAGTCAGTTTTCCAGATTTGGCGTTCGCTTCTTCAAAGATGGTCTGGCCGTGCGGAATCGATTCAGGATGTTCCGCGTTCCACTCGATCAAATCGGAAAGCGTTTTAAACGGCACGGTCGTGTTGGCAAGATACGCCTCGACCCCGAGCTTGAATTCGTCGAACAGGATGTCCGCCTGCTCTAGCGCCTCATGCTTTGGTAGCGTGACCTCGACGAGTTCGACCTCGGCTTGCCGTAGCAATCGGAGCGCCCCCTCATACAATCCGACTTCTTCGTCTGAAATATTTGGCTTGATAAAACCGACACGCATCCCGACCGCTTGCCTCACATCGAGACATGTCACATAAGGCGGTCCGACTGGAGTTTCCCACGTCGCCGGGTCTGATTCATCCTCACCGCACATCGATTGTAAGGCGATGACCGCATCACGAAGCGTACGCGCCATCGGTCCCGCCGTATCTTGAGAACGTGAAATCGGGATGATTCCGGAGCGACTGATCAATCCGACGGTCGGCTTGATCCCGACGATGCTGTTATGGACACTCGGATGGACGATTGAACCGCTCGTCTCAGACCCGACTGCGAGAAGCGTGAGGTTTGCCGCGACCGCAGAAGCCGACCCTGAGCTTGATCCCCCGACATCCAACCCGTCGCCGTATGGGTTCATCGTCTGTCCACCGACGTCACTCCAACCGTTCGGCATATTTTCTGTTAAAAAGTTCGCCCACTCGGACAGGTTCGCTTTCCCCAAGATGATGGCGCCGTCAGCCCGCAACCGTTTGACGAGCTCGGCATCTCGAGCGGCGAAATGATGTCGCATCGCGGCAGCACCTGCAGTCGTTCGCATCAGACCGTTCGTCTCGATATTGTCTTTGATTAAGACGGGAATGCCGAGTAGCGGTTTGAGTAGCGGTTTGCGTACCCCTTTTCGGTACGCCCGGTCTGCTGCCTCTGCCTCGAATAGGGCGTCTGGATTGATTTGAATGACGGCATGAAGCCGTTCATTATACGTCGCAATCCGTCCTAAATAATAGGCGGTCACGTCTCTCGCCGTGAATTGTCCTTCTTTATACCCACGATGCGCACGTTCAATCGTCAGTTCATGTAATTGGATTTGTTCCATCATGCATTCCTCCTTTATCTCTCCCCCTTTATTCGTGCTCTATGTCTGATTTCCTTTTCGTATCGCCAAGTCGATGTGTTCTTGATACACTTAAGAAAAAACAGGAGGTCCCAATGACTCGCTCCTATGTCTTTGTGCTGCTTGCCGTATTCGGCCTATTTTTCTTACAGCTATACGGTGAAAATGTGCCTTATGGTACGCTCATTTCCATCGGCTTGATTGGATTCATCTTCGTCTTGACGGTTTTTCAGTTGAAACGAAAACCGAATCATTGACGAATGTATTTTGAGGGTGGTATGATGCTCTCACCAACTACATATCGATATCAAGAGTGAACGAGAGATCTGGCTCCGCGACTTCACAGCAACCTGCCTTAGGCAAGGTGCTACGACCAGCAAGGGAAACCTTGGACGATATGACGAAAGCGCTCATGTCATCCGACGTGAGCGCTTTTTTGTTGAATGACGATTTGGAGGGAACGACAGTATGGAAAAAGCAACATTCGCAGGCGGCTGTTTTTGGTGCATGGTGACACCATTTGAAGAATTACCAGGGATTGAAGGCATCGTATCCGGCTATATGGGCGGACAGGTCGACAATCCGACGTATGAACAAGTGAAAACCGGGACGTCGGGGCACCTCGAGGTCGTTCAAATCACATATGATCCAGCATTATTCTCGTATGAACGTCTTCTTGAGCTGTATTGGATTCAGACAGACCCGACGGACGATGGTGGTCAATTCCAAGACCGGGGACCTCAGTATGCCCCAGCCATCTTCTATCACACGGAAGAACAACGCGTCGCGGCTGAGACGAGTCGCGATGTGTTGGCAGCAAGTGGTCGCTTCACGGCTCCGATCGTCACGAAAATCATTCCGGCGACGACGTTCTTCGCTGCAGAAGACTACCATCAGGATTATCATAAAAAGAATCCGAAGCATTATAAGGAAGACCGGGCCATCTCGGGACGCGACGAGTTCATCGAGGAGAACTGGACGGAAACCGTATAACGGTCATCAGACGCGAATTTTAGCATTCGCGTCTTTTAATTAGCACATTAATCGGGAAATGGGAAATAACGGTTCATACATTCGAAAAGGAGGACTCATATATGAAAAAAAGTACGAAACTCATCATCGGTGTGATTGGCGTAGCCGTAATCGCTGTTGCCTGGTGGCTCATCTCCCCACTATTCTTAACCGAGACGGTCGATGAAGGATTGCCGCCGACAGCAGTCGAATCACCAGCTCCAGAGGAAAAGGAATCAGATCAAGAGACGTCTGAGACACCGGAAGCACAACCGAGTCCAACCGAAGTGGCGGGTGTGTTCATGGACGGGGAGAAAAACTATGAGACGACCGGCACAATCCGCTCGGTCGAGGCAGAAGACGGGACGTACCTCCGATTTGAAGAATTTGAGACGACAAACGGTCCTGATTTATTCGTCTATTTGACGAAACCAGGACAGGAGACGACCGAAGGCGTCAGTCTAGGGGCGTTAAAAGGAAACATCGGGAATCAAAACTATTTGATCCCTAAGGATGTGAATCTAGAAGAGTACAACACCGTCGTCATCTGGTGCCGTGCGTTCAGCGCGACGTTCGGGACGGGAGAACTGACTGGATCAAGTGAATGAACAGACTGAAGGGTGGCTGAATGAATCGGCCACCCTCTTTTCATTTGAAAACGGATGAAAAAAGAATGATATTTCATTCAACCTTAAATGAGAACATGCTATCCTATATGTAAATAAGTGTAATTCAATTGAGGAGGTATGATTATGGAGCAGACTGTGTCACAAACGTACAAACACTATTTTTGGAAACGTTTCTTTCCATTCTTCCTTCCATTGATGGTGGTCGGCATATTATCCGAACCGATGATCATTCAGAATCCATTTGAGGAACTCGAAGACTATGGGGCCTTCCTATTCTTCTTCGTATTTTACATCATCGTCCTAGGAGGCTTGGCAGCTTTTATCGTTTCAATCATGTGGCGGATTAGACAATTCAAAGTGAAACATTAATCACTCTACTTATCTGTGGTTAATGCGTTTCGATTCTTTCTTAACTATTCATCTGCACGAGTGATTGATCATCTCAATCCGTTTCCTGTCTAACTTTCCAACCGCTGTATAAGGCAACTCCTTCACAAACACGATTTCTCGAGGAAGCTGATATGTTGTCACTCGTTCGCGCAACCAGCTCACTAGTGTTTCTTCTGTCAATACTTCATCATACATCTGTACATATGCCTTCAAGATGTGACCCGCGTATACATCCTCTACCCCGATGACGGCGACGTCCTCGACATTAGGATGGTCGCGCAAAACCGTCTCGACTTCCCCAGGATAAATATTGTTTCCTGCCGTGATGATCAAGTCGTCTGTTCGTCCACACAAAAAATAATAGCCGTTCTCATCCCGGTATCCGACATCACCCGTTTGAATCCAGCGGTTTTTCTGGTTTTGCATGGACCACTTATTTCGTATGCAAAATTCCCCGATGGCGCCTGGCTCGACTTCCGCTCCATCTTTCACTACCTTTAAGTCCCCTCCCGGAATCCTTCTCCCGAGCGTGTTCGCATCATAATGTAAATCTTCTGGTGTGGCGATCAGATTCAAGCCCGCTTCCGACGTCCCATAGAGATTGTATAAGACGCTCCCCAACTCGTTATGGACTTCACGGACTAAAACGGGATGAAGCTTCGCACCACCGGACGCGATACAAGCGAGAGAATGAAGTGATGTTGGATTGTGTCGTAACATTTTGTGGATCATGAGCGGGACGACCGTGACCACTTCTACCTTGTGTCGCCGAATGAGGTCACAGGCTCTCTGCACATCAAAGCTCTCTTGAATGACGACCTGTTTCCCTAGCGCTAGAAAAGATAAAAGGATGGCGATGCCGTAGCCATGGTAAATCGGGGTGGCAATATAGGCAGTGTTGAATGACGGCAACTGCAACTGTTTCAATAAAGCCGTGAATGGAGCTAGAAAGTGAAAGAGGGATGGTTTATGAGTCACTTGTTTCGGTTTTCCGGTAGTACCGCCGGTCAACAGCACGAGTTTCCCGCTCGATGCGACCGGAAGCTTTCCTTTTTTATGTCGCTTCGAATCCGATAAACTATTGATTGATACCTTTTCCTCATGATAGCTGACAAGTGTCGAACGTTCGTAAGACGAATTTTCAATTAAGTTTTCAAACTCATCATCGTAAATCAAAAGATCGAATGGCTGTTCTTCTACGAGTCGGTTGAACTGCAGTTGACTCATCGATGAATGAAGCATGTAGATGTCTGCACCGAGTCGTGAAGCCGCAAACATCCCTTGTACGAAAGACGCGTGGTTCTTACAAAGAAACGCCACTTTTTGTCCCTTTTTAACCCCATATTGATCAGCCAAATGATGAGCAAGGTGTTCACATCGTGTCTTTAGCTCCTGATACGTCACTGTTTCTCGACTGTCCACTAAAGCCGTATTTTGACTCCCTGCTTTTTCCGTCAATGTAAAAAGAAGCATCAAGTTGATTCCGTTTTGACGGATTGCGACGAATAGACGGACTAGGTTTGATGGTGATAGTAACTGGAGCTGCGACAAGACTTTCAATAACTTAACCATTCTTATTGTCACGCTCCTTTCTCTTAAGTAATGTAGGGACCATCCAGTCTATCGGTCTTCTGAAAACAAGAGACGCTACTTGACCGAGGAACAACCACCACGGCTTATATACTGGTCGTTTTGTATACAGGGCATGTCCAATCAGTTCCGCCACATGTACCGGTGACATGGCAGGAGAATGCTGATAAGCTAGAGTTTGTTTAATCATCGGTGTTTTTACTAGCGGTAGATATAGAGCCGTCGTGGAAATATTTTTGATTGTGAGTTCCGGACCCGCAGAGCGAAACCACGTATCGAACGCGGCTTTTGATGCCTGATAGGCCGCCCAGTGAGGAAAAGGATGAAGTAACACATTGATGGTCGACACATTGACGATCTGCCCGTTCTTCTTTTCGAGCACCGGAATGAGTGATAGCATCAATTGTACCGGGGCAAAATAATTGATCGCCATCGTCCGAGTGAAGTCATGGTATCGATCGAGTGACTCAGTGATGGGACGATTGATGGAGATTCCAGCATTGCTGACGAAAACATCCAATCCTTCCGGTAGTTGATGGAGATACGCCAACAATCCATTCCGTTCCTCTTCAATTCGAAGATCTGCCGGGAACACGGTCACCGTGGCTGACCCCTTCTCGATTTCAGACTTCATGACGTTCATGTCTGCTTCTCTACGGGCGACGAGAATCAGGTGCGCGGTTGTATCCGCTAGTAGATAAGCGAAAGCCTGCCCGATTCCTGAGCTCGCTCCAGTAATCAATATCGTTTTCCGATCCAGCTCTGATTTCATTTTCTGATAATCGAAGGAAGGAAATCGGAATAGGAGTCTCTCTAGTAACGTGTAGTCATACATATTGCCAGCACCTTTTATTTATATTCGTCTCTTCAAGCTAAAAAAACCTAGACAATCATTTGGCCATACATGACAAACAGCAGCGTCCACTTTAATTGAAAAGGACCTGCTGTTCAAACCTTCCGTTTATCTTTTATACACTCTTCCCATTCGCATATCGAGTGAAATTGTCGAGAATCGCCTGCCAGCCTTGTCGTTGCATTTCAACCGGATTCATCGACTCCGCATCAAACACCTCGACCACCTTCGTCTGATCCCCTTCAGAAGTAAATGAAATTCTGACTCTCCGTTCATCCTCAAGGCGATACTGAATGAGCTCATTTACTTCAACTTCCTCATATACCCCTTCAAAATCAAAGCCCATGCTCTGATCTTTTGCTTCCATCCGACTACGAAACTTCCCGCCGACCCGTAAGTCGTTCTCCGCCTCAATTGTGTGCCAATCGTCAGACGCATGATTCCATTGTTTGATATGTTCAGGTTCTGTCCAGAATTTCCAGACTGTGTCGATTGGTGCATCGACGAGCGTTGATATCGTCACGACATTTGAATCCATGATTCGTTTCCCCTTTATTCTACAATTTTTGATCAATCACGAATGCGCTGCCCGTCCTATATGACGAACGCAATATGAGATTACTTCCCCATCAATCACATCTTCTCCTGCTCTCATTTCAACGATTGAAAGATACTTAAAACAAAAACCTTGAATGGCACTCAAAATCGAGTTCATTCAAGGTTCTTTTCATTTCATAATTGAAGCTTAACTCTTGGCAATCCCAAGCATAAATCCAGCGACGACAATCAACCCGATTCCCATGAAAACAAAGACGCGTTCTTTTGTCGTCTTCTCTTCTTTCAAGAGATAGATCCCACCAAGTGTCGCCACGACGACGTTCAATTGGGATAAGGCGAACGAAGTCGCAATCCCCACTTCTCCGCTTGAAACGAAAAGTCCGAAGTTCCCGATTCCCCAGGCGATCCCCGCCAAGATGTTTTTGAATGTGCGAGGATCAAGTTTCTTGACGTCCTTTTCACGAAGACTGAACAGAAGTGCCGCGATGAACATCCCGACGGATTGTGGAAGAATCGCGGTGATTCCTTCGACTTCAAAATAGTTCGTCAAGACGGCATATGTGACGTAACCAATACTCGAAACGAATAGGACGAGTAAACCCTTTTTCAACGCACCGGCACTGTCCTGATCTTTTTTCTGTTGGTATGAAGTCATAGTCGCTCCGATGATAATCAAGACGAGCGCTGAAAACCCTAACCATAGCTCCGTCGATGTCTGCCAGTCCCCGAGTACGATGACCCCAAAGAGAGACGTCCCAACGAGTTGCATCCCTGTGCTGATTGGCATCGCTTTGGAGACGCTTAAGATTTGGAACGATTGGAACTGCAAATATTGACCGAGCGCCCAGAACGCCCCTGAGATAAATCCGGTCACGATGGCGAGTGTCGTGAACTCCGGTCGGAAGACGAGGGCAATCACTGTTGCCATGATCATCGCCCCGATGGTCGTTCCGATTAACTGCTGAATCGGTTTTCCTCCTACTTTCGACACGATGAGTGGAATACTTCCCCACATGAGTGCCGGTAAGAGTGCCAAAAGAATCATTTCCATGAAGCACACCTGCTTTCTTAATATAACGTCTAACATGAAATTCCCACGTCTCCAATTTTATAAACCTAAATTCAAAAAGGGAATTGCCATGTCGAATACTACGATGATATAATGATTTCGAACGGGGCATTAGCTCAGCTGGGAGAGCGCTACGCTGGCAGCGTAGAGGTCAGGGGTTCGAGCCCCCTATGCTCCATTAATTGGTCACATCTCGAATGAGGTGTGGCTTTTTTATTGGTATGGTGCGATTCAACCTCTTTCTGAACGGGTAATGATAGTTAGACTTTTTCATATAAGGGGGAATTTTGATGGAACGTACATCTGTAGAAGAAACATTGACGAGCGTGATCGAATGCATGCGCGCATGCAACCACTGCTTCTCAAAAAGTTTGCAAGAAGAGGATTTACACATGTTCACCGAATGCATCCGCCTGACTCGAGAATGCTCAGACATTTGTACTTTAGCTTTAAATGCCTTAGAAACAGATTCAGCCTTCTCAAAACCAATCGTTGCTTTATGCGCCCAAGTCTGTGATACGTGTGCGGTTGAATGCGGACGACATCAGCACGACCATTGTCAAGCCTGTGCCAAAGCATGTGAGCGTTGTGCGGAAGCTTGCCGAACACTTGTTGCCGCTTAAGCACGACATTCGTCTAACTTTCTGTTAGACTTTTTTTATTGCTTACGAAAGAAGGTAAACTATGAACCATACCATTCTCGCACTTGACGTGGAGACCGCTAACCGTGATAGTCGCAGCATCTGTTCTGTCGGATGGAGCATCCTTCAAAATGGTGATGTGGTCGAAACCGACCAGCGACTCGTCAATCCGGAGGAAGACTTTGATATGGGTAACATCCGCGTCCATGGCATTCGTCCGAGTGACGTGTGGGATGCACCGGCATTACCGGAAGTACTTTCCTCTCTTTACCCGATTTTACGGAAAGTGGACCTCGTCATCGCACATAACGCTTCATTTGACATGGGTGCCTTGAGAAAGGCGATTGTGAAATATGATCTATTCGATTTCCCTACAATCGAGTACGGTTGCACCGTCAAACTGTCACGTAAACTGTATCCAGGACTCCCGAACCATAAGTTGAACACGATGGCAGAACACTTGAACGTGCCGTTTATTCATCATGATGCTGCGGAAGATGCTCGCGTATGCGCGCTACTTATGCGAGACATGATGCAAAAAACCGGCATCATAAGCCCAAAAGAATTACATCGCTATACGTCCGTGAAAACAGGAACGCTCGCATATTAAACCGGTCATGAAATCATGACCGGTTATTTTTTGAAAATCCATCTCTTCTGGACATAATAACTGACGAAAAAGAGAAAACTATCGATGATTACTTTTAGGATGACCTCGCCTTGTCTGAGCAAGAGAAACAAGAGATAAACAAGGAGTGCTGAAACGACCATTTGAAGCACGACGAGACTAAAATATTTCGGAAGAGACCGCCGCGCCTTCGAATCGAAGACTACTTTTCGATTAACGAGATAATTGAAGAGAGAGGAAATGATTCGAGCGATGACCGTCGCGATGACGACGTGAGCCGTATCGAAGTATGGGGATAATAAATAAATAAAGAGCGCATACATCCCTACGTCGACAAGGAACGAGGCGACAGAGGATAACGAATACATCAAAAACATCCGATAAATTAAAATCGAGTCGAGAATCGGTCTAAAATGGGATGAATCATTTTCATTCTCATATACGGTCTGGATGGTCGTTTGTTGAATCGGGACCTGCAATCGTTTCGTGAACGTGAGCATATTCATCTCGAACTCATATCTATTTCCCGGAATGTCAATCAGTTGTCGCGCATATCGCATCGGGATGGCTCGAAGTCCCGTCTGCGTGTCTTTTAACTTCAGCCCGCTCCCAATCAACATCACGAGCCGTGTCGCCTGATTGCCGAATCGGCTCCGGAACGGAATCGCATCTCCGCTAAAATCTCGACATCCCATGATGAGATGATGTGGTTTATTCAACCCTTCCTCATAGACGTTGACGACATCTTGCGGCAAGTGCTGCCCGTCGGCATCGACCGTGATGACCCCCGTTTTATCCGGATATGTGTCCACCACATACCGTAACCCCGTCTTGATTGCTGCTCCCTTCCCTTGATTCTGTTCGTGCGTTAACACTTGGTCGACAAATGATGCAATCTTATCAAATGTGCCTACCGACGATTCGTCACTACCGTCATTGACCACAATGATGTTCGAAAACCCACTCGCCCTCAACTTCTCCACGAGTGTGACGAGTGCCTCATCAGGGTTATAGGCCGGAATCAAAATCGAATACGCTTGGCGTGTTTCCACTTCATGCATCTGCATCGCCACCCCTCCTTCAATTCCTCTATACCCGAAGCAATGAATTCGCATTCCCAATAAAAAAAACATCAGCCCTAAGGCTGATGCATGTACTCACCCGATAAAGATCAAGTAAGACGAAACGAAATAGACAACGACAACGAGTAACGAAGGAATCACATAACGTACCTTCGACGTGACATTTTGTCTTAGCACACTATACATGACGAGGATCGATAGGATGGTGATCCCGACCGCAGATACGAGGTGTGACGTCGAGACATCTGCGAGGATCGATCCATTCCGATAGAAGACATCTGACATGGCAATAATCAACATGTTGAAGATATTCGAGCCGAGAATCGAACCGAATGCCAAGTTGACATTACGTAGTTTGAGCGCCATGAACACAGCGACCGCTTCCGGGAGTGACGTCGATGCCGCAATCAAGAAGCTACCGACAAAACTAGAACCGAGTCCTGTGACAACGGCAATTTGATCACCTGTGATGGAAAGGGCTGTTCCTGCCGCCATGATTACGATTGCAGCGATGATGAATCCAAAGACCGCACGTTTCAGCGTGATCTCTTCATATTTGCCGACGACCACTTCTTCTTCGACTTCATGCTCCGCGACCGGCTCTGTCGGTTGTTTCCCGATATAGTAGATTCCGATACCGTATAGAATCGCAATCAAGAGCGCGTCGACTCCGATTCCGATAAACGTCATATCGACGCGAACGATCAAAGCAATCAACGTCGTGACGGTCAAGAGTAACCCAAGTCCGGCCGTGTACAGGTGGTCCCGACTCGCATAGTTGAACAATTGCTTCTGTCGGAAGTATAGGTCGAACATCGCTAAGATAAAGATATTGAATAGGTTACTTCCGAGCATGTTTCCGATGGCGATGTCTGGGTTGCCAATCATGACAGCCGATATACTCGTTGTCACTTCCGGGAGCGAAGTCGCTCCTGCCAATAACACCGTACCGACGAGCATCCCGCCCATTTTCGACTTTTCAGTCATGACGTCGGCGTACGTCGATAATTTGATTGCGGCGTAGACGGTGATGGCCGCAGCCAGTAAGAAATAAACAAATACCATTTTTTCTCCTCCTTGGGTAAACAAAAAAGACCTTTTTATGGACGACAAAAACGCCCATAAAAAGGTCTTGCGGACTTGTAAAAGCTCGATGGACCGAGTGCGCACGCACTGTAATGACGACCCATCGACCACGATTGTGGTCGCTACTCCCCTTTTTATCTTCCCTTTGACTATAGCATGAAGAGAACTAGTTGACAATCGAGCGACGTATGAGTGCGAGAAGTTCTTGTGGCTCGAGAGCCGTCCGATATGCGAGTTCTTGCATCCCCGCGAGCTTCTCAGGTGACAATGGCGTGGTCCAACCCGCTTCGTGAAGTCGCTGTCGGAAGCACACAATCTCTACTTCATCAATCGTATCTCGCCCGACAATCTCCTTTAACTCATATGCCGTTTGACATAGTGGTGCCGATTCTTGCAACCATTCGTCTTCGACGAAATGGGTCAGCATCGATTCAAGGAGCCTTGCCACTTTTCGATCTTTTGAATTTTTCTCGCCGTAAAACAATAGATGGAGTTCTTGTTCATACAAACCGATTAGGTCTGTCGAACTCCGAAACGGTTCAAATGCTGATAGTAATTCATGATAATACCATGATTGGTCTCGCAGCGGTCGTTTAAAACGTTGCCACACCTTCATCCCTTCCATCTCAAGATCATAACGGATGGAACGGAGATTATGTAGCTTATCCGCCACGAGAAGTGCGACTTCATCAAATTGAAGTGATTTCACCTGCTGAAGTGTCAGTCGTTTTCGTTGTTCCCACGACTCGTCACGATTTTTTTCCGAGACCGCGAGAACGAGCCTGTGCACGTCAGATCCGAATTTTGATAAGATTTCTTGTGGGTCCGTCTTCGTGTCCTCAATCAAATCATGGAGTAACCCTGCCGCCACGACCACCGGTGCTTGATGATCGGACTCAAGAAGCATGGCGACCGAGAATGGGTGTGACAAAAATGGTATGGATGAACCTTTTCGGAACTGTCCTCCGTGACGAATAGACGAAAAACGTAACGCCTCTTCTACGAGCGGGTTCATGTCGCCATCCTCCTTCTTCCGGATAAAAACTCTCCTATTCATTACCCGGAATTAGGTACATATAACCTAAAAACATCCCGAATTTAGGTATATGGTCACATTATTCTTCATAAATCATTTTTTTCGTCATTCCTCCATCTACGACAAGATTATGCCCGTTCACAAAACTGTTTTGACGATCGATCAAGTATCTCACAGCGCGGACGATATCTTCTGGTTCACCGACCCGGCCTGATGGATGTTGTTCATGATCAACCTCACGTAACGACTCATCAGACGTATGAATCCATCCTGGACTGATCGCATTCACCGTCACAGGGCGGTCGCCTAATGAGACGGCAAGTGAATGGGTCAAGCCGACGATGCCTCCTTTAGATGCACCATATGCATCCCAATGCGGTTCGTTCTGGAAAGCACGTGTCGAGGCCATGTTAACGATTCTTCCATATGACTCATCTTGATTCAGTTCTAAAAAGTATTTCGCACAACTAAATGTTCCGACTAAATTGACATCGATGACTCGTTTGAACGTGTCAATCTCAAGCTCATCAATCGGCTTGACCAGCGAAGCGATTCCTCCATTGTTGATCAATACATGGGCTCGACCAAATTCGTTGTGAATATCGTCAAAGACACGCTTAAGTTCAGACGTGTCTCCAAGGTCTACTTGATAAAAGCGTAATCCTTTAATGTCCGGGTCATCTCCAATGTCTAGCCCGATTACTTCATACTGATTTACGAAAGCTTGAGCAATCGCATAACCAATTCCTTGACTAGCTCCTGTTACAATCATTACGTCTTTCATCATTCATCCCTCCTAAAAGACTGTATACCCAAATCCCGATTAGTCGGACCATAGTTTTCGATTCGAAGTCGTGATCACACTCGCTCCCGCAGCAAGTGCCGCTTGGACTTCCTCCTTTGTTTCAATCAGCCCACCTGCGAAAACGGGTATCCCCGTCTTCTCCTTCACACGTTGAATATACTTCGGCACAATACCTGGTAAGACTTCGATATAGTCCGGTTTTGAACGTTCAATGTGTTTGATACTTTTCTCTAATGAGGTGGAATCAATTAAAAATAGACGCTGTACAGTGACCACATCATTTTGCTTTGCTTTGACGATGACGTTTCCTTTCGTCGAGATGATGCCGAACGGTTTGAACGTCTGGCAGACATACTCTGTCGCATACTCGTCCGCCTTCATACCTTGAATCAAATCCATATGAATGAAAACTTTTTTATCATGTTTCCCCAATAATCTGAAGATGGAGTCCAATCGACTCATATGAATCTCTAATAACACCCCTAATTCGAAATCACTCGATAAAAACCGCTCCAAATCCCGCATGTCCCGTATCGCCGGTAAGATGGATTGACCATTGATCATCAACTATTCCCCCTGTCTCCTTCTCATTATGCAGATAGCCGATTTTATAAATCAAGGTTTACTCATTCAATATATCGGGAAAATAAAATCAACTTGTGTAGAGGGGGATTTGAGTATGGTCAATGAAGTAACTGTAAAAGTCGAAACACCGACTCCAGAACAACATCAAGCGTTACGCGTGAAGGCAGGGATGCCACGACGTTCTGATCGAGGTACGGTGAAGGGGCTTCAAAATACACTGTATGGTATTTGTTTATACTTAGATGATGAGATTGTCGGAATGGGACGCGTCGTCGGTGACGGCGGGATGGTATTCCATTTAGTAGATATCGTCGTAGATCCGGAATGCCAAGGGCTTGGACTCGGAAAATTAATCATGGAGCATTTGATGGAATGGATCTTACAAGAAGCCGACGAGACGGCCATCATCAGCTTAATCGCTGATATTCCAGCCGATGGATTGTATCGACAGTTCGGTTTTGATTACTCACGACCTGAATCCGTCGGAATGGAGTATCAATGGAATCAAAGAGAAAGCTAATTGGGGTCGTGAGAGGAGATGACGTATGGATGGGTTAAACATCATCGTGTTGCTCGGATTGGCGCTCACCCTCATCTCTGTCCTCAGTCTCCTGATTGAACGATTATTCTTCCCAAGTATTTTAGCGTTTATCGCAATCGGGGTCGGGGTCGGGTTTTTCTGGGATGGGAATGAAGTTTTTAAAGTCGCGGGAGAGATTGGAATCATTCTGTTATTTTTCCTACTCGGTCTGAAGTTTCCACTACGTGAACTTTGGAAGCGCATGCGGAAAGTATGGAAGGCGGGAATACTCGATATCATTCTGTCATTCGGGGTATCGTTTGGGATTGCTTTAGCATTTGGTCTCGATTTCCCTCGCGCCTTTTTAATCGGGGCCGTCTTATATGCGACGAGCTCCTCCATCTCTGCGAAACTGCTTGAGCGGCATTCCGAAAAACATGAAGATATTAAAGAGTTTGTGCTCGCATTACTCATCTTTGAGGATATTTTTGCCCCTCTCCTATTGACGGTTGCCCCTTTCATCATTCAAGAAGAACCGGTTGCGATGTCCGATATCGGCAAAGTGTTCGCAGGATTTCTGATATTTGGCGTACTCTTGTTCATTGGTTCGAGCTTCGTATCCAAACAACAAAAGTTTTCGAAGCACTTGTTGCGACAAGATGATGCGAGTATCGGTCTGATCGGACTCATTCTCTTTTTCGCAGGGATTGGGATGGTGTTTGGATTATCTGAGATTTTAGGAGCATTCATCGCCGGGATCATGCTCGCAGATATCCACGACGTGAGACCGCTGAAACGTTTGACCGTACCCGTCCGAGATTTATTCTTGCCGATCTTTTTCATCTCGTTCGGTATCTCGATCAACCTCGAGAAAGGTGTCATCGTGAATACGCTCTTCTTCGTCTTGATTGTGTGGGGGGTATTATCAAAATGGATTGTCGGACGTGTCGGGGGCAGAATCTATGGCTTGACGCGTGTTCAAGCCAATGAAGCCGGGTTCTCACTCGCGCCACGTGGGGAGTTCTCTATTTTATTTACCGCCCTTTCGAACGGTGCCATCAACTTGTTTGTCGGTCTCTATATTTTTGTGTCAGCCATTGTCGGAATCATTCTGTTCCGTTTCTCAGAGTACTTGGCAGAAAAAACAGAGAAAACCCTCACGAAAGTCTTACCAGACGAGAAAAAAGAAGAATAAATTGGCGGACCCATATGCTGGGTCCGCCTACTTTGTGCATTAGTCTTTTGCTAGTTTGTTGTGCCGCTTTTTACGCCATACGATATAAATGATGACGCCGATGAACAGTAGCCCATAGATTGCATAAGAATAGGCATCGAGGTATGAGAGGATATCTTGCCAATTCTCACCGACTTTCATCCCGATAAGGATGAGAATGGTATTCCATAAGGCTGTTCCAGCCGTACTGAGCAGTAGAAATTTCATGAATGGCATGTTCGACATCCCTGCTGGAATCGAGATCAAGCTTCGGACGACCGGCATCAAACGTCCAAAGAAGACCATCCATCCCCCGTAGCGATCGAACCAGGCATCCGCCTTTTTTACATCATTCAGATCAAGTCGTAACCACTTTCCATATTTCTTCGTCCATTTTTCAATCTGCTCGACATCAAACAAGAGTCCAAGACCGTATAATAATACGGCTCCTAATATGGCACCGACCGTCGATGCCACGATGACGAGCGTGATGGACAAATTCGTCTTCACAGCAAAAAAACCACCAAAGAGTAAGACGACTTCAGAAGGGATCGGTGGAAACACATTCTCAATAAAAATCATGAATGCAATCCCTATGTAGCCGTACTGTTCAATCACAGAAATCATCCAGTCACTCATGTCGCTTCCTCCATTCTTCCCCTCTATACCCGTCCATTTTGATATATAATCGCAAAGACATGCTACACTCAAAGAAAGGAGCTGATTGAAATGGAAGAAACAGTACGGTGTCCTTGGTGCGGGACGGATCCATTGTACGTCCGTTACCATGACGAGGAATGGGGAAAGCCCGTTCACGATGATCAGAAGCATTTTGAATGTCTGACACTCGAAAGTGCGCAAGCAGGACTCAGTTGGATCACCATCTTAAGAAAACGTGAAAATTATCGATTGGCCTATGCCAACTTTGAGGTGCAGCAAGTTGCCAGCTTCACGGATGAGGATGTGGAAAGACTTCTCGGCGATAGCGGAATCGTGCGAAATCGACGAAAAATCGAGGCGTCGATCAATAATGCGAAACAGTTCATCAAACTACAGGAAGAGTTTGGCTCATTTGATTCGTACATCTGGTCATTCGTCAACGATGCACCGATCCTGAATACATGGAATCGTCTTGAAGATGTTCCTGCAACGACGGAACTTTCTGAACGATTGAGTAAAGACCTGAAACGACGCGGCTTTAAGTTTTTAGGACCGACAACGGTCTATGCCCACCTACAAGCGACGGGTCTCGTCAATGACCATCTCACCTCTTGCACGTTCCGCTAACTTAAGACCTGCTCTCAAAAATATCTTTACATTCCCCCTCTTGTTGTGACAATATTTTGACAAAGTGATACTCTATCACTGAAAGCGTTTTCATATTTTTTATCTTTCGGGGGGATGTTGATGAACGGAATTTTAGTGTCCATTGTCGTGTACATGGCACTGATGGTCTTGCTTGGGATCATCGCGTATCGGAGAACAAGCAGTATCGGAGATTACATGTTAGGTGGTCGGGCGCTTGGTCCCGGGGTCGCCGCCTTATCTGCCGGAGCATCAGACATGAGTGGATGGCTCTTAATGGGATTGCCTGGTGCAATGTATGCGTCAGGGATTTCAAGTGGCTGGATTGTCATCGGGTTGACGATCGGTGCCTATTTGAACTGGTTATTGGTCGCACCGAGATTACGCATTTATTCATACATATCGGATGATGCGATCACAATCCCAGACTTCTTTGAGAAGCGATTTAAAGACATAAAAGGTGTGTTGCGTTCATTTTCAGCTGCTGTCACGTTAATCTTTTTCACACTGTATGCGACAAGCGGATTCGTTGCCGGCGGTCGCCTATTCAATGCCGTCTTCGACATTGAATTTGTAACGGGAGTCGTCATTCTCGCTTCCATCATTATTCTGTACACTTTCATCGGTGGATTTTTAGCAGTAAGCTGGACAGATTTTGTTCAAGGATTGATCATGCTGTTTGCCCTTATTTTTGTACCTGCCATCGCCATTATGGCAACTGATGGTGTATCAAATGCTTTAGACACGGTACGAAATATTGATGAAGCGTTACTTGATCCGTGGACGGGGCAATCACTTATCGGAATCATTTCACTATTTGCGTGGGGGCTCGGCTATTTCGGCCAGCCACACATCATCGTCCGTTTTATGGCAATCGGAAAGCTCGAGGACATTAAGACGGCACGTCGAATCGGGATCTCATGGATGGTCTTCACCGTTGTCGGGGCGATGGCGACCGGATTATTCGGTCTCGCCTATTACACACAACAAGGCCTCACCATCGATAATCCGGAGAACGTTTTTATCAACCTATCTGACTTATTATTCCCGGATTTGGTGACTGGTGTATTGTTGGCTGCTCTTCTCGCCGCCATCATGTCGACCATCTCCTCTCAATTGCTCGTTTCGTCGAGTGCCGCGACGACAGACTTTTATCAGAAGTTCTTCCGTAAAGAAGCGGGAGACCGTGAACTCGTCATGGTCGGTCGGATTACGGTCATTCTCGTATCCGTCATATCGATTATTCTTGCACTCGATGCAGACGACACCATCTTAAACCTTGTCGGTTATGCTTGGGCAGGATTCGGTTCATCATTTGGTCCACTCATCTTGTTCAGTCTGTTTTGGAAGCGAACGACGCGTCAAGGTGCACTTGCTGGAATGTTGACGGGAGCCTTTGTCGTTATTCTATGGAAGAACTATGCCGCTTCTCTTTTCGGTACGTTTGGGACATTGTATGAAATGATTCCAGCATTCTTCTTGTCGGCGCTCGCCATCTATATCGTGAGTTTGATGACGCCGCCACCAAATGAGGTCATTCAACGTGAGTTTGACCAAATGCAAGACATGGTCAAGGAACATATCAAATAATTCTCATGACAGGTCAAAAATGACCTGTCTTTATTAATATATGCAGGATTTTTCTTGATTATCGACGAATTTTAGGATTATCGTACGAATCTGTCGTGAAAAGGAGAATCGGGATGAAACCAATCAAGATCGTCTCTCGCCTTACCTTCCTGTCTAGCTTTGTATTATTAATCGCCTGTGGTACGACTCCGGCAACCAATCAAGAAGTACCAGAAGAAGTCGAGGAACCGATTGTCGAGATACCTGAAGAAATGCCGCCTGCCGAACCCGAACCGATCGTCACAACGGCCTCCCTCTATGCAATCGGCGATATTCTTCTACATGATTCGGTATACAACGCAGCACGTACCGATGAAGGGTATGAATTTGATTCTGCATTCGACCAGATCTCTCCAATATTGAATCGTGCCGATCTATCAATTGCCAACCAAGAGAGCATGATTGGCGGGAGTGAAATCGGACTTTCGAGCTACCCGGCATTTAACAGTCCATATGAAATTGGTGATGCCCTACAACGGGCAGGAATCGATTTGGTCACGACAGCGAATAATCATACGCTCGACCGTGGCGTCCGAGCCATTGAAAATTCAATCGACCATTGGAATGCAATCGGAATGCCTTATACAGGCTCCTTCCTATCTGATGAGGACAAAGCGAATATTCGTACGTTGACGGCTAATGATATTTCTTTTTCCTTCCTCGCATACACTTACGGGACGAATGGAGTCGTGCCGAAGCAGCCTTATCACGTAAATTATATCGACCTTGCACAGATGCAACCAGAGATCGAGAAGGCGGAACAGTCGACTGACATGACGGTCGTCTCCCTCCATTTCGGTACGGAATATGAGCCGTTACCGAATAAGAGTCAAACTGAGCTCGCCCAATCGTTAGCAGATCTCGGAGTCGATATCATCATCGGTCACCACCCTCACGTGCTGCAACCTCCGACCATGCTAGAAGGAGTCAATGGCAATCAAACTTTTGTCATCTACTCGCTCGGTAATTTCCTTTCCGGACAACAAGGGGATGAGCGAAACACGGGGGGCATCATCGGGATTGATGTGGTCAAGACAATCGAAGATGACCAATCGACTATTGAATTGAAAAATCCGATGTTCTATCCAACCTTTACGCAAAAATCATCTGATGGACATTATGAGGTCGTCCCGTTAAAGGCTGCTCGTCCTGAACTTCTTTCCCCTGTTAGCGACCATATGTCGCAATGGTTACCCCAACTCAAAATCGAACAATGACGACCACGAAATCACTCGTGGTCTTTTTATTTTCAAAAAAGGGTTGCCACACGACATCTTATCCCTTACACTGAGTTGTATATTTATAAATAAAGATTAATAATTATTCATAAGGGGTGTTCATATTTTGAAACAGAAACTCGTATTGGCTTACTCAGGTGGTCTTGACACATCGGTTGCGATTAAATGGTTGGACGAACAAGGTTATGATGTGATTGCAGTCTGTTTGAACGTCGGGGAAGGGAAAGACTTAGAAAAGATTCAACAAAAAGCGATGAAAGTTGGAGCGAAAAAATCAATCGTCATCGATGCGGTCGATGAGTTCGTCAACGAGTTCGCTCGCTATTCGATGCAGGCCCATACATTATATGAAGGCGTATATCCACTCGTTTCGGCACTATCACGCCCCCTCATCTCGAAAAAATTGGTCGAGGTCGCACAGGCCGAAGGCGCCGTCGCTGTGGCCCATGGATGTACCGGGAAAGGAAATGACCAAGTGCGTTTTGAAGTGTCCATTCATGCACTCGATCCTTCACTCGAAATCGTCGCACCGGTTCGGGAATGGAAATGGTCACGTGAGGAAGAAATCGCGTATGCGGCAAAACATCAAATTCCGATTCCAATCGTTCAAGAAGAACCATTCTCAATCGATCAGAACATCTGGGGACGCGCCATCGAATGCGGCATCTTAGAAGATCCTTGGGCAGCACCTCCGGCAAGCGCATATGAGTTAACAGCGGCACTTGAGGACACACCGCATGAACCGACTTATCTTGAGATTGAATTCAAGAACGGAGTGCCGGTTGCTATTGATGGGAAGAGCCAATCGTTCACTGATATCTTAAAAGAGCTCAATATCGTTGCGGGTGCCCATGGTGTCGGGAAGATTGACCACATCGAGAACCGGGTCGTCGGTATCAAATCACGTGAGGTGTATGAGGCACCTGGCGCCATGACATTGATCACTGCGCATAAAGCTCTTGAAGCCTTGACACTCGTTCGTGAAGTGGCGCATTTCAAACCAATTGTCGAGCAAAAATTGACAGAAACAATCTACAACGGACTTTGGTATTCACCGCTCACAAAAGCACTTCTTGCGTTTATCGATGAGACTCAAGCGACCGTCACAGGAACGGTTCGCATGAAATTGTTTAAAGGGCAGGCCATCGTCGACGGACGGAAGTCGCCAATTTCTCTTTATGATGAGGAACTTGCGACCTATACGTCAGCCGATACGTTCGATCAACAAGCAGCTATCGGATTCATCAAGTTATGGGGTCTTCCAACAAAAGTTCAATCAGAGGTGTTGATGGAAAAGGGAGCGTTCGTCAATGAGTAAATTATGGGGAGGCCGTTTCGAGAAGACGGCGAGCGATTGGGTCGATGCATTCGGTGCATCGATTGAATTTGATGCTCAACTCGTCCTTGAGGATTTAGAAGGTAGCATGGCTCACGTGACGATGTTAGGTGACCAGGGCATCCTCTTAAAGGAAGAAGTCACTCAAATCCTTGATGGATTACAACAACTTAAGCAAAAAGCACTCGCGGATGAATTGAAATTCGAGGTGTATCACGAAGATATCCATATGAACTTAGAAGCTCTGCTTCATGAAGCGATCGGACCGGTTGCAGGGAAGATGCATACGGCACGTAGCCGAAACGATCAAGTCGCGACGGACATGCATCTTTACTTGAAAGAACGTGTGAAAGAAGTGATTCAATTGATTGAATCACTTCAGCGTGAATTGCATGCTCACGCTTCAGAAAACGTAGAGACGATCATGCCTGGCTATACGCACCTCCAACGTGCACAACCGATCTCGCTTGCCCATCACTTGCTCGCCTATTTCTGGATGCTAGAGCGTGATAAGGAGCGGTTTACGGACAGCTTGAAGCGGATTGATTGGTCTCCTCTTGGCGCAGGAGCCTTAGCCGGGACAACGTTTCCAATCGACCGTTCCCGTTCAGCTGAATTACTTGGATTCAATCGGGTTTACCCGAATAGCCTCGATGCCGTTAGCGATCGTGACTTCATACTCGAGTTTCTTTCAAATGCATCGATGCTTATGATGCACCTCTCCCGCTTCTGTGAAGAATTGATTCTTTGGGCAAGCGAAGAGTATCGCTTCATTACAGTGTCGGATACGTTTTCTACCGGTTCGAGCATGATGCCACAAAAGAAAAACCCTGACATGGCCGAACTCGTCCGTGGAAAATCGGGTCGAGTGATTGGAAACTTGATGGGCTTGTTGACGCTCATGAAAGGACTTCCACTCGCTTACAATAAAGACTTACAGGAAGATAAAGAAGGGATGTTCGATACGGTCAAGACCGTTCAAGGCTCGCTCAGTATCATGGCGGGGATGATGAATGAACTGACGTTCCACCCGGACGTCATGAAACAAGCGACCGAGCGCGATTTTTCTAATGCGACCGAACTCGCCGATTATTTGACGGCAAAAGGGTTACCGTTCCGTGAGGCGCACGAGGTGACTGGAAAACTCGTCAAATATTGCGTGGATGAGCGATTGTATTTACGCGAGCTTCCAATCACGGTGTACCAAACGTACTCTGAATTGATTCAAGAGGATGTGTATCATGCCTTGACCCCTGAACAGGCAGTCGCACGTCGAAACAGTTACGGCGGAACAGGATTCGATGCCGTCCGTGAACAGTTGAAAGAAGCTTCGGCATGCATGAGCACGATCACCTATTCTTAATCATCTTGAACCCGTCACGTTAATCTGTGACGGGTCTATTTATCCTGTTCATTCAGACGTTCAACGAAAGAAGGAAGACCTTTTTCTAGTAGAAGATCGAATACCTCCATCATCTCATCAATGGAATTTTCATTGACGTCTAGTAGATATTGCAAGACGACCCCATCGACTGCCGCAATCAGCCATGAACTGAACGCATTGTTTAGACGAGTGTTTTCTAGTCCGTACAAATGAATCAGGATTTGTTCGATCTGTTTTGTCCATTCTGCATATTTGTCCTTTAATTTCAGTTGTGCATCCATATTACCAAGTAGTACTTCATGAGCAAAATGATACTGCAAGCGGTTCTCTGCATCTTTATGAAAGCGTTCCGCCGTATTTCGTGCAATCTCCATTTTGATACGTTCTTTTGAATAGGCATCGTCTGTCATTTCTTTGGCGATTTGAGAGGAAACAGACAAGCTCTCATTCATTAAATCGTACAATAGATCTTCTTTATTTTTGTAATGATGATAGATGGCTCCTGTCGTCATATTCGCCTCGATTGCAATCGCTCTGACTGTTGCCCCGTTCACCCCACTTCGAATAATGACCGTTCTGGCTGCATCTAGAATTTTATTTTTACCGTCCACTATTATTCTCCCCTTTCGAGTCCACTTTAGAATAACATAGCTCTACCAATGCGAGTGCTCAGGACTAAATTTTGTGAAATAATTCACATTGACTAAATAGGATTGTCCGCCTATACTAAAAACATAACAAACGTTATGTTTGTTAAATTCAAATGAGAAGGTGAATGGAATGAACGTTTGGCCGCATGTAATCTCGATGCCACTCTATTTAGGTTTATTATTAGGAATCATCGTTTTTTTCAGAAAGCACTATAAACTGTCCGCCTACTTTTGGCTCGCTTCGTTATTGACCATCCCACTATGGATGATGGGGAATGTTGATGGATGGTTTCGTTGGGCTAAAATTGTGAGCGTTATCATACCGACGATTATCGTTGGTTTCTCTCGAATCGCCATTTACGAGAACAAACAAGGACGGATTTGGAACTTTTTAAAGCGTGACGAATTTTTATGGTTCTTCTATGCCATCTTGTTTTTAAATATCGCAGAAGCCACGATTAAAGATGTGACACTCGGCAACTACTTTAATGCCGCCTGTGGATTTTTACTCTGTGTGACGATTCCTTTCGCACCGACTTTTTGGAAGTTTGCGAAAGAAGGATACGCCGATCTCGTAGCCTATACGACTGGGTCATGGAATTTTATATACACGTCATGGAACGCATGTTTCGTCTATGCAGAATCTCCAACTTATTTTGCCAGCTCGCTCTGCATCTTGCTTGCGGCAGAACTGTATCCGGTCATCAAGGGACGACCAGAGCTTTACATTACCGCTCGTATTTACACGCTTGCAGCCCATTTATTGATTCGCGCATGCTATGACATCTTCCCGCAAGTCATGAACTCTTCGACCTGGTTCAACCCGGAGGTATTGAAATCATGGGGAATGATTAATTTTGTGATCATCGTTCCTTACGTCTTCTGGCATATGTGGCAACTTCATCACAATAAGGCCATCATCAGCTTCAAAAGAGCCAAAGTATCATGATGGAATCGAATATGTGAACGTATGATTTCGATTGCTCAATAGTGAACAATTAACTGATGTAAGGAGGAGATTTGAGTGGGAATTCTGTATGAACGAATCGATCTCGTTGGATGGGGAATTGGGTTATTTGTCTTGTTTAGCTTGATGGCTTTCAATGAATTCAGTCGCACGACTAAATGGGGAGGAATAATGTTATTCTTGATAGTCCCGACTATACTGACCCTATTTGTTTGGCCGACTACCGCAGCACCAGGGAATGAATATGGAACGGGTACTTGGTTCAACTGGGTGAAAACATATTCTGCTCTCGCCGGCTGTCTCGGTTTCATGATTATTCGATATCGGCCCTCGCTATTACGAAAGAAATGGGTCTTATTCTTTCCACCGGGGATTTTGGCACTGAACATTTTAGAAGCTTGTATCCGAGACTTTCAAGTATACTTCTATAACGTTCCCGATGGCGCTTATATCGATCACCTTTGGGTCATGTCCGGACCTTGGAATCTAATGAACGGTTTTGCCGGATTATTGAACATCATCGCCATCTGCGGATGGGTTGGAATCAATATTTCGAAAGATCAATCAAAAGATATGATATGGCCCGATATGATTTGGCCATGGATCATCGCCTATGATTTATGGAATTTTGCTTACGTTTATAATTGTATCTCTGACCACTCGTTTTACGCGGGATTGATTCTGCTCCTTTCGTGTACCATTCCTTCTTTCTTTATTAAAAAAGGAGCTTGGTTGCAACATCGTGCCCACACGTTGGCTTTATGGATTATGTTCGTCATGACAGTTCCGGCGTTCGCCGACCGATTAGCTCCCGTACCGTCGACACATGACCCGAGAGCTTTCTTTATCGTCAGTCTGCTCTCCCTCTTATTCAACGTGGCACTTGTCTCCTATCAATTTTATCGGATCCGTCAACGACATCTTCATCCACTCAAGGATGAGCTTTATGTTGAAACGAAGGCATATCAGACAGCTTTGAGTCAAAACGGGCTGTCTTGAAATAATTCTTGCCAACCCCTTCTCAACATGTTAACTTTTATATTGTTAACGTTAACTGAAAAGGGGTTTACATATGAAGATTCAAGATATGACTCAAATCGCCTTCGGCGCAGCACTCATCGCAAGTATCGGTTTCATCGAAATACCGATTGGACCCGTTCCGATCACCCTTCAAACACTCGCCATCATGACCATCGCCGGCATATTCGGTGCTCGAAAAGGATTTTTGGCAGTCATCGTGTACCTCCTGCTCGGCTTGATCGGACTTCCAGTATTGAGTGGTCAAGGAGGTCTCGCACCATTTGTAGGACCAACTGTCGGATATTTAATCGCCTTTCCGATTGCAGCGCTCTTCATTGGCTGGTTCAGCGAACGCTATCGCTCCATTCCAGCATTGATTGGTTATAACTTTTTATTCGGTCTAGGGCTCGTCTACTTACTCGGAAGTATCGGACTCGAGATCGTTCTCGGTATGTCGTTCATTGATGCGCTCAAAGTGAATATTCCATTCCTCTTCGGTGACGCTTTGAAAGCAGTGCTCGCAGCCATATTAGCTGTGAAAATTTCTCAGAACGTTCAAGTTCGTCGTTCCCTCGCTTCGTAAAGGTTCGAACGTTTCACCCGTTTCCATCTGTGGAATAACTGTAGTATGGAAGGGGGTGTCCCGATGAGCGACTCGACGTTTAAAAAACGCTTACAGAAAGCGACCCACTTTTACCAACGCTCTGACAAAGGGCAGCGTCAAGGAATCGATAAGTCGTCTCATGAGAAACGTGACACAGATGCGTTTGAGCGAAGACTCCGTGAGGCTAAAGCGAAAGTTGGCGAGATTCAAGAAAACATTGACCATATTGCTAGACGTTAAAACCCCGTCCGAAGACGGGGTTTATTTTTTGCGTGGTCGAATGAGGAGGGTGACGATGAACAGAAGCGCTAATGTGACGAGAAGTGCAAGTGATGCCGTATTCCACCCTATCAAATTCAACCCTACACTGATGGCGACCGTGATATAAAATCCACCGAGCGCTTTTTTGACGTGCTGCGAGCTGAAACGTTGTAGCTGTTTCGCCCCAAATGGCGATCCGATCATGGCACCCGCAATCAGAGCAAGACCGTGCAGATAATTCGTTTCAGCACCCGCCACCGCGTAACTGATGACACCGGATACGACGATGAGAAGCGCTGCCGTAATACTCGTTCCGACCGCACGCTTCATCTCTGTGTTCAACAACTTGACCTGAAGAGGAGTCAAGACGAATCCACCGCTTACTCCCATCAACGAGGAGATGAACCCCGCGAACACACCGATGATCCCAAGGCGTGGTACAGAGTCCGTTCCGACGCTTCCTTCCACATGCTGTTTCGAACGAAAGAAAGAAACCGCAAAATATGTGAGTAATGCGATATAGACGAGTGAGATGATCAGTGTCGCCCCATCGACTCCTTCTAAATAAAAGACAAGCGGTGTGGCAATCCAGGTCCCGACAATCCCGAACACACCGATCCATAAGGCGTGCGACACGTTCACGTTACGCAAACGGATATGCGAGATCGTTCCTGCCGTCGTTGATCCAAGCGTCAACATCAGGCTAAGGGCAATCGCTGCACTCGCTTCATACCCGAAGACAAGGAGAAGTGGTGTCAGTAAGATTCCACCACCAATTCCAAAGAATCCACTCAAGATTCCGATTAACGTTCCTAAAAGGAGAAACTGTAATACTTGTAAAACGTCCATGTTGTACCCTTCCTTCATTGGTCTCGTCTGCAATCATATCAAAAAGGGGCGTCGAATGCGCCCCTTTGCTTACAATGACCGTTCTAGAAACTCGAATATTTGTTGACGATATTCATTCTGGAATGACTGGTACGATCCGACATGACCTTCGTTATCAGTCACCCAAAGTTCGACGCGTTCTTGTGCTTCAGCCAATTTTTCACTTTCAGAAACAGGAATCGCATCATCGCCTTTACTGTGGATCAATAAGATAGGAGCCTCAATCAACTTGATATCCTGAATAGGAGATACGACATCGGCATCGAGACCGGTGAACCAAGGGGTCACAGTCATGATGACGGGCGTGAACGGAACGTTCGGCAAGTCACTCCATACCGGAAGATTTGTCTCGAGATAATTTCGTAAATCACTAAACGGACTGTCGGCGATGACTGCAGCAACTTCGACATCATCAGCTGTAGAGAGTGCTGTCGCCGCTCCCATTGAAATCCCATATAAGACAACCGGTCCTTCTGAACGACCTTTCGCATATTGGATGGCCGCTTTTAAATCGGATTGTTCTTTAGCGCCGACCGTGACTCGGTCACCCTCTGATATCCCTGAACCGCGAAAATCGAACGTTAAAAATTGGTATCCTTGTTCATGAAATTCTGGAATCAACTCTTTCAACGGTAAATCTTCCTGTTCACGGTTCTTCCCATATCCGTGGGCAAAGACGATGGTCGCACGCGGCGTAGGATGAGGAATCCACCATCCGTATAAGTCATATCCTTCCTCCGATTCGATTGTCACATTCTCGTACTTCAAACCAAGTGATTTCGGGGTGTATGTCAATGTTTCCCGCTCCGGTGACGTCAACTGGTCCCCAATATGAGCCGAGATTCCTCCGATAGCCAAACCGGCAACGAGTAAAATGATGAGTACCGCAATACTCAATAGTTTCATCCAACGATTCATCCGTAACTTCCCCTCGATTCTATTTACTCTATCTCAACCAGCTACGAAGCGCGATGAGCGCATGTTGGACTGGTTCCCATGTGCTAGACGGAATGAGATAACATGTCGCTTCATGGATAGAAAATGTTCGCACATCCTTTTGTTTGACGATGTTCTCGCCGATTGCGCCAAACGGATCGCTGTTCACATCGACATGTTCAAATGTACGCCACTTTCGCTCCCCTCGTTCTATAACAGCACAACCGAATGATTTGGTCGGACCGTCAATTCCGTACTCGGCATAATGCCAGAGTGTCGTCGCATCGAGCGGAGACCCAAGGTGAAGGATTCGTGCGTTTCGTTCAATCATTCGCTCGATAGGTGAACCTGGACCGAACCCGACATCGATAGTATGACCGGACACGATGGCTTCAGCCCCATCGCCCCAGGCGGCAACAGACCACATCGGATGGGAACTACGATATACGTGCGGATAGCTTCGGAACAGTTCCGGCACACGTCCCATGCCACGTGTCGCTGTTTTATCAGCTTCGTACGGAGGCATCTCCGCGCGAATCGTCTGCCACCATTCCACGGGGACAGGTGGCGCTTCCCATTCAGCTGGGTCTGAATTGTCTCCGGTCTGGGTCGCCATCATAATCAACCCAGATGGACCGACCACTTCCTGAATCGCTTCAATGACGGTCTGCGCCCCTCCACATACCCAACCGAGTTTTGAGAGCGACGAATGGACAAACAACGCCTCTCCCGAGCGAACGCCGGCTTCTTTTAACTTTTCGATGAGACTCGACTTCGTCACCATCTTTTTCACAACCATCACTCCACAATCAGCTGGATCGACGACCCGCTTCTAGATTTTTTCACTTCAATCCGTGCATCGACACGGTCTTTCAATTCTTGGACATGACTGATGACGCCGACGAGCCGACCGGTCGCCTGTAAAGACATCAATAATTCAATCGCCTGGTCTAGAGATTCGGCATCGAGCGTACCGAATCCTTCATCGATGAGCATCGTTTCAAGACTGATGCCCCCACTCAGCTGTTGGACCACCTCCGCAAGTCCAAGAGCGAGTGACAACGACGCCTTAAACCCTTCACCACCAGATAAATTTTGTACACGACGCGATTGTCCGGTATAGGCATCAAAGACGAGAAGCTCAAGACCAGATTTGGCATTCCCTTTCGCCGTCTCGACTTTCCGCTCAAGCCGGAACTGACCGCTCGTCATCTGATCCAAATGAATGTTGGCCGCATGAAGGATCTGATCAAAAAAGGCGGTTTGAACATATGTCTCAAACGTCATTTTCTGTGGGTTGATTCCCTTCCCCGTATCCGCAATCAATTTGATTGTCTCTAATTTCTGCTCTTCTTGCGCCGTCTGTTCGCGAAGGGTATTCCATTCCGAGATGACGTGTCTATGTCGAGACAAGGCATCTTGGGCTGTGATCAGCTGTTTCGACGCCTGCTCACTGCATTCAGCCACTTCCTTCACTTTCATCTCCATCTCATGCAGGTCTGGTCGCTCCTGATTCTTCAGTTTTTCTTCAATCATCTGTTTATGGTGTCGGAGTCGAACACCTTCTTCCTCCTCACGTTGCAACTGTTCACGAATCATTGTCCGCTTGTCGATTTGATTGGCGTATGATTCATAGCGTTCACGCGTCAGATGTGATGCTTCTAGCTGATTGACCCAAATGGTCTGCTGGGCATCATACTGCTTCGATGCTTCAGTCAACTGTTCACGGATCAATGACAGTCGTTCTTCCTCTTTCCAAAGTGCTTTTTTCACCGTCTCAAACTCAAGGTCGTACGCTTCGACTTGTTTCATCAACATCGAGATGCGGTGCTCAAGGTCGGCTCGCTCGCGCTGCAACGCATCGAATGTCGTTTCTTCACTTTGACCGAGTGCGTACAGACTTTGTTGCGTCATTTCAAGTTCGGATACGACACGCTCCCGCTCTTCGAACTGTTGACGTCGCTCTTGCTCTAACTCTCGGATTTCTGCTGACAGTTGGCGAAGTGTCCGTTCGTTCTCTTGATGCATTCGTTCTTCCCGTTGCAATCGTTCTGCACGTGTTCGCCACTTATTGAGTTCTTCTGTGATATCCCCGTCGAATTGAATGTCTTTCGAAGCTTGATCTAGTTCTTTTCGGACTGCTTCAAGTTGTTGATAGAACGAACGATAGTCCGCTCTCGCTTCGATTAAGCGTGTGGACAAATCATCAAGACGGGCCACGGCCGCATCCCGCTCCGCGATGTTCGTAACGGTTTCTTCGTGTTGTGGGATATCATGATGACGAGAACCGCATACCGGGCATGGCTCACCGTCTACAAGCGTTTCACTCAATTGTCTCGCTAGTAGTAACTGTTCTTGCAGTGTAAACGTGGAGACCACTTCTTGTTGGGTCACGTACTGTCGTTGAATGTCCTTGCCCGTCCGTTCACATTCGTCGAGTTGTTTTGATAACTCACTCGCTTTTGCTTCAAGAGAGGCCAGATGCACCAATCGGTCGACATGACGTTCGGCATCGACTGCTCGTTCGCTAGGTTCAGACTTTATGCTCTCGACCAATTGTCGTTCTTTTTCTTGAAGTTCTTGTAACCGAGATTCTTTTGAAAACGTGGCCAATTGTTTTGCACGATTCATCAGTTGGTCACGAAGGGTCACAAGTGTGGTGCGTTCCTTTATTCTTGGCATCATCTCATCGACAATCCGTAGTCGCTCTTTACGAGAGATCACTTCTTCTTTGTCCTTTTCAATCGTTGGTTGTCGCTCCACTAACTTCGATTGGGTGGATTGCAAGTGCTCTAATTTTGTCGAGGAGGTCTGTTCTTCCATCGTTAGCCGACGAACGAGTTGCTCTAGTTCCTGTAACCGTTCAAAGACTGGACGAATGTTTGCCGCCACCTCTAAATTTGTTAGCAGTTCACGTGTCTCATTTCGAATCGATTCACCGTTTAAAAAGATTGCAAGTGCTCGATCGGTCTCTTCTCGCTCCTTGAACAGCGTGACGAGTGATTTTGCTTTCTCAAGCGCTTCTCTTGCCTCTTCCAGTGCTGTCGCATACAGTTGTTTCTGGGTTTTGGCCGTATCACATGTTGTCATCAGATATTCTTCACGCTCGTCAAGCCAACGTTGAATCTCCTCGATGGACTGGGTCGACACCTCTTCGATTGCTTCATCTTCGAGCTCTAATAACTTGAGTCGCGTCCGCTCGACCGCCCATTCCACTTGTTTTCGATACGCGCTATAGCGTTCACCCCACTTCTCCTGAAACGTACGATATGCCTCAGTTTTGAAAATGGATTGGAGGATTTGTTGTTTTTCATTCGAGTTCGAGTCGAGTAATTGTCTAAATTGGTTTTGAGGGAGCAACAAGATTTGACTGAACTGTTCATACGATAATTGTAAAATCGATTCGATTCGTTCTTGTACCTCGTTCACCTTCGTCGCCAGCGGCTTCCAACCGTCCTCCCATTCATAGAGGATGGCCTCGTGCGGAATTGGCGTCTTATTTTTCGGATGAGGTTGTTGCGGCTGTCTTACGATCCGATAGCGGTCACCTCGAATCGTGAACGAAAAATCTACTTCCGTCTTCAACTCGGGTTGTGCATACTGGCTTCTGAAGTCACTAGCATTTCGAAGCGACCCACTCGCCCGGCCATAAAGGGCGAACGTCATCGCATCAAAAATGGTCGTCTTCCCGGCGCCCGTCCGACCGCTGACGACAAACATCGAGCGACCAACCAACTGGGTGAAGTCAATCGTTTCACGTTCTGCATACGGTCCAAATGCTTGAATCATCAATTCAACCGGTCTCATTAGACATCACCTTCTTCTATCATTTGCTTCACGGCATCTGAGGCAGCGCGATCATGTACGGCCTCAAAAAATTGGAGATATACCTCTTCTACTGACTGTCTTTCGAGCGTCTCGCGTTCAAACGTGGATGTCTGCTCCTGGCGACGTAACAGTTCCAATTCAAGATGAAGGATATTCGGATAGACAGTCCGAAGTTTCGCCATCGGATCATGAAGCGCCGTATCATCGGTCAATACAATTTTAAGGTAATCATCTGTCTTTTGTTGCTGATAATAAGTTGGGGCAAGGAGTTCGTTCAATGTTCCGGTGAGTTGTCGCATATCCCGCTCTGGTGTCAAGGCACGGCGACGACGTGTCCATTGACCTTTCCATTCCAGAACGTCGACGGATTTTTCATGATTGACCTCGGAAAACGAATATTTCATGAGCGACCCACTATATGCAATTCTTTCTGATTGAATCGCATCACGATTATGTAAATGACCTAATGCCGTATACGAAAAAGGCTCATATAACCCTTTGGCGACCTGTCCTGCCGTGCCAACAGATAGTTGACGTTCTGAATCCGTCTCCAGTCCTCCCGCTACAAAACTGTGGCCAATCGTCACGGCATTTTTTTCGATCATACCGAAAGCTTCAATGACCGCCTCCAGTGCATCATGATGCGTTCGAATCGAGTCGATACCGAGGATATGCCGTACACGAGCCGGCTCAAGGAATGGAATCGGATAAAATGGGACTCCTGCTACATCAAGGGGACCAGATGTCGGGTCTAGCTTCCCGACGATGTGAAGTCCTACTTGTCTCAATAACTTCGAACTATATTCGAGACGTTCTGCCGAATCATGGTTTCCTGCGATGGCTACGACTGGGATTCCGCGGTTCAAGACGAGCTCTCGCCACATCTCATCGAGTAAATCGACCGCCTCGACGGGAGGGACGGCTCGGTCATATAAATCCCCTGCGATGATGACCGCATCGGGTCGTTCCTCATCTACGATTTGTAAAAAAGAATGGAATAAGATATTCCGTTGATCTTCTGTCATATGTCGACCGTGGACGATCTTACCTAGATGCCAATCGGCCGTGTGAATCCATTTCATCACGTATCACCTCTCTTTCCTATTCTAGCATGAGTCATTCGTATGATTCGACGTCTTGACACCCGTTTTTGAAACAGCGAAAGTAAGAGGAGAGGAGGACTTCCAAAATGAAATCATCAACATGGCAAACTTTTTTTCAATTATTCAAAATCGCGAATCCTCCGAAAAATCTATTTGTCGGAGCCATTCTGATCTCGCTCCTTCAAGCCGTCGCCTCACTGGCCATTCCGCTCATCTTGCAGCGTGTGGTCGACCGGTGGAGCAGCGACTTATTGACACCTGAATGGATCATCTATTTCGTCATCGCATTTTTGATTCAGGTCATCACGAGTGCCGTTTCGATTTATTGGTTACATATTGTGGGGCAACGGGTCGTTGCCAATTTACGCACGACCTTGTGGGACCATCTCGTCAAACTGCCGATTCCATTCTATGACGGCATCAAGTCGGGGGAACTGGTGTCTCGGTTGAACAATGATACGACGACGCTTCAACAGTTGTTATCCGAACAAAGTGTCAGGTTGTTGACCTCCCTCGTCTCGGTCATCGGCGCCGTCGCCATCTTGTTCACACTCGATTGGCAAATGACACTCGTCATCTTGTTCTCTGTTCCGACCACACTCATCATTGTCATACCGCTCGGACGGAAGCTTCGGATTATCGCAAAAGAGACACAACAAGAACTCGGAAATCTTTCCGGCTTCTTCGCCGAACTGCTCGGTGAAATCCGCCTCGTCAAATCACAAGCGACGGAACAGATGGAAGTGAAAACCGGCAAAGCAAAAATCGAGACACTGTTCGATTACGGGGTGAAGGAAGGACGAATTCAAGCAATCCTCATTCCCCTTCTCAATGTGACCTTGACCGGGATGTTGATTGCCATCCTCGGGTTCGGCGCATATCGAGTCTCGACCGGAGCTTTATCAACGGGCGAACTACTCGCCTTCATGCTCTATCTCTTCCAAATCATCACGCCGCTCATCACGATGAGTGAATTTTTGACAAGGCTTCAAAAGGCGCGTGGAGCAACGGAACGGATTGCTGAGTTGCTCGAAGTCCGTCCCGAACCATACAGCACACATGAAGAAATGATTCATCAGACGGCACTCTCATTTGAAGACGTTGCTTTCCATTATGGCACTGAACCCGTCATCCAAGGATTGACACTTCAAGTTTCACCAGGGGCGACAACCGCCATCGTCGGACGGAGTGGTGCAGGGAAAACGACACTTTTCTCACTTGTCGAACAGTTCTATTTACCGACGGCAGGGACGATTCGATATGGAAATCGGGAGATTCAAACATACGGGCGTGACACATGGCGTCAAATCATCGGGTATGTCGCTCAAGATTCACCCGTCCTCTCAGGATCTGTACGGACAAACATTGTGTACGGACTTCGACATGAAACGAGCGATGATGAAATCAAAGAAGCCTGTGAGATGGCCAACGCATGGTCGTTTATTGAAACGATGCCTGAACAGCTCGATACGGAGATTGGTGAGCGAGGTATCCGTTTGTCTGGTGGGCAGCGACAACGACTTGCTATCGCGCGAGCATTGTTACGAAATCCACAGATTTTATTGCTCGACGAGGCAACATCAAGTCTAGATTCAGAATCAGAACGCGTGGTCCAAGAAGCGTTAGACCGCCTGATGGTCGGACGAACGACGCTTGTGATTGCCCACCGACTCTCGACTGTCAGACATGCTGACCAGATTGTCGTCTTAGAAGACGGACAAATCAGCGGAATCGGGAAACACGAGCAACTTTTAACAGAGAACGCACTATATCAGCGACTCGTTTCACAACAATTATTAGGGGGACAAGCCACATGAAAACAATCGGATTTATCGGGCTCGGGGTCATGGGCCAATCGATGGTACGTAATTTGATGAAACACGGATTTGAAGTACAAGCATACACACGGACGAAAGAGAAGGCAGCCGCATTGTTAGAGGAAGGTGTGACATGGTGTGATTCGGTACAGGACGTTTGCCGAGACGCCGATGCCGTCATCACTATCGTCGGCTATCCGTCTGATGTCGAATCCATCTATTTTGGTGAAGGAAACATTCTTGATTCGGCAGAACCAGGTACATTATTGATCGACATGACGACGTCCTCACCGAAACTGGCTGAACGGATAGCTGAGACAGCCATTGAGCGGAGTCTCCTCCCACTTGACGCACCAGTAACTGGAGGCGATGTCGGCGCCAAAAATGGAACGCTATCGATTTTAGTCGGTGGGGGTGAATTCGCCTTCAATAAAGCGAAGCCTTTATTTGAAGCGATGGGACAATCGATAGAACGAATGGGATACGCAGGAAGCGGTCAATATGCGAAACTTGCCAATCAAATCGCCATTGCCGGAATCATGATGGGGAATGCCGAAATGTTAGCGTTCAGTAAACGAGCTGGAATTGACCCAGAGGCACTCGTTCGTACGATTCGTGGTGGGGCAGCAGGTAGCTGGACGCTTGAAAACTTGGTTCCACGCATGATTGTCGAAGATTATGCACCTGGCTTCTTCATCAAACACTTTATCAAAGACATGACACTTGCCATCGAGAGCGCACACGAGCTACAAGTGACATTACCAGGTCTCGAGCTCGCACATCGCCTCTATTCAATTCTTGAAAAGAATGGATACGGAGAGAATGGCACGCAAGCACTGATCGAGTATTATCTTCATCAAGACGTTTGAAACCGGATGTTTGTGGAATTAGTAGGAGTGAAGGAGGCGATTTTCGTGCCATGGAATATGAAAGACTATCCAGAATCACTGAAAAACTTCGATCCACTTGTAAAAAAGAAAGCCATTGATATCGCGAACGCATTACTCGCGCAAGGCTACTCTGAGACGAAAGCGATCCCCATTGCCACCGAGCAAGCAAAAAAGTGGCATGCGGATGCGTCGGAAGAGGAAAAACAAGATTTTGAAGACGCCCCAAACCCCAAAAAGTCAGATCAGCACGGAACATAAAACAACCGGTCGGGTTATCCGACCGGTTGTTTTGCTTGATAGGAGGCATTTAACTCTAAATAGAGTCCAGAAATCGCCGTTTGAAGATATGGTGTGACAAAGATATAAGCTAAGCCTCCAGTAAGAAGGACGAGCGCATACCATCCGATAAAACTCGCATAGAGCTTTAACATCGTCTGTTTGTGCCCTTTCATCATTTGGCGGCTTTTTCGCATCGCCTGGAATGCAGATAGGTCCGGCTCATCTCGCATGATAAATGGCGCGATGCGATACGTCAAATAGAACCAGACACCAGGTACAATCAGCAAAAGCATCAG
Organism: Exiguobacterium sp. BG5(2022); assembly: GCF_031844365.1. Taxonomy (GTDB): domain Bacteria; phylum Bacillota; class Bacilli; order Exiguobacteriales; family Exiguobacteriaceae; genus Exiguobacterium; species Exiguobacterium profundum. The sequence goes on from NZ_JAUZVB010000001.1 coordinate 873,454, forward strand.
AACGTTTAGACCTAAATAGAATACCGCATAATAGACCACGGCACGTGAATAGTCTTTAAGTGAACCGAACGATTCAATCAACAATCCGAACGTTGGCTTTTCATCTTTCGCCACCTGGAGAAACACCCAATTTTTCCCGAGCTCGATAGGTGCGAGCAGAACCGTCGCCCCGTAAAGAAGCGCCACCGATGTCAAAAGAACTTCGGGGTCGTTCGCCGAGAGATCAAGTCGGGTCGTGATCATCGCTTGAATGACCATGACAGTTAAGACTACGAGTAATGAAATGCCCCACTTCCCTGATAGCATTCGTAGCGCATATTGTTTGTAAACGGAAGATTGCATGAATTCACCTACATTTATTGTTTTCTCTCATTATAGCAAAAAAACAGTCTTCCGACTGTTTTCCGCATTGGCTCATCCAAGAAGTTGTTTGAACTTCACTTCATCGAGCTGTCCATTCGTTCGTACGCCATTTCCTATGTGTACCATCGCTACGTCAAGACGTTCTTGAAGAATCGGTAACGTTTCCACCGTGATCCCTGCACCAGGCAAAATTGTCATCTCTGCCTGTTCCTTCAAGGCTATCAAGATTTCGATTCCTTCTAGTACAGTTTTGGCACCGCCTGAAGTAAGGAGAATATCTACTTCCGGATATTCATTCAACACGTCCATCGCTTCAAAGACATCACGTGATGCATCAAAAGCACGGTGGAACGTGAGCGTCATTTCCCCTTTGTGCTTGATCACTTCCCCTAAGATCCGCTCGTCAATCGCGCCATCCTGTGTCAATGCACCGAATACGATTCCATCGACACCTAGCTCACGGCATAGACCGATATCCGCAAGCATAGTCTCGACATCATCCTCATTGAAATGGAACGAATGTGTATGGGGTCTTATCATCACATGCACCGGAATCGACACATGTTCGACCACATTTCGAATCGTTCCAAAACTTGGTGTGATGCCCCCGTTTTCCATATCCGCAATCAGTTCGAGTCGTTTCGCACCGAGTTGCTCAGCCTGAATAGCTTCCGTTAGTGTAGTGACAATCACTTCTACATTCATTTAATCGCTCCCTTTACGGTGCGAACTTCCAGTCCACACCATGTTCGGCTAAGACGCCTTTGAAATCTTGAGGCTCCGGAAAATCAGAGATAATCGCTGTCACCTTCGAAAAATCGCAGACGCGATACCGTTTTTGTTGATTTAGTTGGGTATGGTCCGTCAGTAAGAACGTCTCGCGACTTTGTGACATCACCGACTGGGTGATACTGGCGAGGCCGAAAGCGTCACATGTTAAACCTAGTGATGCGTCGACCCCTTCGACGGACAAAATGGCAAGGTCGAACATGTATGTCTGTAGTTGCGCCAGGACCTGCTCACCTGTCGTCACGAGATGTTTCGGGTCGATTGTACCACCTAATAGCTGAATTTCGCCACCAAGCACACCTTTCGCCCGCTGTTCAAACAACGCCTTCGCCACCGTCAACGATGGCGTCACGACCGTCACATTGCGACCACGTAACCGAGAAGCCACTTGCTCTGCCGCGACCCCGTGTCCGATATATAATAATGTATCATCTGGAATCAACTGAAATGCGGTATAGGCAATCCGACGAATTCCATCCATGTTTGCAATCACGATAGGCTGAAAGGACATGCTCTGATGAAGGACCGCTCCCCCGTATACACGTTTGATTCGATGTTCTTTTTCTAATTCTTCTAAATAACGGCGAATCGATTCCCCCGATACGTTCAAACGCTCGATCAACTCGCTTGTTTTTACTTTGCCTTCTCTTTCGATCCATTCTACAATTTTCTGTTTACGCTCTTCACCGATTAAAGACACGTCCCTGCCTCCTCCACAATAATCTTTCCTTTTCTAGTGTAACGAACGCATGTAAATTTAACGTAAATTGAAAGTAAAGAACGAGCAAATCCAACATGTTTTTGTTTCTTTTTTGTGTAAATCAACGACAATACACAAAAAAAGGCACGCCCTTCACGGACGTACCTGCATGAGTCATGATTTCGGCTTGTGTTGAAACAGCGGAACTTTTGGTTCTTTCCCAGCACGTATACGTTGCCAATTGGTACGATGCTTAATAATAATGAACAATGCGAGTGGCACGATGACGATCAGGGGTAACCAATCTTTCGTCACGATGCTATAAGTCGTTGCCGTCACCAGTCCTACCACGGCGGCAGCCATCGAGGAGAGGGATACCATGCGCGAGGTGAGGAGAGTCACGATGAATGTACCGACGACGACAAAGAAGAACCATGGGAAGGCTGCCAACAAAACACCACCGCTCGTCGCAACCGATTTTCCACCTTTGAATTTCGCAAAGACAGGATAAGAGTGTCCAATCACTGCCGGAATCCCGGCAAGAAGCAGGCTCATCTCGCTTCCGAACAGTAGAGGCAGCAATGCAGCGACAAGACCTTTCCCCATGTCACCGAGTAAGACGAGGATTCCTGCCTTCTTTCCTAATACACGAAACGTGTTCGTCGTTCCCAGATTGCCGCTCCCATGTTCTCGAACGTCTACGCGATAGCCGAGCTTGCCGATGATGAGGGCAAACGGAATGGCACCAAGTAAATAACTTAAAATAATAATCATGATTTCTGTCACATATGGCATCGCAATTCCCCTTATTTCACAAATTCCGCAATATAGCGATCATATGGCTGATTCAATGCATGTACCTGTTTCGCATGCTCAATACCGATATAGCGTAAGTGCCATGGTTCGTACATATATCCGGTTTCTTCCTCAAAGGCTTTTTGGTAACGGATGATAAATCCATACTCGTGAGCATGATCTGCCAGCCATTTTCCTTCAACCATTTCACCGAGACTTTGAGTCAGTTGATAGTTGACCGAGGCGCTCGATACGTCAATCGCAAGTCCTGTTTGATGTTCAGAATGACCTGGTGGTGCGGAATATTTCATGGCTTGCTCTTTGCCATCTCGTTCGACATAAGCATTGAAGAGATTGACTTGATAGGCGTATGAACGGAACGCACTCGTCCCTTTCAAATCAATTCCTGCTGCTTTTGCACCTTTCATTAGACCTTCAATCGCCTGAGCAGCTTCTTTACGTAACATTCGACGTTCACCGACTGTCGAGTCGACAAAATCAATGTTCGCCTCTACCAAATCACTCGGCTGATAGTCGGCGGGTAATGCAATTTTCTTGTTTACAAGAATCAATTCATCTAATTCCAAATTGGCCACACCATCCGTTTCAATCGGTTGACTAGGTGCCACAGGTTCTTCCTCTACTGGTTCGGTCGGCTGTTCAGACTCGTCCGACGTCTCCTCCTCAGAAGGTGACTCGGTGACTGTCTCATCTTCACGATCCAAAGTCGGTTCATTTGGTTCTGTCTCTTGTTCATCTACTGTTGATGACTGTGTTGTTGGTTCTTTCGGTTCAACTTGCTCGTTTGTCGTACAACCGGCTAACATGAACGTCAAGGCGCCGCAAACCATCAAAATCGATGGATAACGCATGCGATCTTCCCCTTTCTAGATAACAAAAAGTACCGTCAAGATATGATACCACACTGACGGTACGAAGACAGAAGATTCTTAAACAGGGTTCATGACGTTCAAATACATTTCATGCCATTTCGGGAACTCTCGATCAAGTCGAATCGGTTTGAAGTCGCCTCGTTTGACGACGACATGCGTTGTAGTCGCTGTGCCAACAAGTTCTCCATGTTGATTCGTCAACTCATAGCCATAAATCGTTCTGATTTTTGAATATTGATCGACCCATACACGAACATGAACCGTATCACCATACGTCACGCTACGCTTATAGTCCATGGATACATTTGTCACAGGAGAGACAAATCCCGCTTCTTCCATATCTTTATACTCGACACCTAGTTGTCGTAACAATTCCGTGCGCGCAATCTCTAAATAAACTAAATAGTTGGCATGATAGACGATGCCCATCATGTCCGTCTCTTGATACCTTACTGGGATTTGAACCGTGTGCATTGAATCATCCTTCTTTCCTAAGAAAAGTATATTATAACTTACTCTTAATATCTACTACTAATAATTGCTGGAGTGACACATTCTCATCCTCCGTCGACACTAAACGATAGGACTGACGAGCAATCGATTCATCGATAACAGATAGAGCGGTGCGCGCGTTCGCATGTTTGATGTCTTGTAAGCGAGTAGCTAAAGCTTCAAGCGCATCTTCCTCCATCACATATCCGAACTGACTTGCGTAGTTTTTCGCGATGTCTACTAACTGTTCTTGCGTATAGTCAGCAAAATGAATCGTCCGTTTCATTCGGCTACTAAGACCAGGGTTGGATTCAATTAATCGGCGCATCGGACCTTCGTAACCGGCAAGGACGACGACAAGATTCTCGCCATGTTTCGGCATTTCATCAACGAGTGTATCGATTGCCTCCCGGCCATAGTCGTTCGCCCCGCCGTTCAAACTATAGGCCTCGTCAATTAGCAAGACGCCGCCAAGGGCGTCACGGATCGCCGCTTTCGTTTTTTGAGCTGTCTGTCCCACATAGCCACTAACTAAATCTGCACGACTGACGACATTGACATGGCCTCGCTTCAAATAACCTGTCCGTTTCAACATCTGAGCATACAGATAGGCAAATGTCGTTTTTCCGGTACCGCTGTTTCCGGTTAGTGTCACATGGAGCTGGACCGGCGCCGTCTTCAAACCGAGCGCTTTTCGTTTCTTCTGTATCTTGATGAGCGCTTCAATTTCAGCCAGTTGTGCTTTTGCATCTTCCATGCCGACAAGGTCATCTAACGATGTCGGACTCGATTCATCATCTGGCTGATCAAAGTCTTCTTCAGTCAAGAGCGCCATTTCGTCTAACGGAGCATCTGCACCGAAGCGGGAACCCTTCTTAAACATCGCATCAAGTAAAATGTTATGGACAGTCCGAGCATTTCCGAACGTCGAGTCGACCCGTTCTCTGTCGATTCGAGCAAGAAGTGATCGTTTCGCCTCTTCCGTCAGCACGTAATTGTTCTCTTGTGCCACTTTCTCCCCGATGGCGACCAATTCTTCGTCACGGTAGTTCGGTAACTCGTAGTGATTCGACTCAGGGAATCGTGAGCGTAAACCGGGGTTCGCCAAGAGGAAATGACGCATTTCTTCTGGGTAGCCAGCTAGAATGACGACGAACTTGCCAGCATATTCGCCACTCGTCATCGCGGCGACGAGCGTATCGATGGCCGCTTGTCCGTAATCACTGCCACTCGCATCCTGACGCTTCAATGCGTATGCTTCATCGATGAATAAGACACCACCTTCTGCCTCTTTCACCTTGTTCATTACCTGCTCTTCCGTTTGCCCAACATAGGCACCGACAAGGCTCGAACGGTCTGCCTCGACAAGGTCCGGGCGTCCTAATAAGCCGAGTTCAAAGTAAATTTCGGCCATGAGTCTTGCTAATGTCGTCTTCCCGGTTCCTGGATTCCCTGTAAAGACGAGATGAAGGGATGGTTGATGTTTTGAAGAAAAGCCGGCCTTCTCTCGTTCTTTTTGGAAAAGAAGGAAGCGATACCACGCTTTTACACGTGCTTTGATGTCATCGAGCCCAATCATGTCTTCAAGTGATTCAATCGCACTTGAACGTGCCTCGGTCGGACGGTCTGGTAGTAGCTCACAAATCGTGTGTAGTCGTTCTTTCACAAGGGAAACGCGCTCCCCGAAACGATGAAACGCTTCACGACTGAAATAGTTCCCTTGCATGGATGCGAGCAAGGAGGCGGTATCATCTTCAAGAGATGCGACCTCTTGCATCGCTTCGATGATCGCTTCAAACAGGTTTTCCAATTGTCCGCGCCATTCAGAATCACGTAAATCAGACTTCGCAGTCTCCACCTCATCATGGAGTTGGTCAAGTTGATCGAGCAACGCTGACGTTTTTGACTCGTACTCTGTTAAGATTTGAACCTTCATCGAGGCGTAATCGGCCTCTCGTAAGGTTGGCCAGTCGATTTGAAGCGCCTGTTTCGAACGACGCAACTGCTCATTCAGTTGAAACAGACGAAGCTCTGGAGGAAGTGCGTTCATCGCCTCCAACTCTTTTACCCAGCGGTTGAGTAACGGGTCCATCGTTTCCTTTTGTTTGAGCCGATGTGTTGCGAGCAGCCGCAAGGAACGAATTAATTCTTCTTGGTGCTGAGTCGCACGAGACCAATGTGCGTAAGATAACAAAGCCGCCTCGTTTACTTTTTCTCCAGCTTCCCAGTTCGTCAAGTCCGTTTGAACTTGTTCCACTTGAATTTGTTTCATCTTGTTCTCCCTTTCAGACGACAAGGGAGCCGACATCATGTCTGCTCCCCATCGGATTATCTTGATTCAAACGATGTCATCCGAATCGAATGGAATAACTTTCCGTTATTCCGCGATTCTGCCGCGAGCAAGATTCGTTCATGCGCATCGACATAATATGTGACAGTCTCTTTATTTTCTTCTTCACTAAAAATCGATGGATAGTTTTCAATCCACTCTTCCGGAACGGTCTCAGCCGATTCTGATTTCACATACGCTTGCGCGGTACGTCCGACCAAATCGGTTTCGCCTTCACTTGAACCGAGCGTCCCGTCATCGAGCCATTTACGAATCTGTTCGTTCGTTGCACGTGACAAGAATGGATGAGGTGCGACTGCTCCGGAGTTCGTCTCCTGTCGAAGAACTTCTTCCCCGTCCGGATTGAACTCTAAGTAGGTCTCTCCATCCCATTCAGCTTTCGCGCCAACATTTGGACCCGTCACGACTTCAGATACAAAATGTCCATCCTCATCATAAGTGACAAGATACTCTCGTTCTTCGAGCTCTTCGCCTTCTTTTGGAAGTTTGCGTTCTTGATATCCGATCACGACATTCGAGTAGAATGGTTCGACTTGCTCCTCCTCTTCCCCGCTCAAATCCATGAGCACATAGAAGTTATAAGCGAGTAATGCCCCGACAATGAGGATGCCAGCCAATATCACCCAGCTCAACCGTTTTTTTATCTGTTGTTTCATAGCCTATCCTCCTCGTTTCTTCACTTACTATCCTACACTAGCGAGAAGGACAAGCAAAATATTTTTGACCGAAAAAGGGCCTCATCTGAGACCCTTTCGAATTAACCTAGTTTATCTTCATCTTTCTTTTGCATCTCTAGCCATTTATCTCGTTCATCCGGTTCGTCGGTAAGATCCTTGAATAAGGCAATCATCATAAAGATGAGCACGAAGATGAATGGGAAGGCTGCGAGAATCGCAACAGCTTGTAGAGCATCTAATCCACCAGCATACAACAATACGGCTGCGATTGATGATTGGATGATTCCCCAAGTCATTTTAATCCCCATCGGCGGGATAAGCTTCCCGTTCGATGTAAGCATACCGAGGACGTATGTCGCAGAGTCGGCCGATGTAATAAAGAATGTCGAAATCAAGAAGATGGCGATTACACTGAGAAGCGTCCCAAAACCACCGAACGTTTCAAACAGTGCGAACAGCCCGACTTCAGTACCGATTTCGTTTACTTGATCAATTAAGCTATATCCTCCGAACAAATCAGCCCAGATGGCCGAACCGCCGAAGACGGAGAACCATAATAATCCGAATGATGTCGGGACAAGTAAGATTCCGATGATAAATTCCCGAATCGTACGCCCTTTCGATACACGTGCGATAAACGTTCCGACGAATGGTGACCAAGAAATCCACCAAGCCCAGTAGAAGATGGTCCAACCGTTCACCCATTCACGTTCAACGGGTTCAAATGCGGCTGTACGGAAACTCATGCTCGGGAGCTGCTGCAAATAAGTTCCGACTGTTTGTGTGAACAAGTCGAAAATGAAAGCTGTCGGTCCCGCAAACATCGTCGCTACAAGTAGGACAATTGCCAAGAATATATTCGTATTACTTAAGATTCGAATTCCTTTGTCAAGACCTGTCGAAGCACTGATCATGTAGAGCACCGTTACGACGGCAATGATGATCAACTGTGTCACGAAAGCGTTCGGTACCCCAGGGATGAGGTAATGAAGGCCACCGGCAATTTGCTGAGCACCAAAACCAAGTGAAGTCGCTACCCCGAATGCAGTCGCAATGACCGCAAGGATATCGACCGTTTGCTTCACGGGTTGTTCGTAGCGGTTATGGACGAGCGAACCGATTGTCTCCCCAATCGTCGCGGGACGACCTTTTCTAAACGTCGAATATGCGATGGCGAGCGCAATCATTGCGTAAATCGCCCATGGATGGAGGCCCCAATGGAAAAATGCATAACGCATAGCAGTCCGTGCATCTCCTTCAGGTGTAGGGGAAGCGAATGGTGGTGAGTGGAAGTGGAGCAACGGTTCAGCCGCTCCCCAGAAGATGAGTCCAATTCCCATCCCGGCACTGAATAACATGGCAAACCATGATAAATAACTAAATTCTGGACGATCTGTATCCTTTCCAAGTCGAATCGAACCATATCTTGAAAAGATTAAAAAGATGGCAACCAGTAAAAACCCGGTGGCGCTCAAGAGATAGAACCAACCCATCCCGTTTGAGAGCCAGCCTTGTAACGTACTCGTCACGTTTAATAGACTGGCATTACCTAATAAACTCTCGGGGAAAAGTCCCCAAATCGTAAATAAGCCAGTTATGATTGCAGATACGACGAATACGGTCGTCACACGGCTTTTTCGTTCCATAAAATCACTCCTATTTAATTTTCTATTTTCATATACGTTTTCCACCCTAACATACTTTTGAAACAAGTCACAACCCTATGTGTACATAAATGTGTTGTTTACCGTCCAATAGATAGGTGTCTTGTCATCAAGTTGTTTCTTTGGGCTCCAGTGAAACAATCAATGTTTCATCGACCACATAGTAAGGTCTTTTTGGCAACGTTTTTAAATAACCCCCCTCTCGTAAACAGGTCAAATCGAGTTGAAGCGCGTTCTGAAATTTTTGTAACGGTAATTTCTTCTCCTGGTCCATATACAGATCGAGTGCCCGTTGCACTTGATCCATTTCATAAATGACGTCGCGTTCATCTTCCGGTACGATATGAAACGTCTCTTTTGACATGAAGAAACGTTGTTTCGGGATTCCCGAAAGGTGATGTTTCAAGCGTTTGGTGTCGATTTCTTGCGAGTCATCCAGTAGGACGGTGCGATTCACACCTTTTGGCAGTGTCTGTTCATATTCGTGAATCGCATGACGCAATTCTGAAAGGGTGATATCAATTTCTCGATCCGGTTCCACCTCTTTTTGTTGCGTCAATCGTTTCCACCAACTCTTTCCGGGCTTCTCTTTCTTATCCATAAGCGCACCCCTCCCTGTCTTCCTGTTCCCGAATCTTTTAAAACTTTCACCTTAAAATTGCATATTCATGAAAAAAACCTTCCTTTTTTCAAAGGAAGGTCATGGACTAGCACTTATTTCAATTTGTTACGGAGAACCATTTGCAGGATTCCACCGTGACGGTAGTAATCAATTTCAACTTCAGAGTCGAAACGAGCGATGACTTTGAACTCTGTCACCGTTCCGTTTTCATGTGTCGCTTTTGCGTTCAAAATATCGCGCGGACGTACAGACTCATCGACTTGAATATCAATTGCTTCTTCACCAGTCAATCCGAGTGATTCAGCCGATTCACCGTCTAAGAACTGAAGCGGGAGCACACCCATCATGACAAGGTTCGAACGGTGAATCCGCTCGAAACTTTGTGCGATGACCGCACGGATGCCGAGAAGATTCGTCCCTTTCGCTGCCCAGTCACGAGATGATCCCATTCCGTAATCATTTCCTGCAAGGACAACAAGACCTGTTCCCTGTTCCTTGTACTTCATGGCCGCATCGTACATTGGCATGATCTCACCTGTTGGCCAGTACGTCGTGAAGCCACCTTCAGTTCCTGGAGCAACTTGGTTGCGGATACGAATGTTTGCGAACGTACCACGCATCATGACTTCATGGTTACCACGGCGAGAACCATATGAGTTGAAGTCGATTGGCTCTACCCCTTTAGAAAGGAGGTATTGACCGGCTGGTGTCGTCTTCGAGAATGATCCAGCTGGCGAGATGTGGTCGGTCGTAACCGAATCCGCAAACTTCCCGATGACACGTAAGCCATTCAATGCATGAACCTCGCCCGCTTCTGGTTCGAGTTGTTCGAAGAACGGTGGGTTTTGGATGTATGTCGACTCATCTGAGAAGTCATACAAGTTTCCTTCCGGAACATCGAGTGCGTTCCAACGCTCGTTACCAGTGAAGACCGTTTCGTACTCTTTACGGAATGCTTCTGGTGATACGACGTCTTGGACAACCATTTTGATTTCATCGTTTGATGGCCAGATGTCTTTGAAGTATACTTCATTTCCATCTTTGTCTGTACCGAACGAATCATTCATAATGTCGAAGTTGACTGACCCGGCAAGAGCGTAAGCGACGACGAGCGGTGGTGATGCCAAGAAGTTTGCCTTCACGAGCGGGTGAACGCGCCCTTCAAAGTTACGGTTACCAGAGAGGACTGACGACACGAGCAAGTCGTTTTCTGTGATCGTATCTTCGACTTCACGGTCAAGCGGACCAGAGTTTCCGATACATGTCGTACAACCGTATCCGACCGTGTTGAAGCCAAGTTCGTCCAAGTAAGAAGTCAAACCAGCCTTATCCAAGTAGTCCGTTACGACTTTCGAACCTGGTGCGAGTGATGTCTTCACGTATTTCGGAACGGTTAAGCCACGTTCAACGGCTTTCTTCGCAACGAGTCCAGCACCGACCATGACGTATGGGTTCGACGTGTTCGTACAGCTTGTGATGGCTGCAATCGCAACATCTCCCGTACTCATGTCGACTGCGCCGTCCTCGTACTTGACTGTCGCCGTTTTGTCGAGTTCAGAACGGTCAAGTCCGAAGCCACTGTTTCCTGCAGGAGCACTCAAGCTATCGATGAACGATGTTTGAACGTCTGAGAGGTTGATTCGGTCTTGTGGACGTTTCGGACCCGCAAGTGAAGGCTGGACTTTCGACAAGTCGAGTGTCAACACTTTTGTGAACGTTGGGTCAGCTTGATCTGGTGTATAGAAGAGATCATTCGCTTTAGAGTATTCTTCGACGAGTGAAATCAACTCTTCAGAGCGACCAGTCGTACGCATGTAGTTCAATGTTTCCGTATCGACCGGGAAGAATCCACATGTCGCACCATATTCAGGCGCCATGTTTGCAATCGTCGCACGGTCTGAAAGTGGCATCGTGTGGAGCGACGGTCCGAAGAATTCAACGAATTTCCCGACAACTTTTTCATGACGGAGCATCTCTGTCACGACGAGCGCCACATCTGTCGCTGTCACACCAGGGTTTACTTCACCGATGATTTTGACACCGACGACGTCTGGCACTGGGAAGTATGATGGTTGACCGAGCATGCTTGCTTCCGCCTCGATTCCGCCGACACCCCAGCCAAGAACACCGAGTCCGTTGATCATCGTTGTGTGCGAATCCGTTCCGACGAGTGAGTCTGGATAAGCAACTGTACCTTCTGCATCATTCTTCTCGAGGACGACAGATGCCAAGTACTCCAAGTTTACTTGGTGAACAATCCCCGTTGCAGGTGGTACGGCACGATAGTTGTCAAATGCCGTCTGAGCCCAACGTAAGAACTTATAACGTTCTTCGTTACGTTCAAATTCGATGTCCATGTTTTTCATCAATGCGCCAGCGAAACCATATGCATCTACTTGAACTGAGTGGTCGACGACGAGATCGACAGGAATTTCTGGGTTGATTTTGTTCGGGTCTCCACCGAGGTCTGCCATCGCTTTACGAAGTGAAGCAAGGTCTACGACCGTCGGTACACCCGTGAAGTCTTGAAGTACGACACGTGCCGGTTTGAACGGTACGTCAATGTCTTTCGAGACGTCGGCAGTGCCCCATTTTGCCAAGTTCTCGACATGTTCTTTCGTGATGGCACGCCCGTCTTGTTGACGGAGAACCGATTCAAGAAGAACGCGAATCGAATACGGAAGACGGCTGATGTCCGTCAATCCTTCTTCTTCCAATTTTTTCAAACGATAAAAATCATACGATTGCCCGTTCGCTTCGAACTTTGTCCGAGATGCGAAGGCGTCTAAAACATTCGTCTGTTCCATTGCAATTTCCCCCTTTTTGAAAGCGCCGACCACACGACAATGCGTAATCGCTTACTTTTCACATATTTATCATAATACAAGTATAGCGTGACGTAAAATACATTCCGTCACAAATTAGTCATAAGTAAAACTTATCAAAACTAAAACGACTTACTTCACAACAAAAAAACACCTCAGAAACGAGGTGTTTACATCTTATTCTTCCGTACCGATCTCTTCGTTGACGTCAAGTGCCTCAACAAGCGTCAAGTCATCTGCGTGACGCTCAGCGAACCGTTCATATGTGAACTCGTTCGCGAACAGGAAGACCGGACGTTCCCAACGGTCTGTAACGAGCATGTTCCGTGAATCTTGGAACGGTTTCAATGCCTTCAACTCTTTATCTTTGACCCAACGAGCAACGCTATATGAGACTGGTTCCATTCGAATATCGACGCCATATTCATTGTTTAAACGATATTCGAATACCTCGAATTGAAGTTGTCCGACCGCGCCAAGATAAATCTCGTTATATTCGTTGCGATACACTTGAATCGCCCCTTCTTGCGCAAGCTGTTCTACCCCTTTGTGGAAGTGTTTCGACTTGAGCGAGTTGACCGGCGAAACGCGCATGAACAATTCCGGTGGGAAAGTTGGCAGCGCCTCAAACGCAATCTTCTGCTTCGATGTGGTGATGGTATCTCCAATTTGATACGTCCCAGAATCATAGATCCCGATGACATCACCAGCAAACGCTTGGTCGACTGTTTCTCGATCGTTCGCCATCAATTGTGTCGATTGGCTCAATTTTATCTTTTTCCCAGTACGAGTGAGCGTCACATCCATCCCACGCTCAAACACACCTGAACAGATGCGTACAAAGGCGATGCGATCGCGGTGTGCCGGATTCATGTTCGCCTGAATCTTGAAGACGAATCCACTGAAGTCTTCTGATGTCGGATTGATTGGACCGACGTTCGACTTACGTGCCTCAGGAGCCGGAGACATCTCTAAATAGTGATTCAAGAACGCAGTCACCCCAAAGTCGACGAGCGCTGTTCCGAAAAATACCGGTGTCAATTTACCGCTCTGGATCGCCTCGACATCAATCTCGTTCCCCGCTCCATCGAGAAGGTCGATCTCATCGCGGAGGTTCATCAAGTTCTCTTCCGACAAATGATCGGCGAGAATCGGATCGTTCACTCCGTCCTCACCCAGTTGAAGTGTCGACTTCTCCCCACGGAACAAGTGGACCTCATTTTTCATTCGGTCGTAGACACCTTCAAACTGCATTCCACTTCCGATTGGCCATGTAATCGCGACAGAAGGCATGCCTAACACTTCTTCGAGCTCTTCCATCAATTCAAGCGGATCTTTTGCCTGACGATCCAACTTGTTCATAAATGTGAAGATTGGAATCCCACGCATCCGACAAACTTGGAATAGTTTTTTCGTCTGTGTTTCAATCCCTTTCGCAGCATCAATGACCATGACCGCGCTATCGACTGATGTCAACACGCGATACGTGTCTTCACCGAAGTCGTTGTGTCCTGGTGTATCCATGATCGATACAACCTTGTCTTGATAGATGAATTGCATGACAGACGATGTGACCGAGATCCCACGTTGTTTCTCGATTTCCATCCAGTCAGATTTTGCGTGTTTTGAGTTTTTGCGCGCCTTGACCGTACCTGCCTCGCGAATCGCACCACCGTGCAAAAGTAATTTTTCTGTTAATGTTGTTTTCCCCGCATCCGGGTGAGAGATAATGCCGAATATCCGACGTCTCTCGACTTCCTGTTTCAATTGGCTCATATAGGATAGACCTTTCCTTTCTCGTCTCAGTTCATGCTTATTCTCGTAGCAACGCTATCTATTCTAACGAAATCAATTCGGTTCGTCTATCCTAATGGGACGTACGCCTTTTGCAAATGGATTCTTTTTTGTATACTAACGATGAAAGCAAGTGAATGTATAGAACGGGGGAAAGACGATGCCAGAAAACTTGATGATGTATTTCATTGTATTCTGGGGATTCGTCATGATTGGACTCATGACGATTGGCGGGTACTTCATGTTTCGTAAGTTTTTAAAACGAATGCCAAAAGAAGATGGACGTTCCCTACTTGACATCGAAGATGATTATATAGAAAGAACGCGTCATCTCTGGACTCCGGAGACGCGGACGCTATTAGATCGTCTCGTCACACCGGTACCCGAGTTGTTCCGCGACGTCGCGATCCGAAAAATCGCAGGTAAAATCGGTCAATTCGCGCTTGAATCGCGTGCAAAAAAAATGACGACCGAACTTGTGGTAAAGGGTTACATCGCCGCAACGCCGAAGCGCGATCACAAGTTCTTAAAGAAAGCGCTAACCGAAGAACAGATTGATTGGACGCCATATGAACACTATTTTCAGCAGTAGACTCTATCTCATTCAGATAGAGTTTTTTATTTGTCGAATTGTGCGATTCGCCTAATGGGTCAAAAGTACCTTTTCTCGAGCTTTATATTACATCGAAATAACGTTCACGAATTAGACAATATTGAAAACGCTTACAGTAAATTGGTATGACCAATATTAATATAACGTCTTTCATTTCGACACGAAAAAAAGGAATGACTGAATTGTTTTTCACAACGCATAATGGATTTATCTTACAGTCAAGGAGGGTCTATTATGCATGATGTAACACAAGTTTCACAAGCGACAAGCCATCAATCTGCCCACATGATTACCGAACATGAGACATTTCATCGGTTAATGCGGGAAAAAAATCGCTTCATCGTTCCAGCTATCATCTTCTCACTCATCTTTTATTTCACACTCCCGATTCTGACGAGCTATACGACGATCTTGAATACACCACTCATCGGGGACGGGGACATCACTTGGGCTTGGGCGTTCGCCTTTTCCCAGTTCATTATGACCTGGACACTTTGTGTACTTTATAGTCGACGTGCCCGTCGCTTTGACGCACTCGTCGAACAATTGAAAGACGAGGTGAGATCATGAATTGGACCGCAATCGCCCTCTTTATCGCCATTGTCGGACTCACGCTAGTGATTACATACTTTGCAGCAAGAAAAACAAAAACTGCCAGCGATTTTTATACGGCAGACGGTGGATTGACCGGATTTCAAAACGGTCTTGCCATTGCAGGCGACTATATGTCTGCCGCATCGTTTCTCGGAATTGCAGGTATGATTGCGCTTGCGGGATTCGATGGGTTTTTCTATTCAATCGGTTTCCTCGTTGCCTATCTCGTTGTCCTCTATCTCGTCGCCGAACCATTGCGAAATCTTGGGAAATATACGATGGCAGACATGATTGCGGCACGTTTTAACAAGCCTCGCGTACGTGGTGTCGCAGCGATGAATGCGATTGTCATCTCCATTTTTTACATGATTGCGCAACTCGTCGGAGCGGGTGCTTTGATTGAACTGTTACTCGGAATCCCTTATACGACAAGTGTCGTCGTCGTCGGAATCTTAATGACAGTCTACGTCGTTTTCGGTGGCATGACGGCCACTTCTTGGGTACAAATCACAAAAGCCGTACTTCTGATGATTGGGACGGCAATCATTTCATTTCTCGTGTTCGCTCGTTTTGATTTCTCCGTCACGACGATGTTTAATGAAGTCAGCAAAGCGACCCCACTCGGAAGTGACTTCTTGAACCCTGGGAACAAGTTCAAGCTACCGCTCGATACCATTTCATTAAACATGGCGCTCGTGCTCGGTACGGCAGGGCTCCCTCATATTCTGATTCGCTTCTTCACCGTCAAAGATGCACCGACTGCTCGGCAATCCGTCGTCTATGCGACATGGATCATCGGTGCATTTTATATCTTGACCATTTTCCTAGGTTTCGGTGCCGCAGCATTCGTCGGACGTGATGCCATTCTCGCCGCAAACCCTGCCGGCAACATGGCGGCCCCTCTTCTCGCGCAAGTGCTCGGTGGTGACCTCTTGTTCGCTTTCGTTGCCGCAATCGCGTTCGCGACAATTCTTGCCGTTGTCGCTGGACTCGTACTGTCAGCTGCTTCCGCCTTCGCCCATGACTTCTACGGACATATCATTCGTAAAGGGGAAGCGACAGAAACTGAACAAGTGAAAGCCGCGCGAATCGCTTCAGTTGCGGTCGCCCTCGTCTCAATGGGACTAGCCTTTTTCGCCCAGTCGATGAACGTTGCATTTCTTGTCTCGCTCGCTTTCGCCGTTGCGGCGAGTGCGAACTTACCTGTTATCCTCTTTACGATTTTCTGGAGACGCTTCAATACAGGTGGCGCCATTTGGGGAATGGTCGTCGGCTTGTTCTCCTCACTGATTCTAGTCGCACTCAGTCCGAACCTGTGGGCTCCGGACGGTTCGGCCATTTTTCTCGGTGAAGCCCTTTTCCCGCTATCCAATCCCGGGATTGTATCAATCCCCCTTGGTTTCATCGCTGCCGTGATTGGTACACTGGTCACGAAATCAGATGAAGTTGCTGGCAACTATGAACGCGTACTCGTCAAGGCGAACACCGGAATCGACGCGGAGACAGAAGTCGCCGCTACGAAAGCAGATTAAATAAAAATGGAGTGGCTCAACGCCACTCCATTTTTACGTGATTGCGATTCGTTTATATTTTTGATACATGGCGATTCGCCACGGGACAATCATCCCCCAAGCAATCAAATAGAACAATCCGCCTGTAGAGAATAGATCGACCTCATGACCGACCCAAACCTTCATTGCTGTACGGATGGCAAGGAGTGCGAACACGACCACAAAAAATGCTTTCGATCGTGAGAGATACACTTCGCCGTCCCGTTTTTCAAAATTGGATGTCTTAATCAAAAACAGACTGAAGATGAGTCCGACCGCAAGGGCCTCAGCCACTTCGACCCATGATAAGCGAAACGCGGGAATCAAAAACTGAATCATCCCGGTCGTCATCGCAAGTGGTGGAATTAAAATTTTCTTCGCATTCGTCGGCTTTGCCGATGCTTTTACACGAACAAAGCTCGCTACGATACCCATTAACAACGCGACGAGAGTCGACCCCCATAACATTGACATCTCGGTCAACCCCTTAAAATCCGGTGAATCCGACAAGCTCGCTCATCCATGCAGCGAACCGATTCATTCCGTCAAAATATAATAGTACGCCGAACGCCATCATCAAATAGCCTCCGACTTTTGCTACTTTTGCACTGTTGCGTGCTAAGTACTTGATCTTGCCAACGAATGCGACCATTACCAAAAATGGAATTGCAAACCCGATGACATACGCCAACATATAGCCGAGTCCTTGACTCGGGTTCGTGGCGGCTAGTGCGATCACACCAGCTAAAATTGGACCTGTGCACGGTGTCCAGCCTGCCGCAAATCCAATACCAATTAAAACGGTTCCAAAATAACCGCTCTTTCGTTCGCCGATATCCATTTTCTTTTCACGCATCATAAATTGCGGTTGCCATAGGCCCGCCAAAAAGACGCCGAACACGAAAATCAAAATGGCGCCGAACATGCGTAGACTGTCCTTATATTGGATGAAGACGTCTGCAATCAATGAAGTCGACAATCCTAGTACGAGAAAGACAATCGAAAAACCGAATAAGAACGAAAATGTGTGGAACCAAGCTGTACGCTGTTTTAATCCTTCATTTTTTAACTCAGATACGGAAACCCCAGTAATATACGAGAGAAAGACCGGATACAACGGGAGCGTACATGGTGACAAGAACGATAAGACGCCCGCCCCAAATGCGAGCCATAATGTGACTTCCATGACGATTTCCACCTTTCACGACCATTATAGCGAAATCCTATTTAAATTGCTCGAATCTTTTCTTTCAAACCGCAACATCATTTTGTAATTTTTGAAATGGAAATGAAACTTGTCATCTGTAAACGGAGGTGCTAAGATTTGGATATTCCAGTTCACAAAATTCTAATTTACATGATGGGGGAACGAACGTGGCAGTCACCGCAGCAGATACACTACACCAGGCCATTGAACAAAAACGTGATGAACTGTATAAAATCGCGTCAAAGCATTCTTGGACCTCACCCGAAGTCATTTCAGTAAGCCAAGAACTTGACTCTCTAATCACTCGTCATGTCCTATCAAAGCATAATAAAGAGCAACTTCATTCTTGAAACTTGACGGCTCGTCACCTTGTGTGACGAGCTTTTTCCATGGAAAAAGGACACCTGAATAGGTATCCTTTCCAAATCAAGACATCAGACGTTGTCCGGATTGCAGTTCATACATCTTTTTGTACAGTCCGTCTTGTTTCAATAACTGTTGATGATTGCCACGTTCCACGATTTCACCACGATGCAAGACCAAAATTAAATCTGCATCTTGAATCGTCGACAGGCGGTGGGCGATTGCGATTGTCGTCCGACCGCGACGCATCCGATCGAGCGCGGTTTGTACACGCTCCTCTGTTTCGGTATCGATCGAGCTCGTCGCTTCATCGAGAATAAGCACTTTTGGATTACGTGCGACCGTACGGGCAAATGCGAGCAATTGACGCTCCCCGCTTGAGAACGTCGCTCCACGCTCTCCGACGACATGGCCATAGCCAGCGTCCAACTTTTCAATGAATGTATGCGCTTGGACGAATTCAGCAGCTTCACGCGCGCGCTCAGAATCGATGACTGGATTGAACAGCTTCAAATTCTCTTCGATTGTTCCCGTAAATAAGAATGGGTCTTGTAGGACAAGCCCGACTTGTTGACGAAGCTCTTGCTCCTCGAACTGTTCGAGCGGTTGCCCATCAATCGTGATGCGACCAGATTCATATGGATAAAAACGTGTCAACAAATTGATGATTGAACTCTTACCGCTCCCAGTATGACCAACGAGCGCAACCGTCTCACCTGGTTTAGCAACGAAAGAAATCTGTTTCAACACGTCAACTTCTCCGTCGTAACTGAATGTCACATTTTCGAACCGAACTTCCCCATCAGTGATTCGTGCTTCACCAGGCATCTGTTTACCTGGAGCCGGCTCATCCGTATCTAAAATTTTGAAGACACGGTCGGCTGATACGACGGCTTGTTGAAATTCGCTTAATCGTTGCATGATATCAAGCACGGGACGGAAAATACGTTCAATATAGCTGATGAAAGCATACACGACCCCTACTTGAACTTGTTCACTCATCGAGAGTACCCCGTAATAACCGAGCAGACCGATGATGGAGAAGGCGAGAAGCAATTCGATAATCGGGCGGAGTAACATGCTATCGAGTTTTAAGTTCCGATATCGTGCCTCCTGATGCGCTTCGTTCGTCTCTTCGAACTGACGAATGAGACGCTCTTCTTGACGAAATTGTTGAATGATGCCCATCCCATTGATGGATTCGTTCAACTGGGCGTTGAGTTGTGACAACAAATCCCGCACTTGCGCGAAATATTTCGTCGAGAAACGACGATACGCCCAAATAATAAGCCAGAAGAGAGGCAACAAGATGAGTCCCATCGTTGCGAGCGGGGGCTCCAAGATGTAGAGGAAGATATACGTCCCAATCAACTGAACGGCAGACTGAACGAACGTACTCATCACCCCGACATAGAGCTCTTTTACGGCCTCCGTATCATTCGTGATACGCGATACAAGGACTCCCGCTGGTGTGCGGTCAAAGTAGGCAAGTCGCATCCCCATAACGTGACGGAAGATGTCCATCCGAATGTTTTGCACAATTTTTAAGGCGATTTTTTGAAAAGATATGGATTGCAGATAGTCAAATACAATCGCCGACAAATGAAGCACCATATAGACAGCAAAAAGAGCGATGACCCAGTTCGTCGGGTAGACACCTGGTGTGACGAATTCATCGATAAACACTTTGATTAGAAACGGTCCTGCCAACTTTGCACCTGTCGCAATCAAGAGAAATACGAAGGCAACACTTAGCGGTTTTCCGTACCGTTTCGCGTAACTGAGCAGGCGCTTGATGACTTGCCATTCTTGGACATCATGTTTCATCGTGTCCCCCCCCTTCTACAATCGCTTCAAGTTGCTGACGATCATATGTCTCACGATACCAGCCCGTCTCTTGAAGCAATGCCTCATGGCGACCTCTTTGAATGATGTTTCCGTCCTCAATCACGAGAATCTCGTCAGCGTGTTCTACAGCCGAAAGACGATGTGCGACAATGACGCGCGCCTGATCTGGATTACCGACTCGAAAATGCTCGATAATCGACTCTTCCGTTTTCGCATCGACCGCAGATAGCGCATCATCTAATATCAATACATCCGCCGCTGTCATGAGCGCCCGCGCGATGGAAATCCGTTGTTTTTGTCCTCCTGATAATGTGACTCCACGTTCACCGACGAGTGTCGCATATCCTTCCGGAAGACGGACAATATCTTCATGCACCTCAGCAACCTTAGCTGCTTCGATGATTTCTTCCATGCTCGCTTCAGGCCTTCCGAACGCGATATTGTTCGCAATCGAATCCGAGAACAAGAAATGATCTTGTGGAACGACCGCAATTTTATCCATCAGAAGTGATTTTTTCACTTGGCGGATGTTGATCCCACCGATTTTAATCTTTCCATCTTTCACATCATACTCACGCGTCAATAGACGGACAATCGTCGTCTTCCCTGCACCTGTTCTGCCGACAATCCCGATTGTTTTTCCACGTTCAATCCGAAAATGGACATTGTGGAGCACAACGGTCTCATCATAGGCGAAGTTTCGAATATCGACCTCCACCTCTGAATGAGAAAGGGTCGTCGCAGCCATGCGGTCGTCTTGAATCTCAGGTTTGACGGCGAGCATTCGCTCAATTCGGTCGTAAGACGCGCGTCCACGCTCCACGATATTGAACAACCATCCAAAGGCTAACATCGGCCATGTCAACAGTGCCAAATAAGCTGTGAAGCTGACAATCTGTCCAATCGTCAATTCGCCTTGTTCAATCAAGACGGCTCCATACCCGACCGAAAGGATATAAGACAATCCGACAATTCCGAAGATGGTCGGGTCGTATAAGGCATCAATCTTCGCGACTCGTACGTTTTTCGCCATGACTTCACTCGATAAGTTCTCAAACGATTCCACATCCCGATCGACTTCCCCCGTCGACTTTAAGACACGGACGCCACTGACGCTTTCCTGCACTTTGTCATTCAATTCTGAAAATGCCGCTTGGGCGACCCCGAATCGGCTATGTAACATCTTTCCATATCGCGTTGTCAAAGCGACCATGATTGGTAACGGTAGTAAGGCGACGAGCGTCAATTTCCAGCTGATTGTTGTAATCATCGTGATGATGACGAACGTCCCAAGTGTCACGCTATCGACGAGTGTTAAAATCCCCGCACCGGCCGTCATCGATACGGCTTGTACATCATTTGTCGCATGGGCCATCAAATCACCGACCCGTGACTTTTTATAAAATCGCTGATCAAGATCTGTGAAATGCCGATATAGTTGGCTACGAAGCATTCTTCCTAGACGAATCGATGCGCCGAAGATAAAATAGCGCCAAAAGAAGCGGGCGACATAATTTCCAATCCCAACAGCAGCAAGTCCCCCTAATAACAGCCAGAGTGTGTCGGACGAAAGCGAACCACGGTTAATCTCATCGACAATCCGTCCGATGATGCGTGGTGGAATCAGTTCTAGACCAGCCACGAAGATCAGTAAGACGATGCCGAGCGCGTACGTCTTCCACTCAAGACGCAAAAACCAAGATAATTGTTTGAATACACGAATGTGAAACGCCCCCCTTTGTCTTTAGATGAAGATTATTCATTAATCGTAGCGAAAGTTTGTTCGATTGTCTAACAAAAAGAGGAAACAAAAAAGCACTTCGGGAACCGAAGTGCTTTCGTGATTGATTATGATTTCTTTTCGTTTTTCATCTGCACGTTCATGGCGCGCATCACTTGGTTGACTTTCTTCTGTGATGGCTTTTGACCCATCTGCATCATCAACGTACGAATCATATCTTCATTGATTGGCGGGTTCTGTTCAAGGTAGTTCATCATGTATTTACGCGCGATAAAGAATCCAATCGCGATACCCCCGATGAGTGCTGCCACGACAAGAAGAATCCAGAATAATGTACTCAAGGCTTTACCTCCTCTACCATATGAAACATCGTTTTTTACTATACACTAAATTGAACAACTTCGCTAGTCGTCCAGAAAAAAAGTGACGGCCAAACGATTGGCCGTCACAACAATCTAACTAGAGATTAAAGTGATTTTACTGCATTGACGACGTTGTCGACTGACATGCCGTATTCTTTCATGAGAAGGTCACCAGGTGCAGATGCTCCGAACTTGTCAATTCCTAGTACCTTACCACCGAATCCTACATATTTGTACCATCCAAGTGTCGCACCCGCTTCAAGTGATACACGTTTCGTGACTGAAGATGGAAGGACAGATTCTTTGTACTCTGCAGATTGCGCTTCGAAGAGTTCCCATGATGGCATCGAGACGACTGCCGCTTTCACGCCTTCTGACGCGAGCTGTTCACGCGCTTCAACGAGAACGTGTACTTCAGAACCTGTACCGAGCAAGAGAACGTCTGCATCTTTCGATTCACCCGCAACGACGTAAGCTCCTTTTGCTGCCGTTTCAATAGATGTACCTTCGAGTTCTGGTAACGCTTGACGAGTCAAGACGAGAAGTGAAGGAGTCGTTTTCGATGTCACCGCTTGTTTCCAAGCTGCAATCGTTTCTTTGCCGTCAGCAGGACGAAGAACAGAGAGGTTCGGCATCGCGCGGAAGCTCATCAAATGTTCGACCGGCTCGTGCGTTGGACCATCTTCACCGACTGCGATTGAGTCGTGCGTCAAGATGAACGTCGATGGAAGTCCCATAAGTGCTGCGAGACGGACTGCAGGACGGAGGTAATCCGAGAAGACGAAGAACGTCGCACCGTAAGGAAGAACACCACCGTGAAGGGCCATACCGTTCACAGCTGCCGCCATCGCGAACTCACGAACACCGAACCAGATGTTACGACCAGCTGGGTCTTCATCGAAGTCTACCGCACCTTTGATCATCGAGTTGTTCGATCCAGCAAGGTCAGCCGAACCACCAAAGAGTGTCGGTACTGCTTTTGCGATTGCGTTCAACACTTCACCGCTCGTTTGACGTGTTGCTTTTTTCGAACCGATTTCGAAAGTCGGCAACTCGCTATCCCAACCTTCAGGAAGGTCATTGTTCATCGCGCGCTCGAACTGTGCTCCGAGCTCAGGGTGTGCCGCTTTATACGCTTCAACGAGTTCGTTCCAGTCTGACTCATATTTCGCGCCAGGCTCGACAACTTTCTCGTTGAATAAGTCATATACTTCGTTTGGAACGTAGAATGACTCGCCTTCCCATTTGTAGAACTGTTTCGTCAATTCGATTTCAGCGTCTCCAAGTGGCGCACCGTGTGATGCCGATTTACCCGACTTGTTCGGTGAACCGAATCCGATGACCGTCTTGACTTCGATCAATGTCGGCTTCGACGTCTCTGCTTTCGCAGCATCGATCGCTTTTGCAATTGAATCGATGTCCGTTCCGTCTTCGACACGAATGACTTGCCATCCGTAAGCGTTGAAACGGTCTTCTACGCTTTCAGAGAACGACTTATGAAGGTCGCCATCGAGAGAGATATCGTTTGAATCGTAAAGAACGACGAGTTTACCGAGCTTCAAGTGACCTGCGAGGGAAGCCGCCTCCGCAGATACACCTTCCATCAAGTCTCCGTCACCGCAAATGCCGAACGTGTAGTGGTCAACGACGTTGAACTCGTCGCGGTTGTAAGTCGCTTCTAAGTGTTTCTCTGCCATGGCCATCCCGACAGCCATCGCAATCCCTTGTCCAAGTGGGCCCGTTGTCGCATCTACCCCAGCCGTGTGGCGGTACTCAGGGTGACCAGGTGTCTTCGAGTCCATTTGACGGAATGATTTCAAATCGTCCATCGACAAATCATAGCCAGACAAGTGAAGGAGCGAATACAAGAGCATCGATCCATGACCCGCTGAGAGCACGAAACGGTCACGGTTGAACCAGTTCGGGTTTTTCGGGTTGTGACGCATTTTATCTGTCCAAAGTGTAAACGCCATCGGGGCAGCGCCCATTGGCATCCCTGGGTGACCAGAGTTCGCTTTTTGGACTGCATCAATTGAGAGCGTCCGAATCGAGTTAATCGCTAATAATTCTTTAGTAGTTGTTTCCACTAATTTCATCCTCTCTGTGTTAAGAAGGTTTTCTACCCGTCATATTTTATCATACTCAATCGTGTGTCACAACTAATTAATTAGTATAACACATTTGATGAAATCGTTTCCTTCTATTGCATGAAATAGCATGTAATCCGTTCGTCTGATGCGTGTTCGTGTATAACAAAAATGCACATCCTATGCGAAATAGGATGTGCATTCGGTATCACTCACCGCGATAGCGCTTTTGATCTTCTTTCAACTTCTCTGGTGTAACGTCATTTCCATCTGGATCGACGACTTTCATACCCATCATTTGTGATTTGAACGATTGACGAAACGCCTTCAAATATTCTTGACGCAAGTCTTGTTGCTCGTTCATTTCTTCTTCAGACAGTCCTTCTGTCTTCGCTTTGTTGGCGAGGAAGTTGATTCGCTCCAATTGTCCTGGTGCTAACATATGACTCGCCCCCTCTCTAGTGAATTTGTTCTTATACTTTACAAAATCAGAGAGGAAGAATCAAGTTTCAGCAACCGACTGGTGCTCAAGATATCGTCGATTGACCGTTGCCTTCGAGACCTCATAACCAAATCCACGTAGCGTCGCCGCAATCTCAGCGAACGTCAAGCCACGTTCACGCAATTGGATAATCTCTTCGATTGGCACTTCAATTCGATGTCGCCCACCTTGATCATGATTTTGAATGTTGCGCTGTGGGTTAAATCCGTTAGCGACCGCACGACGCATCCCACGCGAGATTTTCGCATTGTGAATTTTTCGTTGATATTCTTCGACAACACTGACAATCTCCAATACCATCTTCTCTGCATCGGAAACGACATAGTCCGACGTAGACTGCATCGTCAGCAATCGCACGTCATGCTTCATTAAAGTATGCAAGATCGCAATCTTAGCATTCCCTCGTCCTAAGCGACTGTCGTCCGTGACGAGCACGGCATCGAGCTGAGAAGTGGATACATGGTCCAGTAAATCAAGTAGCCCTTGTCGATTGACTTCATAACCGCTCTCTTGCTCTGTGATGACATCTATGACGTCGGCCCCTAATCCCGAAGCCAGCTGCTGTAATTCTTCGACTTGCCGACTGAGTGATGTCTCTTGGGTAGACTTGTTCGTCGATACCCGGCAATAGATGACGACCCGCATCGCACCACTCCCTTTCATTGCATTCATTTGTTACGATACACAGTTTAAGATTGATTCGCAATGAAGAAAGATCACTCAGCGGCATACCATTTCATTTTTCGTTCGTTATGCTCTTCACGCTCTGCCATGATCTGTGCTTCGAGTGATTCTGCTTCGACGTACGCAACCTCTTCTTCGATTGTCCGCTCTGACGTGACGACCGGATCGACAACTTTTGGTTCCCCTCGCATTTCACCAGCCAAATAAAAAGCGAACATCCCGACTAAGAGCATCCCGACTAAAATGATTCCGTTGAGTGTATCTTTCATGATTACATTGCCTCCTGTATAAGAATATATGTTCGTTAGAACGTTTGTTCGTTTATCTGTTCTCATCATAAAACAAGAACCCGTGTTCGGTCAACACAAAAAAACGAACGAATGTTTGTACGCTCATGTGTTCTTGTGTTACACTAGACACATAAAGAATAGGATGCGATTGCAGGTTATTCGATTATATCGAGGTGAACATAATGAAAAAAATGTCAGCGCGACAACAGCAGATTCTTGATTTCATCAAAGACGAAGTACGGGCAAAAGGTTATCCGCCTTCTGTTCGTGAAATTGGAGAAGCGGTCGGTCTTGCATCTAGTTCGACCGTACACGGTCATCTAGATCGTTTAGAGAAGCGTGGATTGATTCGTCGAGATAAGACGAAGCCTCGCGCGATTGAAATTTTGACTGAAGATATGCCGACAATGGAAGAGCAAGAGTCCGTCATGTACGTACCGGTCATCGGGAAGGTCACTGCCGGGACACCGATCACCGCCATCGAGAACGTGGAAGAGCACTTCCCTCTTCCAGCACATATCGTCGGGTCAGATAATGTATATATGTTGTCTGTCTCTGGGGATTCGATGATCAATGCAGGAATTTTAGACGGAGACCGGGTGCTCGTCCGCCAGCAGAGCACGGCCGACAATGGAGAGATTGTCGTCGCCATGACGGAAGAAGGCGAAGCGACCGTGAAGCGAATTTACAAAGAAGCTTCGAAGGTCCGCCTTCAACCGGAGAACGACGAGTTAGAAGCGATGTATTTTGACAACGTCTCGATTTTAGGGAAGGTTATCGGTGTATACCGGACGATTCATTAATGGCTAGTGGCAAGACCCATACCCGTACGAATCTCGTGGCAACCGGAGCACTCGCGGTTGCCACGCCTTTTCTTGAAATCGATGTTCCGTTCTCATTGATCATCGGTGCCATCATCGGTACACTCTGGCTCTCCCCGGACCTCGATTTGAAATCAGACGCCTATTATCGATGGGGACCTCTCAAACTGATTTGGCTCCCTTACGTAAAGCTCATGCCGCACCGTTCGCTCTTCTCGCACTTACCTGCTTTGAGTGATGTGATTCGGATTGCATATATCGGGTTCCCGCTCGTGCTGCTTCTGCCCTTCACGGCTTACGAAGAGGAAATCCGCTCATGGGTCGACATTCATGGCATGTCCTTCTTTTTAGGGCTCGTGTTTGCGACGACACTCCATACGACGCTCGACTATACTTCAACGTTTTTCAAAAAAGCGTTTTAACCAACAAAGGACCATCTTCGTGAAGTACAGAAGGTGGTCCTTTGTTTTAATTGGAATGATAACGTGTTATAGGGTATCCATTTTATGAATGAAATGCTTAAACTAATACGACCCGATCTTTCCTGCACGCAAATTATCGAGATGAGTTGGAAGAAATCCGATATGGTCAAACTATGAAGGAGGAGAACTTGATGGTAAAAGCATTAAATGAGCTGATGGACTTTATCGAACAGCACTTAACGGAAGAACTTTTAGATTCAGAAATCACAAAAATCACCGGACTATCTGCTCACCATTTTAAGAGGATGTTTTCGTATATGTCAGGAATGACACTTCACACTTATATACGAAATCGACGGTTTTCTATCGCAAATGAAAAATTGGTTCATGGTTCAAGCGTAACAGAAATCGCATATCTCTATGGATATCAATCGGTCGAAGGGTTTTCCAGAGCGTTTCGAGATTGGTCTGGTCATTTGCCTTCTGAAGTCATGAAGAATCACATTCAAAAGTCGTTCCCTCGCTTCACGTTTTATATCGATATAAAAGGAGGAACATCAATGGAGTTCAAGTTAGAAGAGAAAGAAGCTTTTCAAATCGTTGGAGTTTCAAAGCGTGTCCCTATTCAATTCGAGGGAGTCAACGAAGAAATCATGGAACTAGCGAAGTCGATTACGGAAGAGCAACGGGCTCACATGCATGAATTGGGCAATTTATATCCGCATCGTGCCTTGAACGCATCGTTCAATTTTGATGACGGTCACTTAGAAGAAGAAGGTTATTTGACACATATGATCGGTTTCGCCACGACAAGAGAAATTAAGTATGACGATCTCGAAGTGATCTCAATCCCAAAAAGTTTATGGGCAATCTTCCCGAACACTGGACCATTCCCAAACACTCTACAAGAGACGATGGCAAGAACCTATGCAGAATGGTTACCTTCTTCGGGATACGCACTTCAAGACTTGCCAAGCATTTCATTTAGCAAAATAGAAACAGGATATGACAACGTATATAGCGAGGTTTGGGTCCCTGTGAAGGTTAGAGAAGAGCCGGAATCATAAAGATATCTCCGCTATTATGATTTATCAAAAAGAGTATGGAGCATCCCAAATTGAGGGATGCTCCATACTCTTTTATATATCTCTTCTATTTAGTAGAGCGTCATGTACTGATCGCGTTCCCACTCTGTTACTTGCATACGGAACATATCCCACTCGATTTCTTTCAACTCGAGGAAGTGTTCGCCGATATGCTCACCAAGTGAGTCCATCACAACTTTGTCCGCACGAAGGACTTCGAGTGCGTCGAAGAGTGTCGCTGGGAGATCGTCGATTCCGTTTGCTACACGCTCTGGCTTGTCCATCACGTAGATGTTGCTATCGATTGGTTTAGGTGCATTCAAATCTTTTTCGATCCCGTCAAGACCTGAAGCCAAGAGGGCAGCAAGTGCAAGGTACGGGTTCGCCGCTGGGTCAACCGAACGTACTTCGATACGAGTCGAGAGACCACGTGCCGCTGGTACACGTACGAGTGGCGAACGGTTACGTGCGCTCCATGCAACATAGCAAGGTGCTTCGTAGCCTGGTACGAGACGCTTGTATGAGTTGACAGTCGGGTTACATACTGCCGTGAAGGCACGAGCGTGCTCCAAGATACCGGCTGTGAACGCGCGAGCTGTATCTGAAAGTTCCATGTCGCCGTTTGGATCGTAGAAGACGTTTGTGTCGCCTTTGAAGAGTGACATGTTCGCATGCATCCCTGAACCGTTTACCCCGAAGAGCGGTTTCGGCATGAATGTCGCGTGAAGACCATACTTCGCTGCGATCGTCTTAACGACGAGTTTGAACGTTTGGATGTTATCTGCCGTCGTGACAGCATCTGCGTATTTGAAATCGATTTCGTGTTGTCCTGGTGCTACTTCGTGGTGTGATGCTTCGATTTCAAAGCCCATGTTTTCAAGTTCGATGACGATCTCTTTACGGCAGTTCTCACCGAGGTCAACTGGTGCCAAGTCGAAGTATCCACCTTGGTCGTTGAGTTCAAGAGTCGGACGACCTGATGCGTCTTTTTTGAACAAGAAGAACTCTGGCTCTGGTCCAACGTTGAACGCTGTGAAACCAAGTTTTTGCATCTTCTCAAGGTTACGCTTGAGTGTACCGCGCGGGTCACCGCTGAATGGTGTACCGTCTGGGTTATAAATATCGCAAATTAAGCGAGCAACTTTTCCGCTGCCATCTGTCCACGGGAAGACAACCCACGTGTTGAGGTCTGGATACAAGTACATGTCTGATTCCTCGATGCGGACGAATCCTTCGATTGACGATCCGTCAAACATCATCTTGTTATCAAGTGCTTTGTCCAATTGGCTGATCGGCACCTCGACGTTTTTGATTGTTCCGAGGATGTCCGTGAATTGAAGACGAATAAAGCGTACGTCTTCCTCTTGTGCGATGCGTTTAATGTCTTCTTTTGTGAACGTTTTTCTGGCCATGGTAAAATGTCCCCTCTCACATTGCGTAATGGTTGATGTGTGCGGCGTTATCGATAGAAACGTGAAAGCTCACCTTGAATGAGCGACGTCTTATTGAAACGACCGGCTTCTTGAAGCTGTGTTTTCAACAAATGATGTAACTCTTTTTCCGAAACCTTCGGTGCTTCACTGACCGGTGCGGCCGGAGCAGATGCTTCCGCTTCTTTTTCACCTTCTTGCTCTAACATGTGGCGAATCGCCGCCAAGTTAAAGCCTTGATCAATGTAATCCTTGATTGCGAGTAGACGTTCGACATCATTAAAGGAATAAAGTCGTCGTTTCGATTCCGTCCGACTAGGCGAAATCAGACCCTGTTCTTCGTAATACCGAATCTGTCTACCTGTCAGTTGCGTCAAATCTTGGACGATTCCAATCGGAAACAACGGGTTGGAGCGACGAAATTGATCGGCCATCCTTACCCCTCCTTTTCTGTCTCACAATGTGAGAATAATATATGACAACAATCCTGTCAATAGATGTTAAGAAAGTTAACATGACAGATTAGTTACAAATGTGTCGGCTGATTTTGGTCATTGAATTCGACCAATCCTTTACCGTGTAATTGGCTCAACGCCAACATGAGCGCGACTTTTACGTGAGCATACGTCAGACCACCTTGAACGTACGCCGTGTACGGTGCCCGAAGCGGACCATCGGCAGACAGCTCGATGGAAGAACCCTGAATGAACGTCCCAGCTGCCATGATGACGTCATCTTCATAACCCGGCATATAGGCCGGCACCGGTAACGCATGGGCATTGACCGGCGATGCCATTTGGATGCTCTGACAAAACGCAATCATCTTGTCGCGGTCACGGAACGTCACCGACTGAATCAAGTCCGTTCGTAGAGTCGTATAGTGGGGATCTGTCTCGAATCCGATCAAAGACAATAGACTTGCCGTCAAATGGGCCCCTTTTAATGCTTGTGCGACTGTATGAGGTGCCATATAGAAGCCTTGATACATCTCTTGAAGCGAGTAGAGTGAAGGTCCGGCTTCACTTCCGATACCTGGGGTCGTCATACGGAACGAACACCGTTCAATTAACTCTTTCGTACCAGCGATATAACCGCCCGTCTTCGCCAATCCACCGCCTGGGTTTTTGATGAGAGAACCAGCCATCAAGTCAGCCCCGACGTGCGTCGGTTCGATCGTCTCGACAAACTCACCGTAACAATTGTCCACGAACACATACACATGCGGATGTTCCGCTTTAATCCGTTCGATGGCCACTTTGATTTCATCGACTGGAATACTGCGACGATTCGCATACCCTTTCGATCGCTGAATCCCAACGAGTTTCGTCTCAGGACGAATCCGTTCGAGGACGCGGTCGATGTCGATTTCACGTTCCTCTTTTAATTCGACAGTATCGTAATGGACACCGAGTTCTTTTAACGAACCGCGACCATCGCCACGAATGCCGACAATCTCCTCAAGCGTGTCATACGGCTTCCCTGTGATATAGAGAAGCTCATCACCTGGTAGAAGGACACCAAACAAGGCAATCCCGATTGCATGGGTACCGGAGATGATTTGTGGTCGACATAGCGCGAGCTCGGCTCCAAACACATCCGCATAAATCGACTCGAGGGTGTCTCGACCGATATCGTCATATCCATATCCCGTCGTCGGATTAAAATGAAAATCCGACACTTTATGCTTTTTAAACGATTCTAGGACGCGATACTGGTTGAATTCGGCCGTCTCGTCAATCCTTTCGAAAAACGGTTTGACCCGTGCCTCCGCTTTTTTTACGAACGGCGCGAGCGCATCATAATGTTCAATCTTTTCTTGCCACATACTTACACCTCAAATTGTTTTAGCGTCGCATATAGACGCGTGTCTTCTCTCATATAACCTACTAATTCGACAGAACCGTCATCTAAAAAGCTCTCTTCAAGACGATACATCGCCTCTTTGGCCGGGTGGTAGTGTTCAAACGCCGTCACCGGGAGAATGACATGGACTTTTGTCAAAATGTCCGCAATCTTATCCTCGAGAGCACCTGTCAACGTCACGATATCTTCCGAGGCGATTGCCGAGATCAATAACGGTCCGCCGACGAAGTCTTCCGTGAGACGGTCTTTCTTATTATATACCTCGAGCTGAGGCACCTCACTCGCACCGAGTTCCTCTAATACCGCATTCGTCGTATCGATTTGATTCAGATAATGTGGGTTCGATGCATCGATGACATGAAGGATCAAGTCGGCACCGACAACTTCTTCTAATGTCGAACGAAACGCGGCAACGAGTTTCGTCGGCAAGTCACGGATGAAGCCGACCGTATCTGTGATCAGTACTTTCCCACCTCGCGGAAGTTCGAGCTCGCGCGTCAACGGGTCGAGCGTCGCAAACA
The DNA here is from genome assembly GCF_031844365.1 of Exiguobacterium sp. BG5(2022). Lineage (GTDB taxonomy): Bacteria > Bacillota > Bacilli > Exiguobacteriales > Exiguobacteriaceae > Exiguobacterium > Exiguobacterium profundum. Next base: position 905,401 of record NZ_JAUZVB010000001.1, read on the forward strand.
ATTCATCCTGCTCGTACGTGTCGGCATCGGTCAATCGGTTAAAGATTGTCGACTTCCCAGCATTCGTATACCCGACGAGCGCGACTTGGAATACCCTGTTTTCTTTTCGGCGTTCTCGGTAACGTCCACGGTGTGCGACTGTCCCCTCGAGCTGTTTCGTGATTTCATCGATGCGGCGCTTGATGTGACGACGATCCGATTCAAGTTTCGTCTCACCAGGACCACGCGTCCCGATTCCACCACCGAGTCGCGAAAGCTGTGTGCCTTGGCCGATGAGACGCGGCAGCAAATAGTTCATCTGCGCGAGTTCGACCTGCAATTTCCCTTCGCGCGATCGCGCACGGCTCGCAAAGATGTCCAAGATGAGCTGTGTGCGGTCAATCAACTTCATCTCATCTGGGTCGTTCAAGGCGATGCGAATGTTTTTCGACTGTGCCGGTGTCAATTCGGCGTTGAAAATCAATAAGTCCGGCTCGAACTGTTCGACGAGCATCGCGAGTTCCTCGATTTTCCCTTTCCCGATAAAGGTACGACGGTCGATTTGTTGACGCTTTTGGTCGAGTCTGGCAACGACTTCGCCTTGCGCCGTGTCCACGAGTTCGACGAGCTCGCCCATCGACTGTTCATATGTCCAATCATCGGTACTAGGCAACTGACAACCGACGATGACAACTTTTTCACGTTCAATCATGTAATCCCTCATTCCATAAAGTCTCACCTTCCATCTTACCACGAATCAGCGTATAGAGAACGTCCGTTTGTGGTAGGATAAAGGAAGAAGGAGGCTCGACCATGACGAAACGAAGAAAAGACTACCCGCTCCCGGAATTTATTGAAACGTACCTCTATCATCTCGGCGCCAGCGGTCGTCAACCCTCGACGCTTAAGCGATATCGCTACGACTTGATCGACGTGCATAAATACTTTCACGACCACAATGTCGAACTGAACGAACCGACGGACTGGTTAGACGTTCCGCTCGAATCGTGGAAGACATTCGTGAATGACTTCTTAATCGAAGAGAAGCACTATCAACAGGCGACCGTCGCAAGAATCGTCACGGTCATCAATAGCCTGACCCAATTTTTAAATCCGCTTCGTAAAAAGATGCTTGCCTATTCCCAACCGGCACATACGTTGACAGTCGACCAAGTCGCACTCGAATCTGAATTCGACCGATTCGTTCAAACGATTCGTTCGACGAGAGGACTGAGTGAGAATCAGCTCCAAGCTCATCCTTATCTCGTCAATCGGAACGAACTGATTGTGACGCTTTTCTATAAATATGGATTGCGTGTCCATCACATCATTCGTTTGCGAATGAGCGACTTGCATCTGGCCGATCACACCTTCGACGTGTATGATCGTCTCGGAAACCGTTTCACGTTGAAGCTGTCACAGGAAGATCAATCTTTGCTCATGAATTACCTGGCTGATATCCCGACCCCGGTACGACCACGTTGGTATTCAGAAGACCCGGTCTTCGTCTCATTCGATTTTGCCCGGATGACGTTCCGCTGGGTGTATGCGAAGAATCAACCGAAGCAATTGACGATCGTCATGATTACGAAAATGATGCGGCAGTTGAACGAACGAAGTGGACTCGCGCGCTCCGTCACGCCATCGATGCTTCGAAACGCCCATGTGTTGAAGACATATGCGGTCGATCTGACACCATCCGAGCGGATGAATATCACCTGTATGCATAAGGAATCTTCCCTCCGCCGGTATGAACAGGCGTATGAAGAGTTCGGAACTGAGTTATTTGAGTCAGACGAAAGACCCGCCCTCTCGTGAAGGGCGGGTCTTGGTCTGTACGATTTCAGGTTATCCAATGGTGCGAAGACAACTTGATCCTTACCATCTATAGTCAATCGATTTCTAACCTTGAGGTTTATATAACTTCTCGACACTCATCAATGTGTTGTTCTCAAAAGTCGCCTTATAGATATCCGGCATGTCGAGTTCTTTCCAAAATTCATATCCATATCGCGCATCAAAATAATTCAGCATGAGAACCATAATATTTCCATGTGTGCCGAGCACCACTTTTTTCCCTTCGTACGTACGGAGCAGTGATATGAGAGCCTCTACCCCTCTAGATTGAGCCTGATCGTTCGACTCTCCCCCTTCCCATGCGAACGCAGGATTTTTCCAAACGGTCTCCATCGCGCTTGTAAAGTCTTTAGCCGGTTCTGAAGTCAAGGTTCGCTCTCTCAAATCATCCGACACTACAACGTCCTGTCCAAGATAATCCGCGATGCCTTTTACGGTTTGAACGGCTCGTTTATATGGACTCGAAGTCACGATATCGATCCCCTCATCGATTAGAAGGTTTGTAATTTCAGCAACATCATGCATTCCTTTCTCAGATAACGGTCTGGCGAATTCGTCTGGTGTATAGGTAGAATGTGCATGTCTGACAAAATATATAGTTGTCATTCAGTAGTCCCCTTTTATAATGTCTCGTCGTTGTTTACATACGATGTCCAGCCTCATCATAAGCTTTAGAATGATGGTTTAGCTGCAAAAATTCATGTCGCAACAACCCGTAGACGACATGATCGACGTAACGGTCATACAGCCACTCCGCATCTCGAATGGCCCCTTCTTCCTTAAAGCCGAATCGTTCCGGAAGTGCCCGACTCTTCACATTCTCTGTCGCGACTCGGATCTCAATTTTATTTAGTTTCAAATCTTGAAACCCATACTCGATGATGGTCTCGAGCGCTTGACTCATGATGCCTTTCCCTTGAAACTCTTGTCCGAGCCAGTATCCGATTGTGCCACATTGAATACCACGATCGATTTCGTTAAATCCAATTGTTCCGGCCAGTGCTCCTTTATACATCAAAGCGAACGATTTTGGGCGCCCGCCCGTTTCAATCAACCCTTTGATTCGTCCCTCTATGTTCTGCTTCGAGTCTTCCACCGTCTCAATATAGTCGAGCCAGCCAAGCCACTCTCGCAAATAAGGCTTCGATGCAATCGTCAGCTTAAATAACTCGTCCGCATCGTCTGTATTGAACATTCTCAGTGTGACATCGTCATTTAGTTTATATTCAAGCATATAGTCCCATCCTTATCATTCATTATTTTTTCAATTCACTTTCGTAAAGTAAGCCACGCAATTGCTTTATACCCACTACCATCAAAGCTTGTTGAATCATTCCATCCTCCTACTATGACAATTTCACCCGTATGACAAGTTTACAGAATTAATCAAATTTTGTATAATTATTTTTATATCATTTTATGAAGAGGTGAAAATGTGTAAAAACGATTCGTCCAACCCACCAAATTGAATAGATTCGGAGGAGATTTGTGATGAAATCCTTTTACACACTGCTCGTTAGCCAATGGCTCGCAAACATTGGCGATGTCCTGTACATCGTCGCGCTCATTGCCTTGCTGTATCAACAAACTGGGTCCGCTCTGATGGCAGCCAGCTTCCCGATTGCCGTGACTGCCGGTATGACGCTCAGCGGACTCTTTTTCGCCCGCATCCTCAGTCGCTACTCTCTCGGGAAAACGCTCGTCCTGTCACAACTGATGAAGACGGTCACCCTTGTTCTCGTTCTCTTCACGGATTCGATTCTTATTCTCGGACTCGTCATGTGGATTGCATTCCTCGATGGGTTCGCACGTCCGATTCAAGCCTCGTTCATCCCAAGTTTGGCGACGAATCGTCAACAAGCGAACAGCCTCGTTCAAGGTTCCAATCAGTTCATCCAACTCGCGATGTGGCCGCTCGGGACGATGCTCGTCTCTCTCTCGTCTAGCGCCTTTGCGTTAATCGTTTCACTCGTTCTCTTCAGCCTTTCAACGGTTGTGACGATTTACTTCTATCAATCGCTTACGGAAGACATCGTCGATGATGGAACGGAGGAATCGATTACCTTACGCGATAGTCTTACTTATGTAAGAACGTCACCATTCGCTCATCGTGTGACTTGGTTTGTGACGTATGAATCATTTGTCAGCACGCTTTGGATTTCAGCGTTGCTCCTCGTCTATCTCGAGCGACATCTGCAAGTCGATACAGGCTGGTGGGGAACTCTGAACGCATCATTTTTGATTAGTATGATTGCGGCGAGTGCCTATCTTTATCGGTCTCGTCGAGCACCCTCGCTACCTTCGACTGCCGTCTTATCCATTGTTGCCGCCCTCTTGTTCGGCGTGACCGAACATCTTACGTTCGCAATTTTGGCGTTAGTGATTCAAGGGGCAGCCACACAAATGCGCATCATCCAGGCGAATACCGTCATTCAAGAACAGATCCCGACTGCGCGACTTCCCTATGTATATAGTGTGCAACAAACGGGATACGCCCTCGCATTCAGTGTGGGGAGTTTGCTTTTCGGTCTTCTTGCGGATGGACTACCGATCGATTCGGTTTACCTTCTCGGAGCACTTTTGACCCTTCCGTTGATTTGGATCGGACGATTGACTGAACAGTCTATGTTGACCGTATCATCTGTATAAACAAGAGGCGCCTTCTCTAAGAGAGGGCGCCTTATGTATAGAACTTTCCACCGAAGTATATGGTTGGACTTCCTTTTCGATTACAATCGAGTGAAATCACAGATGCAACGGTCGGTTCCGAAAGCGTGACGATTTCTAAAACTGAGTTCAGACCGCTAATGCGATAGTGCGTGAAGATTGTTGAGTCGTCATGTATCACTTCCCAAAATGAGAAACGCGTCTGTTTCAAAAAGTCTACATATCCCGATTGCTCGAATCGCTTGATCTGCGTTCCTTCGAACTCATCTGTCGGTTCATCCATGATCCCATCCGCAAATGACTCTTGAATGACCTCCATATAGATGACATCTTCGAAACATAGTTTTACATTGATCACTTCTCGTTGCGAATAAACGCCATCCACTTCGACTCGTTCACGGAATTTCGTGTTTCGCTTCTTCAGGTGATCGAGTAACTTCACTTGAAAGGTCAGGCGACTCGATTCTAAATCATGCTGAAAATCAAACACGTGAACCATACCTTTATAGAAGAATAAGTCTTCAAACTTCATTGTCCCTTCCCCTTTTTGTCACTTTCGTATTGAAATACTCCGACGCCAAAACCTTGCTTTATATCTCCTAAAATAAACAGTGACATAATGCACGCTTCGGTCTCAATCATAAATCGAAATTCTTCTAATTCTTCTCTTGTCTCAATCATTGTAACCAATTGTAGCTGTTCACTTTCAGATACATTGGAAAGATTGCATGTCAACATATAGTCATTCGACCATATCCTTCTCCCATGATGTTCGATACTGTACTCACACTTTGTCTGTTCTGCCCATCCCTTGAAATCAGATAAAAATCGATTATTCTTTAAAATTGACTGAAACGAAGTGACATCCAATATATGTAATAGTTGGGATGAGAACGCCGCTGCCGATTTCACTTTTGGTAACCCAAATTCCCTCCAGTTACTATCCGACGGTAGGTTAAATAGATTTTCTTTCTTTAGAGAAAACGAATCAGGGTCATGAAACTCGCGACTGTAAGCACTTAGAAAATCAACTGTCGAGATGCGTCGTTTATCGAGATCGATCCGTGTCTGAGTTGAATAGATTTCACGACGATACGGATCATACAACAAGAAAAGTTTTTCCTCTATGTAAACGCCTAACGGCAAGGTCAAATCAATGTACCGAAGTCGTACTAATTGTGACTTTGTGACAGTCACATCAAGTTCACAATAATCTGTAACTCGATATGAATCGACAGGCAATCGACTAAAATAGTCTGTTTTCAATGTGAACAGATCCATTGTCTGAAATGCGTTCACCTTTAGATACTCAACGTATATTTCATCAAAATTCAAATTAGATTCCCCTTTCTCATAATGGATAAGACAACCTGTAGCGATTCATATCGTATACTAAAAGAAACAAATGATCGGAGTGATTTCCATGTCGAAACTTTCACAGGAAGAAACCATCGAGTTACTAAACACCTTAGAGTCTCGCTTTACCGAAAACGTTGAACGTCATCCTGACGCCGTCTGGTCAGACGTATTGGAACGAATTCAGATTAATCAAGACAAGTTGACCACCCTCGCTTTGATGGAAGAGACTGGCGGAGAACCGGACGTGATTCGACTCCCTAACGGAGACCTCGCTTTTTGCGACTGTTCAGCCGAGAGTCCGAGCGGTCGAAGAAGCCTCTGTTATGACGAACCAGCGCTCGAGGCACGTAAGAAGAACAAACCCGCCGGAAGCGCGGTCGCCCTATCTGAACAGATGGGCATAACCCTTCTCGATGAAGAAACATACCGACACTTACAAACGCTCGGTGCATTCGATTTGAAGACGTCAAGTTGGATTCAGACACCGGACACCATTCGTCAAAAAGGTGGCGCCCTGTTCTGCGACCGTCGCTATGATCACATCTTCGTCTACCACAATGGTGCAGATTCCTATTATGCCGCTCGAGGATTTAGAGGAATGATCACGATTTAAGCAAGGCATTGCGCCTTGCTTCTTTTTTATTGCAATAACCAACTAAAGACTTTCGGAATATATATGATGAAAAATAAGCTGACAGGAATCACTGCGAAAAGCCTTAATATCCACGTATATTTACCCTTGAACTTCCTGAAGTAGAACAGCAACGCACCAAACGCAATCGCATTTGCTGTCAAATTCGGTTCTTCTATACCGTTCTCAATCCATTGCTTGAAAAAAATCTTCCATCCAGGAAAGCGTTCGAGGGCGAACGACTCGTTGAAACTCGGTGTAAGGTTGTATTTCAGCCTCACAAACCAGGCTCCTATATAGACAAAGATGAATAAGAGCGCGTAACACATCAGTACAACGTTCCACAATTTCCCTTTCCAACTCTCACTCCGAAAGTACAAGACGCCAATCAAAATCAGGACACTAAATATCACATTTATTATGAATGGTGGTGAAATCGTCAGGATCGAAAACGTCTCTCGATCTAACACCATCCCCACTTGAAAGATCCCTTGCTGAAACATAGCCTTTCCTCATTTCTGAGATGTACTAATTCAATCAAAATACGGTAATTGAAATATTAAGAAATACGCTATATTTCGATTTACTTCATCCATACCCTATTTGAATATACTCGATTTCATATACAAATCCACCAAAAAACTGCAGACAGATCGTCTGCAGTTCTCATTTATGCGTGTAGTGTCACATTCAACTCTTCCGCGACTGTTTTAAACGCTTCGAGTGCCCGTTCGAGGTCATCACGTGTATGTTCCGCTGTGACGATGGTCCGGATACGGGCTTTCCCGCGTTCGACCGTCGGGAAAGCGATACTCTGTGCGAATACACCATGCTCTTTCAACTTGTCCGAGAATGTATGCGCAAGCGTCTCTTCGCCGAGCATGACCGGTGTGATCGGTGTCGTCGCATGTCCGATATCGAAACCAAGGTCACGTAAACCGTTTTTGAAGAACTCGGTGTTCGCCCATAGCTTGTCGAACAGCTCTTCTTCCTCTTTCATCACACGGATCGCTTCACGGTTCGCCGCCACGACTGCCGGTGGATGTGATGTCGAGAAGAGGAACGGGCGACCTTTGTGGATCAAGTAATCCCGAATATCTTGTGAACAGGCGACATAGCCACCGAGGACACCGATCGCTTTTGAGAGCGTCCCGACCTGAAGCGCGACACGACCGTCCAAACCGAAGTGGTTGACCGTTCCGCGACCGTTCTTCCCGAGAACGCCAGATGCGTGAGCATCATCGACCATGACCGCAGCGTCATACTTCTCGGCGAGTTCGACGATGGCCGGAAGCGGTGCGATGTTCCCGTCCATCGAGAACACACCGTCCGTCACTACAAGACGTGTGCGATAATCTTGTGTCTCTTTCAACGCCTTCTCCAAGTCTTCGAGGTCGACGTGTTTATAGATACGTCGAGCCGCTTTCGTGAGGCGAATCCCATCGATGATTGACGCATGGTTGAGGGCGTCACTGATGACGACATCCTCCGGTCCAAGCAGTGCAGACAATACCCCGAGGTTCGTCGCGAATCCTGATTGGAAGACGAGTGAGGCCTCCGTATGTTTGAACTCCGCGAGTTCGCGCTCAAATGCTTCGTGCATCTCGAACGTTCCGGCAATCGTACGGACTGATCCCGTTCCTGCGCCGTATTGCTCGACCGCTTCAATGGCTGCCTGTTTCAAGCGCGGGTGGTTCGCAAGTCCGAGATAGTTATTTGACGACAGTTGGACGAGTGACTTTCCATCGATTGTCACTTCATTCCCTTGTGCTGATTCGAGTGGGACGAGCTTACGGAACGTCCCTTGTTCTTTCATCTCGTTGATTGCTTCTGTAATATGTTCAAATGCCATGTTGTTTCCCCCTTTATGGTATTAAGACGACCTTCCCACATTTCCCTGCCCGCATGAGTTCGAATCCTTTTTCGAACTCCTCGAGCTTGAAGACGTGTGTGATGATCGGTTCGACGTTCAGCTGACCCGTCGCGAGCATCGTCGAGACCTGGCCCCACGTCTCATACATCTTACGTCCTGTGATCCCTTGGACGCGGACCCCTTTAAAGACGACGTCCCGTGTGAGATCGATGGCGACCGGACGGGCCGGGAGTGACAAGACGTTGACGTCCCCGCCTGCCGTGACCAACTTAAACGCTTGATCGATGGCAATCGGATGACCGCTCATCTCGCAGACGACATCGATTCCGTCCCCGTCGGTCTCACGTTCAATCAATTCGAGCGGATTCTCCTCTAAACTGTTGATGACGACATCGGCCCCCATCTTTTCGGCAAGTTGTAAGCGATATGGATTGACGTCAATCGCATAGACACGACTCGCCCCTGCTGCTTTGGCGACACCGACCGCCATGAGTCCGATTGGGCCACAACCGACGATGGCGACCGATTTAGCTGACACATCACTCGCCAACACCGTGTGCACCGCATTCCCGAGCGGTTCTTGAATCGATGCCAGTTTCGCTGGCATCGACTCCGGGTTCACCCATAAGTTCTCTTCGGGCATGACGACGTATTCTGCGAAGCAGCCTTGCGTGTCCACCCCGATGATTTTTGTGTTCTTACAGATGTGGTACTGCCCGCGCAAACATTGTTTACACTGATGACAGACGATATGCGTTTCAGCAGACACCGTCTGTCCGACTTTGATTCGCTTCGTCCCTTCTCCGAGCGCCACGACTTCCCCCGAAAATTCATGACCAAATACGTATGGTGGTTTGACGCGGCTCTGTGACCATTCATCCCACTCATAGATGTGGACATCGGTCCCGCAAATCGATGTCGCTTTGACTTGAATGAGTACTTCTCCAGGTCCTGGTGTCGGAACTGGTACGTCGACCAGTTTTGCCCCAAACCCGGCCGTGTGTTTTTGAATCGCTTTCATTACTGGTGTCGTTGATTCCGTCTCTTTGGTTGACACAAGTTGTTCCATTGAAAACGTCCCCCTCTTGTCTCTAATGATCGAACGATACGTTCTTTATCATCTTGTCATAAAATGACGAAACTGAGAAGATAGAACGTCCGATTTACACAAAAAAAGAGGAGCCATCCGCGCCGATGGCTCCTCTTCACAAGAATAGGACCTATGTCCCGACCGCTCATCGCGGCTCAATGATGAGCTTGATGGCAGTACGTTCCTCTCCGTCAATCATAATATCAGTAAAGGCCGGAATGCAAATCAAATCGAGACCGCTTGGCGCGACGAAGCCTCGGGCAATCGCGACGGCTTTGATGGACTGATTCAGTGCACCTGCCCCGATCGCCTGTATCTCACACGTTCCTTTTTCACGTAGCACACCCGCTAAAGCACCCGCAACGGAGTTAGGGTTCGATTTTGCCGAAACTTTGAGTACGTCCATTCTTGTTTCCCCCTCGGGTAGGTTGTTCAATCAAACCAGACGGTCTGATCATCTAGGTGTATTCGTTCGATTTTTGTCGCTCGTTTCGTCTGATCATCGATTGTAATGAAAACTCCATTAAGTTGTTCCCGTCCCTCGGCAACTTCAAACCGAACTGGGAGTTGTGTCATAAATTTTTTTAAAACAGTCGACGCATCCATTCCGAGTACCCCGTCTAGTGGACCGGTCATGCCGACGTCTGTAATGTAGGCCGTGCCGTTCGGTAGGACACGCTCGTCCGCTGTCTGCACGTGTGTATGTGTCCCGACAACGGCTTGAGCGCGACCGTCGAGATGATAGCCCATAGCGATTTTCTCGCTTGTCGCCTCAGCATGGACATCCACAAAAATCGCATCGACCTCATCGCGCACTTCTTCGACGAGACGGTCGACGGTACGGAACGGACAGTCAAGAGACGGCAAGAAGACATTTCCCATGACATTGATCACGGCCAATTTCTTCCCATTTTGTTTCAACTTCATCATGCCAACCCCAGGTGTCCCGTCCGGATAGTTGGCCGGACGGACGATCCGGTCGGCGTCGTCGATCCAATCAAAGATATCACGGTTGTCCCACGTGTGGTTTCCCATCGTTACCCCATGAAAGCCGAGCTCCAAAAACTGTTGGTAAATCTTTTTCGTAAGACCACGTCCATTTGCTGCATTCTCACCGTTGACGAGCATGAACGTCGGGTTGTATTTGTCTTTCAAGCGTCCGATTTGTTTCGTCAATATATCACGACCTGGTTTCCCGACCACATCACCGATAAATAAAATTTTCATATAAAGTCCTCCCTCAAACAGAAAAAGCGGAGAAATTCTCCGCTTCGTTTACTTCGCATAATCGACGGAACGTGTTTCACGAATGACCGTCACTTTGATTTGTCCAGGATAATCGAGTTCGTCCTCGATTCGCTTACAAATATCACGTGCCATCTTACCGGCGACGACATCGTCAACGACATCAGGGCGAACGATAATCCGAACTTCACGTCCTGCTTGAATCGCATACGATTTCTCGACACCTTCGAACGACTCACAGATTGATTCGAGTCGCTCAAGACGACGGATGTAGCTTTCAAGTGTCTCTTGGCGAGCTCCAGGACGCGCTGCTGACAAAGCATCAGCCGCTGCCACAAGTACAGCAATCGTCGATGTCGCCTCGACGTCCCCGTGGTGGGAAGCGATCGAATTGATGACGACCGGATGTTCTTTGTATTTCGTCGCGAGTTCTACACCGATTTCAACGTGACTACCTTCGACTTCGTGGTCGATTGCTTTCCCGATATCGTGTAAGAGTCCTGCCCGTTTCGCGAGCGTGACATCTTCACCAAGTTCGGCTGCCATCATCCCGGCAAGATGTGCCACCTCAACCGAGTGAGACAAGACGTTCTGACCATAACTCGTACGATAACGCATGCGACCGAGCGTCTTGACAAGGTCTGGATGGAGTCCGTGAATTCCGGCTTCAAACGTAGCTTCCTCCCCGTATTCACGAATGCGTTCATCCACTTCACGGCGAGACTTCTCTACCATTTCTTCAATTCGAGCCGGGTGAATCCGACCGTCTTGAACGAGTTTTTCAAGCGTCATCTTCGCGATTTCACGACGAACCGGGTCGAACCCTGACAAGATGACGGCTTCTGGTGTGTCATCGATGATGAGGTCAATCCCAGTCAACGTTTCGAGCGTCCGGATGTTACGTCCTTCGCGCCCGATGATACGACCTTTCATCTCATCACTCGGTAAGTTGACAACGGATACCGTCGTCTCGGCGACATGTTCAGCTGCATATCGTTGCATCGTGAGAGATAAGAGGTGTTTCGCTTTTTTATCCGCTTCTTGTTTTGCTTTTTGCTCGATTTCTTTTTGAAGGAGAGCAGCATCGTGAAGCGCTTCCTGCTTCGCTTCGTCCATGATGATGGTACGTGCTTCATCTTTCGAGAGGGATGCCACGCGTACAAGTTCTCGGCGTGCCTCTTCGTATAACTCCTCCACTTTGCTTTCGAGCATTTCTGCTTCACGCTTGCGTTTTTCGAGTCCTCGTTCCTGTTCATCTAGCGAGTCTTCTTTCCGCTCGAGCATGTCTGCTTTGCGGTCAAGAAGCTCTTCCTTTTGAACGAGGCGATTCTCTTTCACTTTCTGTTCTTCGCGACGTTCACGCAATTCTTGTTCCGTCTCATTACGAAGTTGAATCATCTCTTCTTTTACTTCAAGCCGTGCTTCTTTTTGCATCGCTTCCGATTGTTGTTTTGCTTGCTCTACAATCTTAGTCGCTTCCGTCTCGGCACCTTGAATCTTCGCTTCGGCGATCGATTTACGCACAAAAAAACCTGCAACAAAAGCTATCGGCAAAAGGAGGATCAGAATAAGCCAGTATAGCCATTCCATCATGTTCACCTCCCTTTCGCAAGGTTATTTTATTTTTTTAATAAGTGAGATACACGGGCAAGCCCACGCATAACTTTATTGTACTTATTTAATAGGGAGAATGCAATGCACGGACAGGATAGAACTACCAATTGCCTAAAAAATTATACTAAAAAAATCTCACTCGAAAGAATTCGAGTGAGACGATGTGCTTATTCGTCATCGAGAAGTGAGAGGACTTCGTCGTCTTCGCCTTCGACCGTGACCGTTTTTTCTCCATTCAATCCGTAGTGATCTCGAATCTGTTGTTCGACCTCAGCTGCGATTGCTGGATTTTCTTTCATGTATTGCTTGGCGTTTTCACGGCCTTGACCAAGACGTTCTTCATTGAACGAGTACCAAGCTCCGCTCTTTTGAACGATGTCGAGGTCTGCACCGATATCGATGAGTTCCCCTTCACGCGAGATCCCCTCACCATACATAATATCAACTTCCGCTGTTTTGAACGGAGGTGCAATCTTGTTTTTTACAATCTTGATCTTCGTACGGTTCCCGACCATATCTTGACCTTGTTTGAGCGTCTCCGCACGACGAACTTCAAGACGTACAGAAGAGTAGAATTTCAAGGCACGGCCCCCTGGAGTCGTTTCCGGGTTACCGAACATGATCCCGATCTTCTCACGGATTTGGTTGATGAAGATGACAATCGTTTTCGACTTGTTCGTCGCACCAGACAACTTACGAAGTGCTTGAGACATCAAACGAGCTTGAAGACCGACGTGCGAGTCTCCCATTTCCCCTTCGATTTCGGCTTTCGGTACGAGTGCCGCAACCGAGTCGACGACGAGGATATCAACTGCTCCAGAGCGAACGAGCGCTTCAGCGATTTCGAGCGCTTGCTCCCCAGTATCCGGCTGTGAAAGGAGCAACTCATCGATGTTGACCCCAAGATTTTTAGCATACTTCGGATCGAGTGCGTGCTCGGCATCAACGAATGCTGCTTGACCGCCACGCTTTTGGACTTCTGCAATCGCATGAAGGGCAACCGTCGTCTTACCTGAAGATTCTGGTCCGTATACTTCGATGACACGACCGCGTGGATATCCACCCGCACCGAGCGCGACGTCGAGGGCGATTGACCCTGAAGGGATGACCGATACTTGTTGGTCTGTATTTTCACCAAGGCGCATGATTGAGCCTTTACCGAATTGTTTTTCAATCTGGCGTAATGCCATTTCTAACGCTTGTTTACGATCACTCATAGATAAATGAGCCTCCTTTAATTGATACTCTTATTATACGTGAACACTGTACGATACACAAGTTTTTTACGAACATTTATTCGCCTTTTTTGATTCGTTGAATGAGAGCCCATAATCCGTCCTTCGCGGCTCGCATGCGGATGATATTCCGTTCTTGATGGGGATACGTCCGCTCGATGACTTCTATTCCGTTTGGTGTCTTCACTCCGATATAGACCGTACCGATCGGACGACCCGAATTCGATGTCGGTCCTGCCTCTCCCGTGAAAGAGAGGGCATAGTCGGCATGGGTGGTCTTTGACAATCCGTCCACCATCTCATAGGCAACTTCTTTTGAGACGACTGAGTGCTGTTTAATTGTATCAAGCGAGACCCCTAAATACCTATTTTTTAGCTCATCCGAATAGGTCACGACTCCACCTAGAAAGACGACTGAAGCGCCAGGTGTTGATGTAATCATCGATTGTACCTCGCCGCCGGTCAACGACTCAGCCACAGCGAACGTACGATTCAATCTAGACAATGATTGGACAAGATGTGATGCGATCGTTTCATCGTCAGAGCCGAAGTAGTACGAACCGACCCGTTTCATAATCTCAGTCTTCACTTCTTCAATCATCTGACGCGCGGTCACCTCGTCCGTCGCTCGAGCACTGATCCGAAGTCTTGCCTCTCCCGTCTCGGCATAGGGGGCAACGGTCGGATTCGAGCCGTCCAATAAGTCCTTCACGGCATCGTCGAGAGCGGATTCTCCAATCTCATAAAACCGTAATGACTCTGAGACGAGCGTCGCTCCTGATAGTTTCTGCGGAAACGTCGCCTCGACCAAAGCTTTCATTTCACGTGGCACACCCGGTAAAAGCAACCACGTCGTGTCTCCGGCAATCCACATGCCCGGGGCAAGCCCGACCGGATTTGGTAATACGTCTGCTCCGCTGAGCACGTCGGCTTGGCGAGCGTCCCCATCATTCATCAATCGATTTCGTGACACGAGGAATCGTTGAATCGTCTCATACGCTTCCTCATCCCGAACGATCGGACGGTCTAGTAAGTCGGAAAGGACTGTCTTTGTGACATCATCCGCCGTCGGACCGAGTCCACCCGTGACGATGACAAAGTCGGAACGACGACGGGCGATTTCAAACGTCTCTCGCATTCGTACCGCGTTATCCCCGACAACTTGATGATACAAGACCGGCACACCGTACTTCGACAGTTGTTCTGATATGTAACTCGCATTCGTATTGACGATTTCCCCTAAGAGCAACTCGCTTCCTACCGCAATGATTTCGGCTCGTTTCATCTCATTTCCTCCTCAACTTCAAAAAAAAGACGAGCTAGATCAACCAACTCGTCTCTGTCGACTTACATCGACTTCACAATAATCTTATAGTTTTGTGCGAAATATTCGGCACCTGAGTAAATTGTAAGTACGAGCGCCAACCACATCGCCCATTCGCCAAACGGGATCCCGACATAGCTAAAGATCGGGTTACCGAACAGTAAGAAGATGATGGCAAAGAGCTGCACCCACGTCTTCGCTTTTCCAGATTTCCCGGCCGCGACGACAATCCCTTCATCGGCAGCGACGAGACGTAAGCCTGTAACCGCAAATTCACGTGATAGAATCACGACGACGACCCACGCCGCGACGAGATCCATCTCAACGAGCAACACAAGGGCCGCCGTGACGAGCAGTTTATCTGCGAGCGGGTCCATAAATTTACCAAAGTTCGTGACTAAGTTATGCTTACGGGCCAAATGTCCGTCTAACCAGTCTGTAATGGCCGCAATCGTAAAAATCACACCAGCGATAAATTGGTGCATCGGGATATCAGCGCCTAAAAAAGCGATGTTTCCCCAATCAAAATCAACAGCGAGTAAGACGACGAATACGGGGATCAAGACCACGCGTAGCATCGTCAATCGGTTAGGTAGGTTCATATAGAACGCCTCCTCTTAGAAGGAGAGTCGACTTATTCGGCGTCGACTCTCTTTACAAAAATATTTTGTGTGACCGGAGACTCTTGAAGCTCGAGCTCACGACCGTTGACGACGATTTTCTCAACGCCTGCGATGAGTCCGATTCGAATACGCAATGTGTCCGTCTCGGCATCTTCAATGACAATCGGATTCTGTTTCGACTGGTTCGGATACTCCGGTGCGAGAAAGGCTCCTTCTAACGACGTATCACGAACACCCACGTAAGAGGCAGGTGACTCCTTCACATAAATCTCGGTCGACAGTTTCTCGTTCGTCGCGAGTTCATAAGTGATATCTGCCCCATTCGACTCCTTCACCGCAATCGGACCAGATTCCGCTGGCGGTTCTTCTTCGGTCGGCTCCTCTTCAGTCGGTTCCTCCTCGACCGGTTCATCAGCCGGGACATCCTCATTCTGGTCGACTGTGACACCAGAACTTGGCGGTTCGGCAGGACTTGCATCCTGACCACCGAAGTCGATGCTTCTCACTGCGAAATAAATCGCGGTGATGAGCAAGAAGACCGTGAGAACGAGGAGAACTTTCGGAACCCATCTCGAGACCCGACTTGTCGACTCGGAAGCCTTCGAATACGTTTTCTTCCGAGAGAGTTGAACAGACGGCTGTGCCTCGATGACCGGTAAATCTTTTGCATATGTCTCGTATAATTCATCCACATCTAGGCCGAGCGACTCCGCATACGTCTTAATGAACGCCCGTGCATAAAAAGAGCCAGGGAGATTTTTGTAATCACCTTCCTCGATTGCGATGATATAGCGCTTTTGAATCTTCGTCGTCTGCTGGATTTGGTCGAGCGTCAATCCGCTCTCCTCACGCTTTTGTTTCAAAAAAGTCCCTAGTTCTGTCACAGGGGTCCACACCTTCCATTCACATAATTATTCAAACCATTCTGACTCACGATGCGTTTCTTGTGGGATGATGATCGTCTCATCCGGATTGTTTCTCAATTCAATAATATAATCAAAGTCTTCATACACGCAATCGGTGTTTCGGACGTACAGGTCAGGGTGTTCGATGACTTTCACGGCCGGCAACCGCATGACTTCACGAATGAGCTGGCGATGTCGTTCATCCATCGTTCGGGTAGAGACGGCACCATCGATTATGTATACGTGATCGCCTTCCCGTTCCTCTTCAAATAATGAGGTCCGAACGGTCTGTTTCATCAGTGTCGAGGAAAGAAACAACCATCGTTTGTTCGCACACACACTCGCTGCTACGATGGACTCCGTCTTTCCGACGCGTGGATTTCCACGAACACCGATTAACAAATGGCGTTCTTCCTTCATCAGTTCCGCAACGAAATCGACGAGAATGCCCAAATCTTCACGGACGAAGCGAAACGTTTTTTTGTCATCACTATCATGGTCGATATAACGACCGTGACGGATTGCAATCCGGTCTCGTAACTTCGGACGGCGCAACTTGATGACGGCAATAGCTTCCATCCGCTTTAAAATATGCTCGAGTCGATGCACATGATCGGCGGCAGGTGCTTTGAGCAACATTCCCCGTCGCTGCAAATCGACCCCATTGATGGTGACGATGGAGATTTGAAGCATCCCCATGAGAGATGCGATGTCTCCGAGGATACCCGGTCGATTCTGACACAATTCATATTCGAGATACCACTCTTCGAATTTATGTTCCATCCCCAACCATCCTTTCGAGCGAGTTCGCTACCTTGCCTATTTTAAATTATTTTAGAAGAATTGAAAAGAACAGGTTTATTTACATGAATCGGATCATTGCCAACCGCCATCGACGCGTATCACCGTGCCCGTCATATACGAGGCGTCCGGTGAGCACAAGAAACGGATCGTGTTGGCCACGTCCTCTGCCGCACCGAGACGTCCAAGTGGAATGTCATCGATCACGGATTGTTTCGACTCTTCTACCGTATCATTCATTGGCGTATCAATCCACCCCGGGGTCACCGCATTGACTCGAACATTGAACGGTCCGGCTTCTCGTGCGAACGCCTTGACGAAGCCGAGCTGTGCCGCTTTGACGGTTGAATAAAACACCTCAGCCGCCGCACCGACCTCTCCCCATACACTCGAGACAATCACGATATCCACGTGATGATCGTAAGGCTTCCTTGCAACGACGGACTGGATGAGTCGGATCATTGCCCGAACATGTACATCGTACAGCCGGTCGAGCTCATCCATCGACTGGTCGACGACGAGACCATGGAGCGCATGTCCGGCCACATATACAATTCGGTCGATGTCCAGCATATCCTGCACCCACGACTCAACAGCGTCACGGTCTGTTAGGTCACAAGGGAGAATTTCTGCCGAAAGATTCTCTTCATCTATCAAATGACGGAGTCTATCACTACTCTCGTTCGCATGCAAAATCAGTTCATCTTCACGAAAAGCGAGCGAGACGGCACGTCCGATGGTACCGCTCGCTCCAACAATCAATGTCTTCATCGTTTTTTGACGATGCATACCGTTCGTTGTTCATGGCGGAACAAGCGCTCGTATGCTTCGTATAGTTCGTCGAGTGTGATGGCATCAATCAAAGTCGGGATTTCAAACAAATTCCCATCATTGAGTGCATATCGAGAGAACTGATTTGCGATGAATTCCGGTGAGTTCAATGCTTTCAAGAACTGTCCTTGCATCATGCGTTTCTTCCGGTCGAGCGTCTCTTGACTCAACTGAAGTGGACGTTCTAACGCCTCCGTCACACGGTCGACAAACGCATCTACTTCCGACGTCTCCATCGACAAGGCGGCAAAGGCAAACGTTTCCTCTGACGTATAGTCAAACGAGAAGGCATCGTCAATCAATCCTTCAGCATAAAGTTCTGTATAAAGAGGAGCTGTCGTGTCGAAGAGCGCATGCATGAGCAATTCTACTGTCAATTCTTGCTTCAGACCTGCTTCCCCAGCTTGTGGTACATCCTTATACCCAATCATGACTTTCGGTACAGAGACGTCCATCTCGATGACCCGTTCTGACAGACGAACCGTGGTCGGTTCATATACTGTCTCACGAGCACTCAATCGTGGTGTCTCAAAAGATTTACCTGCTTGGTTATCTCGAATCAAGGCAAGCATCTCATCCGGTTCGATGTTCCCGACGACGAACAATGCCATGTTGCTCGGATGATAGAACGCTTGATGACAGGTGTACAAGTCTTCCGCCGTGATCTTTGAAATCGATTCGATTGTACCTGCGATATCAATCTTGACGGGATGTGTCTCGTACATCGCCTCAATTAAACCAAAATACAAGCGCCATCCGGGATTGTCTTGATACATTTGAATCTCTTGACCGATGATGCCTTTCTCTTTCTCGACAGACTCTTTCGTAAAATAAGGAGTCTGGACGAAATCAAGTAGCGTTTGTACGTTTTCCGAAATCTTGGACGTGGCACCGAACAAATAAGCCGTCCGTGTGAAGGAAGTGAAAGCGTTCGCTGACGCTCCTTGACGACCGAATTGTTGGAAGACGTCACCATCTTCTTTCTCGAACATCTTATGTTCTAAGAAATGTGCGATACCATCGGGAACCTCGATCCAGTCTTCTAGTTTGAAGCGTCGGTCAATCGATCCATATTTAGTCGTGAACGTCGCGAATGTTTTTTCATATCCAGTCTTTTTCAACAAGTAAACGGAGAGGCCATTGTCGAGAACGTGATGATGTAACGTCTCTCCGACGTTAGGAAAGTCTAATTTCATGCTTCTCCTCCTTTCAAGCAATAAACCGCTTCGAGTTCCATTTCTTTCGCAAGCGCAACGACATGATCTCGTGTCGTGTTTTCAATGATTGCCATCTCTTCGTCTAACGAGAACGGACGAACGTCTGCTCCACTCATCCAAGCAATCAATTGACGTGGACTGTCTCCAAGTTGTCGACGTTGATTGAACAACAACTCTTTCGTCTGTTGCAACGTCTCATCCTCAAACTCGCCCGCTTGTAAAGCGTTCAATTGCTCTTCGATGATCTGTTCGGTTTTTTGCTGGTTCGACGCATCGATGCCGGCATAGACGAACAACTTCCGACTGAGGGAACTATATTGTGAAGCGGCATAGTACGCCAGGCTCTCTTTTTCACGCACGTTCATGAACAGTTTCGAGTGAGGGAATCCTCCGAACAATCCATTCACGACTTGCATACGAATCGCCGCTTCCGTTCTTGGGTCGACATTGAGTGAATAAGCGAGATGGAGCTTGCTTTGTTTAATGTCTTGGTGTTCTTCCAAACGCTTGAACTCTCCTCGACTCGCTTCTGGTAACAGGCGTGGTCGACGTGTCCCAAGGGATTCCAATGGATTGAAAGCCTGTTCGACTTGCTCACGATTGACATCCCCGACAACATAGATGTCCACACGGTCATGTTGAATCATCGATTGATATGCCTCATATAATGATTTCGGTGTGACATGGTCGAGTTGCTCAAGCGTACCGAGTGACGGAATCGCAAGTTCTCCTCCGAGCATTTCTTGTAGACGCTGTTGGGCGAAACGCATTTTGTCATCATAGACCGATTCGATACGCTGACGTTGCAATCGACGTTCCTGCTCGACGATGAGTGGCTGGAACGCCCCATCGTATGCGTTCGGACGAAGGAGAACGTCTTCGAGTAACTCGATTGCCTGACTCAATACGTCTTCTCCGACAAGATGATCGTTGACGACTTCGAGTTGGAATTGGATGACGTGCTCCTTTCCGATCTTAGATGCACCAGCATATAAGTTTGTGTCATACAACTCCTCTAGCGGTGTGTGAAATAACTCAATGGATGGATACGTTGCCGTCGATTTCTCCATAATGAACGGGAGCAATGCCCGATCTGCGACCGTCTCCGCCGATAATGGAGCGGCGAATGACACGAGACAAGTCGTCGTTTTAAATTTTTTGGTCGGATAGACCGAGTAGTGCAATTGATGTTGGAACTGTTCGATTCCTTTCATCTGCCGATCACTCCTTTTTTCGTTTTGGTTGAAACACGGCAGCGCCGCGCGCATATTCTTGATCCGGCACCCCTGCCACGACGTTCGCGTAACGGGCAACCGTAAATAAATAATCACTCAAGCGGTTAAAGTAAGGCAATTGCCGGTCTGCGACTCCGAGAGCCGCTAAGTCACGCTCGACCCGTCGACAGACGGCACGAGCCACATGTAAGCTAGCTGCGGCAACGCTGCCGCCCGGAAGGATGAAGCGCACAAGTTCCGGACAGGACTCCTCCCACTCATCCATCCATCGTTCTAGTTCCGTCACGATTGACAAATCGACCATTTTTGGCGGTGCCTCAGCATACATCAGCTCCGAACCGAGGTCGAACAAGTCGTGCTGAATCTTCGTCAGCTGTATTCGGAGCGTCTCATCCTCTTGATGCGCGATGGCGAGTCCAATCTGACTATTCAACTCATCGAGATGACCCATCGCTTCAATCTGAGGATGGGATTTCTCGACACGACTACCGATTAATGATGTTTCACCCTTGTCGCCCGTTCGTGTATAACGTTTCATTCGACTCCCCCCTTAAAATGCCACAAATGGTGACTCAAGCGAGTCACCATTACGAGTTGTGTGGTTGTTCAAATGGTAAGTAAATCTCGAAGGTGGTTCCGACCCCGAGTGTACTCGATACGCTCACTTTTCCGTGATGGGCATCGACCACATTCTTCACGATCGCGAGTCCGATGCCTGTCCCTGTCTTCGAACCACTGGTCCGGGCTTTATCGGCTTTATAGAATCGCTCGAAAACGAACGGCAAATCCTCTTTTGGAATTCCATGACCTGTATCCGTCAACTGAATCCGTAGCCCGTCCGTCTCTTCTGTGGCCTCAATCCGAATTTCTCCAGAATCGGTATGCGCGATAGCATTGCCAATCAAGTTGGTGAACACTTGCTCGAGACGATCGCCATCCGCCTCGATGAGACGGTGCGGGGCGTCGGTCTGTAAACGAATCTCTTTTTCAGATGCCATCTGATTGAACTTTCGCATGACTCGGGGCAAGAAATCACCGATATCAAACGAAGTGAAATGCATCGTCTCTTTACCCGATTCGATGCGTGCCAAATCCAACAAATCATTGACGAGTCTTGCCAAGCGGAGCGATTCATCATAGATGATGGAGGCGAACTCTTTCGTCGCCTCGTCACTCTCAGTGATGCCATCGATGATTGCCTCTGAATACCCTTGAAGCGTCACGAGCGGTGTCCGGAGTTCATGGCTAATGTTCGCCACAAAATCGGTCCGCATCTTATCGAGTCGATGACTTTCTGACGTATCCCGGATGACAACGACAGCACCCTCGAAATCGTCTTCTCCGACGAGTGGTGTGACTGTCAGTGTATAGTACCGCTCATCCTGTTTCACTTCGATCGTCTTTTCAGACGTCCCCTCCATCACTTCCTCATAAAGAGACAATACGACTTCATGTGGTTGCCCATCTTGAAGTAATGGACTCGCTTGCGGGTTCGTGACAATCACGTTCGCATGACGATCGAGTGTAATGACACCGTCTGCCATCGAACGAAGAATCGACGCAAGTTGCAGCCGTTCCCGGTCAAGGGCATTCACATACTTCGAAAGCTGACTGCTCATTGCGTTGAAAGAAGCAGCGAGTTCTCCAATCTCATCCCGTGTCTTCGTCTCCAAACGCAAATCAAATTGCCCCTCTCCCGTCTTATTGACTGCATCCCGCATCGCTCGGAGCGGTGCCGTGATTCGTGTCGACAAGAAGAAAGCGAAGACGGTCGTGACGATGATGGCCGAAGCGACGGTCCAAAGAATGATGGTCCGTGCTCCCGCGTTCGCACTCGAGATCGCATCGAGCGGTTCGAGCAGGTAGAGCGTATACTGTCCTGTCGATAAGGAGAAGGTCGTCCGATACGCTAGTGCGGCCTGGTCGTCAAAAGATGAGAAATTCCCGATGGCCGTCTCACCGACCGCCTGATAGGTTTCCCAATCCTGTCGTTCAAGTTCCACCATCAAACCATCCACTTGATTTCCAAAATTCGATCGGGTCGTACCGTTCTCTAAGATATAGTTAGCCCCGTACACTTCGATGATTTGATCAATCGTCTGGGACGTGTCACCTTCATTCAACAAAACCGATTGGACCTGTCCACCGAGCTTGGCAAGATGGCCTCGTTCCTGGTCGATATGAAAGGAATTAAAAAATTCAAGCATCAACACCGAGACGATGAATAAGATGACACTGACCAAAACGAGAATCGTCAGCCACAGTTTCGTGACGATGCTGTTTCGACGAATCATCATTCACTGGCAGCTTCGAACTTGTACCCGACACCCCATACGGTCGTGATCATATGCGCCGCGTCCGGTGAGACACGATTCAATTTCTCACGAAGACGTTTCACATGCGTATCGACGGTCCGAAGGTCTCCGAAAAATTCGTAGTTCCATACTTCTTTTAACAACTGCTCTCGTGAAAAGACTTTATCCACCTGTTTTGCGAGGAAGAACAATAACTCATATTCTTTTGGTGTGAGGGCGATTTCCTCGCCGTCCACCGTGACGCGGTGTGCATCATTATCGATTGTCAGATGTGGGAAGACGATCAAATCCTTCGACTTCTCACTCGTGTGCATGAACTTCGTCGAACCAGAGCGGCGAAGCAATGCTTTGACGCGGAGCACGACTTCACGCGGACTGAACGGCTTGACGATATAATCATCCGCCCCGACTTCGAATCCTTGGACACGGTCGATTTCTTCACCTTTCGCCGTGAGCATGATGACCGGAGTCGCTTTCGTCTTCCGGAGTTCTGTACATACTTCAACCCCATCCATCTTTGGCATCATCAAATCAAGCAAGATCACGTCGTATTCGTTATCAAGGGCAAGCGCGAGCGCCTCTTCGCCATTGACCGCTTCTTCAATCACATACTGTTCACGTTCTAAGTACATTTTCAAAAGTCGGCGAATTCTCTCCTCGTCGTCGACTACTAAAATCTTCGTTTTCTCAGCCATACCTGAAACCCTCCTAAGACCCATTACGAGTTGTAGCGAATGTTGCACAATTGTGAACATTCCACTCTCTGCCATAACTATACCACTCTATTATTTCGCTTCACAACGATGATTTGATGGACCAAATGAAAAAGAAGTCACAATTGTGACTTCTTTTATGTCAGGCATACGAATGCAGACCGGCAATGACCAGGTTGACGAAGACGAGGTTGAACATGATGATGGCAAATCCACCGACACATAACCAGGCCGCTTTCGTTCCTGTCCAGCCACGCTGAATGCGCATATGCAAGTAGTAAATATAGATCAGCATCGTGATGAGGGCCCAAACTTCTTTCGGGTCCCATCCCCAGAAACGGTTCCAGGCAATCTGTGCCCAAATCATCGCAAAGATCAGACCACCAAGGATAAAGACCGGTAATCCAATCGCGACCGAGCGATAGCTGATTTCATCAGCAAGGTCGAGATCGACTTTTTTTGCAAGGGGTTGGAGCGCTTCAGCGACGCGTTTACGCAAGATGACAAAGCGGAGCAACACATAGATTACAATTCCGCCGATGACCGACCAGATGAGCGTGTTCAACTTGAGTGTATTGATCCAGTTCGGGAGCTCGAGTGACAAGCCACTCGCGCCAGACACGAGTTGTGCCCCTTCTGGGACGAACAAGATCGGCATGAAATATTCATACGTCTCCGCTTGACCGCGGTCGTTCGTGAACTCGACGACACCTCCGGCACCAATCCCCTTGAATAACATCGAGACGATGATGAAGCCGAGCGTGCACATGAGGACAAACATCGTCACTTCGAGCCACGTCCGTGACTTAGACTGTTCTTTCATCGATGTTTCGTTCAATAAGAAAATGAGTCCCGATGCAAAACTAATGGCCAAAATCCCTTGTCCGAGCGCAGCCGTCGTAACGTGAATTTTCAGCCATACACTGTTGAGTGCCGGGATGAGCGGTGCGACCTCACTCGAGAACATTGAAGCGAAGGCGATGACGAGTAACGCCACCGGCATCGCGAACAAGCCGAGTACATCATTTTTATAAATTCCATATACGACGAGGAACCCAAGTACCATCATCATACCGAAGAACGTCGTATATTCGTACAAGTTTGATACCGGCGCATAGCCGACACCTGCCCAGCGCATAAAGAAATATGTCATTTGAGCGACAAAGCCGATGATTGCCAAGATAAAGGCGTATTTCCCATAGGCAACACGGTTGACGTTTCGATCTTTACGCATACCACTGACGGCAATCGTAAAGAGAACCGTCGAGATTGCGTACAGGAAGAACGCGATAAACAGCATTCGGCTGCTCCATTCAATCCATTCCATCAAGATTCCCCTCTTTCATCTGTTGACTCGTTCTCCGACTTCTCTGTGAATCTCGCCTGGTCTTCCCACATCGGTAAGCCAGTTTGTTCTAATAGCGGCGACACTTCACGACGGAGCGAGGACGGGTTTTTATTCGTAAAACCGGCTACAAGCACGCCCTCTTCATGACGACGGATCCAAACGCGACGGTGTGGCCAGTACATGCCCATCGCAATACCGATCATAAAGATCGTGGCACCGACGATCAAAATCGGATAGGTGGAGTCACTCTTCACACGTAAACCACTCGTGCTCGCCATCTCTGTACCTGCAAACTGGACATCGTAGCGGTTCTCTTCATCAGCGACATTCAGACGAATGCCGATTAAATTCGACTCCGTTTCTCCTTCAGGTGATTCAACGTTGAAGAAGAAGGCAGGATTCAGTGCACGTGGTGATTTCGTATTCGGTTGTCCATCTTTCACTTCAAAGTCTGGATACAAATCTTTCAACGTGACGGTGACCCCATCGAGCTCATAAGACTTTTCCGGATTCTCCAAATCAACTTTGAACGGACCATATTCGTCGCCGGTTTCTTTATCTGCCAACATGAACGACATCGATAAGAACTCTGGACGACTTGAATATTGTTCCTGATACACTTCAAATTTATCGAACTTAAACGGGTGGTTGACTTTCGTCGAACCGACATCGACTTGCTCGAGTTGCGGCGATCCGTCCTCGTTCGTTCCCGTCTTTTTGAATAACGTCAACTCTGTCTCATAATTTTTAGGAACGGCTCCTGCTTTTTCAATGGCGGCCGCGAACTTCGCGTCCTCTTCATTGTTCTCAGGGTCGTACATTTCAAGAATGAACTGGTCGTTCCGTAAGTAGTACTCGCCGTCAGTCGCCTCTAGCGACACCGTGTCGCCTTCACGCACCCATTCGAGCGTATCCGTATGGAATGCAGGGAACACTCGCAGCATCGCCCCTAGGAAGAAGATGACAAGTCCGAGGTGGTTGACGTACGGACCCCAACGACCAAACCGGTGTTTCTCTGCTAACAGAGCATCGCCGTCCCGTTTGACGGTATATCGTTTCTTTTTAAGTGCGACTGCGATCTCATCAATTTGAGCCTCCGTCCCATCACCTTGTCCGAAGAGACGTTGCCCCTTCATAAAACGTTCTGTCCGTCTGACCGGTTGTTTTTTAAGCGCCTTATAGAGCGGAACCCCACGGTCAATCGACACGACGACGAGTGAGAGCGTCAACATGACAATCAGACCGATGTACCACCACGATGTGTATAGGTTATGGAATCCGAGGGCGTAATAAATAGAACCCGGTGTTCCATACTCCTCCATATAATATTGTTCAGGCGGTAATTGTTGTGGGATGTACATCTCTTGAGGAAAGATTGTTCCGATTGCCGAACCGACAATAATCAATGCAATTAACCACAACCCCACTTTGACCGATGCAAAGAAGTTCCACACACGGTCAATGATCGATTTCGGACGACGCTTCGACCGTAAATCAGCGCCTTCGTATTTCATATCTAGCATCTGTGCGTCCCCCGTTCGCTTACAATGACTTCTCGGCTAGCTCCATCAATTTCTCTTTCGTGAGTTCACCTTCATACTTTTCAATTACGTTCCCTTCACCATCGATGACGAATGTGACGGGTAGGTTATAAATGCCATACGCTCCTTCGACTTCGCTCTGGGTATCCATCAAAATCGGATAGTCGAGCCCGACACCAAGGTCGTTGATGAAATTATCGACACGAAGCGGTGTCTCTCCGACGTTCACGGCCCAAAAATCGACACCCATGTCTTGAAGTGTCGCATAGTTTTCTTGTACGACCGGCATCTCTTTCTTACACGGTTCACAGAACGTACCCCAGAAATTCAAGAGCATCCCTTTCCCTTCGTAGTTATCTCGCTCATACAAGGTCGAACCGTCGAGTGTGACGAGCTTGAAGTTCGGTGCCTCGTCGCCCGCCTCGATGCGTCCATCGTTACCCGCTTGGTCGAATGTTTGCATAATCGTAACCGCTCCCGCGAAGAGAACGACCGTCATGATCATCATCCGCCAAAATGACCTCTTTTTCTTTTTTGCGACCGCTTGTTCCATCCGGTCGTCTTTTTGTTGATCTTTTGTCATCGTTTTCACACCATCCTTCAGTTGCTATTGTACTGAAAAAACATTAAAAACGCACATTAACAGACTTTTTTCATTTTTTTGTCACACAATCTACACAATCAAAAAAATCATCCTATTTCAGGACGATTTTTTGTTGTTATTTTTTCTTCTTTTTGCCTCGTGGTTTCGGTGGAACGGTAGGGTTCGCAAGTTCCCGAAGCTTACTGATTTCTTTGTGTGAAAGTTCACGCCAGTCGCCCGTGTTCAGACCGTCGAGCGTCAAGAAACCGAACTGTTCACGCTTCAGTTTGATGACCTCTGAACCAATGGCTTCCACCATCCGACGGATTTGACGATTGTGACCTTCCGAGATGACGATTTCGAGGATGGCTGTGTTCTTCTTCTGGTCTACAGACTTCATCTTCACTTTCGCACTTCCCGTTTTGAATCCGTCATCGAGTTCGACACCAGACTCAAGCTGTTTGATGGCCAAGTAAGATGGGATGTTCTTCACTTTTGCCACATAGCGCTTTTGAATTTTATATTTCGGGTGTGTCATCATGTTCGAGAACTCGCCATCGTTCGTCAAGATGATGAGACCCGTCGTGTTGTAGTCAAGACGACCGACCGGGAATACACGTGCTCCTGGTGGGACGAGGTCTGTGATGACTTTACGTCCTTTGTCGTCATCGACCGTCGATACGTAGCCACTCGGTTTATAAAGCAAATAGTAGACATGTTCTTCTTGTTCGATTTTGACGCCATCGACTTCAATCTCTGACTTCGGTCCAACTTTCGTCCCGAGTTCACGGACGACTTTTCCGTTCACGCGGACGCGACCATCCAAAATCATTTCTTCCGCTTTCCGACGCGAGGCGACCCCCGCTTGTGCGATTACTTTTTGCAAACGTTCCATATGATTAATCCTTCTCCAATCTCTCTTCTTGCTTCGGTGATTCCTGACCGAAGAACAAATCGCCTTCGTCTGTCAGTTCATCCTCAAATGTTAATGGTGGCAATTCTTCGAGCGAGTTGAACCCGAAATGGTCGAGGAAGTGCTCTGTCGTACGATACAGCTTGGCACGACCAATCGTCTTCGCACGACCAGCCGATTCGATCAATCCTTTCGATAACAACGTATGGATGACCCGTTCGACTTTGACCCCGCGAATCTCTTCGATATCCGCTCGTGTGACCGGCTGTTTGTAGGCGATGATAACAAGCGTCTCCATCGCTGCACGTGAGAGCGCCTGCTCAGCCATCGTCCCGACATATTTTTGAATGTACGGAGAGACGTCCGGAACGGTCACGAGCTTGTAGACACCTGCCGATTCCATGAGCTGAAACGGCCGATTCGATGATTTGAACGATGTCTCTAGCTTACTGAGCTGTTCTCGTGCCGCAGCTTCTGAGATATCGAGCGTCTCGGCGAGCGCGCGTACTTCCATCCCTTCATCACCGACGACGAACAGCAATCCTTCAATAATCGTCTCATAAGACAGCAACCGCTTCATCCCCTTTCTTTGATGGTTCAATGAATGAGATTTGAATATCTTGGTCGAGTTGTTTTGTTACGACGACCCGTAGCTTGATCAGCTCAAGAAGCGCCATAAACGTTACCACGAGATCCGAGACGTTCGGTTGCTCAACAAAAAAGGCGAAAAACGACGTTTGTCTCGTCGACGATACGTGTTCATGAAGACGCGTCATCTGCTCTTCAAGCGTACGCTCTTCCCGCTTGATCGTCTTTTTGCGTCGTTCTTTCCAACGTTTCCGTTCAATCATCTTCGAATAGGCGTGGAGAAGATCCGAGAAGTTGAGTGGTCCGTCATACTTAGACACCTCTTCAGACATATAAGTCGTCAAATCTTCACCCGGTCGCGTATACAATTCAAGCCGGTGTTCTTCTTGTTCACGCATGAAGACGACCGCTTCTTTATATGCTTTGTATTCAATCAATTGACGAATGAGACCTTCACGCGTCGGTTCCTCACTGAAGTCTGGAACCTCTTCATCCTCGACCGAAACTGGCGGTAACAATTGTTTGCTCTTCAATTGGAGCAACGTCGCCGCCATGACCAAGTATTCACTGGCCACATCGAGTTCAAATTTTTGCATCGTGCGAATATAGCCGACATACTGGTCAGTGACTTCTGCCACGGAAATGTCGACGATATCAATCTCCATTTTTCCAATCAAATGGAGCAACAGGTCGAGTGGACCTTCGAACGTATCAATTTTAACGTTATAGGCTTCCATAGAGACACCTGCCATTTTACATTTTTGCGCTTTAGTATAACATGTTTTATAACACCGTGGACACGAAAGGAGAAAATTGATTCATGACCCCTTTTATTCATTATACGTTGCTTTTTGAATGTCATGCCGATTATTTCGAATGTCATGAGGTATTAGAAGAGGCGTGGCAGGCAGACGGACGCCGTCACCACGGCTATGCAGCGCTCATCCAATATGCTGTCATCCACTATCACCTCCGGCGCGACAATTTGGTCGGCGCAAAAAAGAGCTTGCGACTCTTACGTCGAAAGATTGACATCGCTTCTCCCTATTTGAATGAACTCGGTCTAGATGTCGACTCCTTCATCGCACAACTCGAGGAATGGCCGCTTCGCGCGACGCTTCCATTGCAATCAGATGTCCGTGAGACGGTCGAATCCCTAAAATCGACGTTTCCATCGACGGACCTGGCGTTCGAGGAACTCGTTCATAAACATCTACACCGTGACCGGAGCGAAGTGATTATGGAACGGGAGTTGGCACTTTTAAAAAGGCAACGTGCCAGAAGTTGACGTCAAGATTCAAGAAGTCTCCTTTTCATGATCAATGATGATTTTTTAACTTCTTAAACGCCATCACCCAACTCTCGAGATCGCTCCGATCATGTAAATATTCAGAAGGGGTTTCAAGTAAATCCATGCCAACTATCGTTTGTAAGCAGGACCAAACCACCTCGTCAGAAGCTGTCCAATCAAATCCATCTATATTTTCATACTGTTCCATCCACTGATGTGCCCAATCAGAGATTTCTTCTCGCGTTCGTTCTTGCCTGAGCACTTGCTCCATTCGATTGATCAGTTCATCAATTGTTACTCGATTCATGAATCCACCTCATTTAAAGGGTTTGTGATTTACTCCATGCAATATGCAAAACCCCCGCAGTCCAAGATTGCGGGGGTTTTTGTCATCAGACGACTAATTGATTCCATTTATCCAATAAATCGCCCGTCTTGCCTGTACCGGTTAGCGTCAAATCAAGTGGAAGGACGTTTCTTACCTCGTCTAGAAGCTCGTAAGAACGTTTCTCGCCACGGAATGATGGCGACAAGGCGATATGGTCGATGACCATTGTCGTTTCTTGTTGCTCCATACCAATGATACCAACGAAGTCTTCACCGACTTTCCACAAATAGAGGAACTTCGACTCCTCCTCGTCATACGATCGGACGAGTTCAAGCAAGCTTAGCGGAGATTTGTCACTGCATGAGAATGCGAGTAGACCCATCGCCGTCTTTTCATAAGAACGTTTATATTTGACCAGCATTGCTGGGTTCACCACCTTTTGTCATTCAAGTTTCACGACGTGAACACGTGAGAGACATGGTTCATTGTGCCATACCCTTCAGGCAAAAATCAATTCTCGTCCCAAACCTTCACTTCTGCCATCTTCGTACCTTGACGAAGTTTGACGGCATGCTCAAGACCAGATGTCACTTTACCGAATACCGTATGGACACCATCCAAATGCGGTTGTGGCTCATGGACGATGAAGAACTGTGAAGACCCTGTGTCACGACCTGCGTGGGCCATTGAGAGTGAACCCGCTTCGTGTTTGTGTGGGAACGATGTCGATGTCTCACAAGGAATCGTATAGCCTGCGCCACCCATTCCAGTTCCTTGTGGGCAACCACCTTGGCTGACGAAACCAGGGATGACACGGTGGAACGTCAATCCGTTGTAAAACCCGCTGTTCGCAAGTTTTTCGAAGTTTTCGACCGTGATTGATGCTTCACCGTGGAATAAATCAAATTCAATCATTTCGCCATTTTCAAGTTTCATAGAACCTTTTTTCATGTTTCAAGCAACCCCTTTTTCATAATATGTATCCTGCTGTTTGACACTCACATTACCCATCTTATCAAAAAAACACGTCTGTCTCCACTTTTTTGTGGAAACAGACGTTCTGCCTTATTGAATCACCGCGTGAACGAGTGGACGGGCCTCTGGTTTCGTTGCACCGATCGTATACGCATGGTCTAAACGCTCGATGGCTGAAGACATGTCTTCGATGTTCGAACGGAGTACCGCGATCACATCGCCTACCTCGACACGGTCGCCGACTTTTTTCTCAAGCGTGATGCCTGCCGCAAAGTCGATTTTGTCTTCTTTTGTCGCGCGTCCTGCACCGAGAAGCATCGCCGCAACACCTACTTCGTCTGCGATGATCGACTCGACATAACCTGCTTCTTTTGCGACGAATGTCGTCTCATATGAAGCTTGTGGTAATTTCGTCACATCATCGACGAGTGATGCGTCGCCACCTTGTGCTTCGACGAACTTGCGGAACACCTCGAGGGCGTGTCCATCTGCAATGCGCTTCTCAAGGTCGGCATATGCTTCTTCAAACGTTGGATAGAATTCACCGAGGACAGCCATATGTCCAGCGATCGTGAGAGCGATTGTTTTCAAATCTTCGACTTCTTTACCTGAGAGGACTTCAATCGCTTCTTTCACTTCGTTCGCGTTCCCGATTTCAAAGCCGAGCGGTTGGTCCATGTCTGTGATGACCGCGACCGTCTTACGTCCGACGTTTTTCCCGATTGCGACCATTTCTTCCGCGAGGGCTTTCGCATCATCAAACGATTTCATGAACGCGCCAGAACCTGTCTTGACGTCAAGAACGATACTGTCCGCGCCTGCTGCAATCTTCTTCGACATGATTGAACTTGCGATGAGCGGGATCGATTCGACCGTAGCCGTAACGTCGCGGAGCGCATACAAGCGCTTATCGGCAGGCGTCAAGTTCCCTGTCTGACCGATGATCGACATTTTGATATCATTTACTTGTTTCGTGAATTGTTCTTCCGTCAATTCAACGTTGAACCCCGGGAATGATTCGAGCTTATCAATCGTACCACCCGTGTGACCGAGACCACGACCGCTCATCTTCGCAACGGGGATGCCGATTGAAGCAACGAGTGGTGCCACGATCAAGCTGATTTTGTCCCCGACGCCGCCCGTCGAGTGCTTGTCAACTTTTTTCCCTTCGATGTTGGAAAGGTCAATCGTATCACCAGACTTCACCATTTCCATTGTCAATGCAGCCGTCTCGTTTTCAGTCATCCCATTGAAGTAGATGGCCATCGATAAGGCTGACATCTGATAGTCAGGGATTGATTCGTTCGTGAAACCTTCGACAACGAAGCGAATCTCCTCTTCGTTCAATTCTCCACCGTTACGTTTCTTTAAAATCAAATCGACCATACGCATAACTGTCGTCCTCCTAAAATTAAGTTACTTACATGCTTTTAATCGTGCCACGTACGAGAGAGAGGAAGTCTTGACGAACGCGCTCTGTCGTTTCGATGACTTCTTCATGGTTGAGTGGTTGATCTAAGATGCCTGCTGCCATGTTCGAGACACACGAGATCCCTAGGACACGCATATCCGAATGACGCGCGACAATGACTTCTGGAACGGTCGACATACCGACGACGTCGCCACCGAGAAGACGGGCCATTTTGACTTCAGCTGGTGTTTCGTACGTAGGACCTGTGTTACCGAAGTAAACCCCTTTTTGTACAGAAAGTCCAAGGTCTGAAGCGACACGTTCTGTCAATTTCACGAGCTCTTTATCGTACGCTTCTGACATGTCAGGGAAACGAGTCCCGAATTCACTCGCATTCTTCCCGATGAGCGGGCTCGTACCAAAGAAGTTGATATGATCTGTGATGATCATCAAGTCGCCTGGGTTGAATGACTCGTTACATGCTCCTGCCGCGTTTGTGACGATAAGAGTCTCGACACCGATCAATTTGAGGACACGAACCGGGAACGTCACTTGTTCCATCGAGTATCCTTCATAGAAGTGGAACCGTCCTTGCATGGCGACGACTCGTTTTCCTTCAAGTTCACCGAACACGAGTTGACCCGCATGTCCTTCGACAGTCGATACCGGGAAGTGTGGAATCTCCTCATAAGGAATCGCTACCGGGTTCTCAATCTCGTCCGCGAGGACTCCAAGTCCCGACCCTAGAATGAGTCCGATTTCTGGTGTACTGCCCATACGCTCCTGCAAAAACGCTTTTGTTTCGTTCCAATTTACCATGAATATTGCCTCCTCAAATTTCGTTTAAGAAACTCTTTCCGTTTGATGGTGCCGCAACGTCAAAGTTGTCAGCGACGGTCGCACCGATATCTGCGAACGTACCACGAATGCCTAAATCAACCGCTTTCGCTCCGTTGTGATGAACGATGAGCGGAACGTATTCACGCGTGTGATCTGTACCGGCATGAACAGGGTCATTTCCGTGGTCAGCCGTGATGATGAGCAAGTCATCTTCACGAAGGCGCTCCATCACTTCCGGTAAGCGAGCGTCATACTCTTCAAGCGCGACCGCATAGCCTTCCGGGTCACGACGATGACCGAATAATGCGTCGAAGTCAACTAAATTCAAGAAGCAGAGCCCTTCGAAGTCTTCCTCGAGCGACTCGACCAATTTGTCCATGCCATCCATGTTCGATTTCGTGCGGACCGCTTTTGTCACACCTTCACCATCGTAAATATCGCTGATTTTCCCTAATGCGATGACGTCTTTCCCAGCTTCCTCAAGCGTGTTCATGACGGTCTTGCCGAATGGTTTCAAGGCGTAATCGTGACGGTTTGCCGTACGGACCCATGCTCCTGGTGTCCCGATGAACGGGCGAGCGATGATTCGTCCGAGCATGTATGGATCTTCACGTGTGATTTCACGAGCGTATTCGCAGATTCGGTACAACTCATCAACCGGCACGATGTCCTCGTGTGCTGCGATTTGAAGGACTGAGTCGGCTGATGTATAGACAATCAGAGCGCCAGTCTCGACATGCTCTTCACCGAGTTCGTCCAAAATTTCTGTTCCTGACGCCGGTTTGTTCCCGATGATTTTACGTCCGCTGAACTCTTCGAGGCGGTGAATCAAGTCATCAGGGAACTCCTCGAATACTCGGAATGGTGTATCGATATGAAGACCCATGATTTCCCAATGTCCTGTCATCGTATCCTTACCAGCTGAGATTTCTTCCATGCGACCATACGCACTCGGTGCATCCGATGCATCGATGCCTTGAATCGGCTTGATGTTCGAAAGTCCAAGTTTACCCATGTTCGGCATGTTCAATCCGTTATGTTCACGCGCGATATGCCCGAGCGTGTCGGCCCCTTTGTCACCGAACTGTTCAGCATCTGGTGCTTCACCGATACCGACCGAGTCCATGACGACTAAGAAAATACGTTTAAACTTCTTCACAAAAAATTCCTCCTTTTCGGTGTCTAGGCACGAGGGTGATGCTTACGATACACATCATGCAATCGTGATTTGTTGACGTGTGTATACACTTGCGTCGTCGCTAAATCCGCATGACCGAGCATCTGTTGAATGGCGCGTAAATCCGCACCGTTCTCGAGAAGGTGTGTCGCAAAAGAATGACGGAGTACGTGCGGTGTGATTTCTTTGTCAATTCCAGCAAGTTTGGCTCGTCGTTTGATCATCTTCCAAAATCCTTGGCGACTGAGCCGTCCTCCTCTGCCGTTTAAAAAGAGCGCTTCGGTCTCTCTGCCGCCAAGTCCGTTACGAGCTTGTTGGATGTAACGCTCGACAAAACTTTGGGCAACCGAGGATACCGGAATGATTCTTGCGCGCTCGCCTTTCCCTTCACATTGTAGATACCCCAATTCGAACTGCAAATCATCCAAATCCAAACCTAAAAGTTCACTGACCCGCATCCCTGTCCCGTAAAGCAATTCAAGCATGGCTCGGTCTCGTAACGAGAGCGGGTCCGACGTCGGGACGCTGTCCAACAGACGTTCAACTTCCGCTTGTGACCATGTATCCGGAAGTTGCTTTTCTGCTTTTGGAGATTCTAGGTAAAGAGACGGATCGGTCGTCGTGACTCCGGTCATTTTGAGATGATGATGAAACATCCGGATCGAACTGACAGCTCGTCTTAATGAGGACGAGGCACGCCCCGCCTGTGACAGTTCTTCGATATGTTTGACGATATGCGAACGTGTCACTTCATTCCACTCTTCTACCCCAAGTTGGGTCAAGGTCGATGCGTACTGCGTCAAATCGCTCGCATACGCCTGTCTCGTATTCGCGGACATCCGCTTTTCAACTGTCATGTATTGAAGAAATGACTCGATATGCGAACGCATCATACCCTCCTCCTTCCTTGTTTCACCTGAATACGCTTACAGCATATCACTTATGTAAACTGTTGTGAAGATGTCTGACCTCATTTTTTATTCACTTTTTTGTGAACGTTTACGTGATAAAAATACATCTCAGAATTCTTATTTTTCTGGCATCTTCAAATGAGAAACGTTATACTACAAATAACTTATTAAAGTATTTTAAAAAGTGGATAGGAGTTGAATCGTGATGAAAGATCCACAACATGAATTACTAGTCGACATCCGAAAGCAAATTGCCCTACACAACGTTTCGACAATTTCCGAGTTGAGTAAGGCCACACACGTTTCATTCCCTACCGTTAAGAAGATGATTGATGACATGATTGAACACAGTGAAGTCATCGAACACGGTCAACTTGCCCCAAAAGGAGGAAGACCCGCAAAAAGTTATAAATACAAT
Organism: Exiguobacterium sp. BG5(2022); assembly: GCF_031844365.1. GTDB lineage: Bacteria > Bacillota > Bacilli > Exiguobacteriales > Exiguobacteriaceae > Exiguobacterium > Exiguobacterium profundum. Next base: position 941,239 of record NZ_JAUZVB010000001.1, read on the forward strand.
CCAACATTCCGATGTTGCCTGACCTTATATATCGAAGCGAGCGAGATTCACTATCGCTTGATTGACTGTAAAACTCAGAATGTTGAAGAAGGTGTAACTTTAGTCTCAGGCACGCATTTAGAGACGTTAGGCAAACTCGTCGATACATTCGATGAGCACACAATAAAAATCGGTGCCATCTCTGTCGGCGTCGCCGCTGCAGTCGATACGGGTCGAATTGTTTTCGCCCCAGAATATCCATCACTGGCGCATTTAGATTTGAAGAACTGGTTGATGGAACGAACTGGACTTCCGGTCGTCATTGAAAATGATATGAATGCCGCCGTCTATGGATTTTCCATACGAGATGAGACCACAACACATCAGTCCATCGTCTATCTCGGCCTCGGAAAGAATGGTCCAGGTGCTGGTATCTTGCTCGATGGACATGTCGCTCGCGGACAATCCGGGTTTAGTGGTGAAGTTTCATTTCTTCCGCTTTATGATGATGCAACTTTCTTTGACCGCATAAAAAACAAGCCTTATGGACCACATGTTCTGAAAAAAGAAGAAATCGATGCATTAGGACGGCTCGTCGCTACATTTGCTGCGACACTAAACCCACACACATTCATCTTTTCAGACGTCGACCTCATTACTGACGATCTGTCTCACATCGACCGCGCATGCGAACGATATCTTCCCTCTCGTCACCTTCCTCGTCTACGGATTGGGGAATGGGAAGAGGATTACTTTTCCGGACTGGCTCGCCTCGGCATTGAATTGATGCTCGAAACGATTCCGCGAGGTGACGTATGACGATTGTTTTGTTGGCCGTGATCTATCTCGCATTTATCAGTCTTGGTCTTCCGGATGCCCTCATCGGTGTCGGGTGGCCACTTATGCATCAAGAATTCTCCGCACCGGTATCGATGGTCGGATGGATTTTTATGACGATTGCTGGTGGAACGATTCTTTCGAGTCTACTGAGCGGTAAACTATTGAAACATTTTGACACGAAACAAGTCACGTTCGGTTCGACATTACTCACAGCGCTCTGTCTGTTCGGATTCTACTATGCTCCTTCAATCGGTTGGCTATTCGTATTCGCCATCCCGCTCGGTCTAGGCGCCGGTGCCGTCGATGCCGCTCTGAATCATTACGTTGCCGAACATTACGAAGCACATCATATGAACTGGCTACACTGCTTTTGGGGAATCGGCGCGACCGGGGGACCACTCGTCATGGCGGGTGTATTAACAGAGGATGGATGGCGTGACGGCTATTTGATTATCGCCGCCGTTCAGTTCAGTTTAGCTCTCGTATTGTGGTTGTCTTTCCCACTTTGGAAACAGAAAGAGGATTCCACTGCACATCCTCAAGAAACAGCCGTCACGACACTCGATCGCAAGCTACCGACCGGAGTGTCCTATGCATTGGCCACATTTCTACTTTACTGCGGGGTCGAAGCGTTGATTGGGTTATGGACGAGCAGTTATCTTGTGCAGATGAAACAGTTTTCCATTGCGACGGCTGCGGCATGGGTGTCCATCTACTACGGTAGTATCACAATTGGACGGTTTGTGAGCGGATTCCTCTCGTTCCGTTTCACGAACAAACAGATGATTCGGATGGGACAAATACTCGCCCTTGTCGGAAGCATCCTCTTCTTCATCCCAATCTCCGCGACGATGCTCGTCGGCTTGATGCTGATTGGCTTCGGATTGGCTCCGATTTATCCAAGTATGCTTCACGATACGCCGAATCGGTTTGGCTCGGCACAATCGAAACGTTTGATGGGGTTTCAAATGGCATTCGCCTACTCAGGGAGTACGTTTCTCCCCCCGTTATTCGGATTAATCGTGTCTATGACTTCACTCCGTTTTTTACCGTTTGTGATCATCCTAATCATGACCGGGATGCTCTTCAATACAGAACGGTTGAATCAAATGATTAGACGAACATCAGAAGATGATTCTATATGAGAATTGAACATGTCGCCCTTTGGGTAAACGACATCGAAAACATGCGCAGGTTTTACGAAGTCTATTTTGATGCACAGTCAAATGATAAATATGAAAACGAGAAGAAACAGTTTGAATCGTACTTTTTAACGTTTCGAGGTTCACGTTGCCGACTCGAACTGATGAGACGACCTCACCTTAAAGAACATCCGAAAGAATCGGCCGGGTATGCACATCTCGCCTTTTCACTAGGAAGTAAACACGCGGTAGATGCCTTGACGGAACGCTTTCAACTTGATGGATACACACACGTTGACGGTCCACGGACGACCGGTGATGGTTATTACGAAAGCGTCATCCTTGATCCGGAAGGCAACATCATCGAATTGACAATCTAAACAGAAGGAGACAACACACATGATCCAGGCAATTTTACTTGATTTAGACGGAACGCTGTTAAATGACGAGAAAATCATCACGGAACAGACGAAGCGCACGCTACTTGCATTGCAAGAGCAAGGTGTCAAAGTGGTGCTTGCGTCAGGACGTCCAAAGCGAGGGATGATTCGCTATGCACAAGAGTTGAAATTGAACGAGTTCGGCGGGTTGATTGTCTCTTCTAATGGAGCATGTGTCACGGACGCTTCTACAGGCGATACGCTTTTTGAACAAGCAATGCAAATCGAGGATGTTCGCTCAATCTTAAAGCACTTAGAGCACTACGAGGTCATCCCAATGATTAACGATGATACGTATATGTATGTGCGCGACGTTTTCGAGGGACAACTTGAAGTGAATGGAAAATTGATTAACATCATCGAATATGAATCGAGAGGCGGTCAGTTCCAATTGCGAGAAGAACCGAACTTAATCGAGATTATCGACTTCCCCGTCCATAAGATTCTCGTTGCTGGCGAGCCTTCATACTTACGAGAGAATGCAACTGCATTAGCTGGTCCTTTCACAGGTCGGGTCACGAGTATGTTCACAGCGGCGATGTATTATGAATTCACCGATTTCGGCATTGATAAGGCGAAGGCGCTGCGTCACGTCTTCGAGGACTTGTGTATCAATCGTGACCACGTCATCGCTTTCGGAGATGGTCATAACGACCGTTCAATCATTGAATACGCAGGAATTGGGATTGCCATGGGAAATGCCGTCGATGCATTGATCGACATTGCGAGTGAGATCACGACATCAAACAACGACGATGGGATTTCGAAGATTCTTGAGCGATATATCACACATTGAAAAAGGACAGATGACCTGTTGGGGTCGTCTGTCCTTTCTGCATTAACCGTTGATGACTGCTTTATGACCTTCGAGTGTGACGCCTTTTGCTTGGCATACTTTACAGATACCGTGAAACGTCAAGCGATGGTCTTTAATCAAAAATTCGTATTTACTCTCGACTTTTTTCTCAACATCGACGAGCAAGTCTTCCATGATTTCCTCGACCGAGCCGCATTCGACACAGACGAGATGGTGGTGCGAATGGTTCGCCCCTTCTGGACGTAAGTCAAAGCGTGCAACTCCGTCACCGAAATTGACTTTATCGACCACGCCGAGCTCTGTCAATAATTCTAATGTGCGATAAACCGTTGCGAGTCCAATTTCTGGTGCGATGCTTTTCACGAGCATGAAGACGTTCTCCGCACTTAAATGGTCACTCTCATTCTCAAGTAAGATACGTACCGTCGATTCACGTTGTGGTGTTAATTTATATCCTTTGGCGCTCAATTGCTGTTTAATTCGTTCAATTCGCGTTTCCATAAGGCGCCCCCTCTTTACATAGTTCACTACTGAAAGCATACCGAAGTTTTACTCAATTTTCAATTTAAAATCATTACTATGTAAGTTTATCATATAAGTACTTAGATTAGAATTATTTCAATCTAGACAATTGCCACCATTGGATTGCCATAATTGTCTTGGCGTCGGTAATGATGCCTCGGTCCAGTAAATCGACGGCTTCATCAAATGAGTATCGTTTCACATTTAAAAATTCATCTTCGTCTAAATTCATCTCACCGGCAGATAACCCTTTTGCGACATATACATCGACCCGCTCACTGCAGAACCCAGGTGCCCCGTAGAAAGAAAAAATCTTTTCAAGCGATTCCGCCGTGTAGCCCGTCTCCTCTTCGAGCTCGCGCTCGGCACTCGCCATCGGCTCTTCGCCTTTTTCCAACTTACCGGCTGGAATCTCAAGCGACATCGATTCAAACGCTTTTCGGTACTGCTCCACCATGACGATGTTGTCCGATTCATCAATGACGAGTACAGCGACGGCTCCGTTATGATAGACGAGTTCACGTACAGACGTGTTTCCGTTCGGAAGGGAAACGACATGCTTTTCCACATCGAAGATTTTGCCTTGATAAATGACTTCCCGCTCAATCGTTTTTTCTTCCATATGATTACTCCTCACTTTTCGATATACTCTGATTATGAGTCAAACCTACATTTCGAACAAGGAGGAATCCAAATGAGTGAACTCGGACTCGGAACGATGACGATTTTGAAACATGGGGAGAAAGAGGCAAAGAATATCCTGGAAACGGCCATTCAATCGGGGATTCGCAATATCGATACGGCAGACGTCTATGAACGACAAGCTGTCGAGCGTGTGATTGGGGAAACGTTGGGTCAAGAGCGACAACACTTATTTTTGGCGAGTAAAGGTGGCAACGAATTGACTGAGGAGGGCATGCGTTGGAATCCTGATCCGTTCTATTTAGAGGAAGCATTGCACGGATCGCTCGAGCGATTGAAAACCGATTATCTGGATTTATATTATATACATGGCGGCACGCTCGAGGATGACCTCGACGCAACGATTGAATGGGCACAAAAACAAAAACGAGATGGTCTAATCCGACAAATCGGACTCTCGTCGATTCGTCCGAACGTCATCAACCATTGGGTCAAATCCGGTGCCCTCGATGTTCTCATGACACCGTATTCCCTACTCGACCGCCGGGCAGAGACGCTCAACATTTCAATCCCCATCGTCGGTCGAGGGGTTCTTGCCAAAGGCCTATTAACGGATGAATGGGAGACTCGTCTCGGAGATAAGGGATTTGAGACGTGGCGAAAAGAGGAACTCGCAAGTGAATTGGCGATGATGCCGACACCGATTCAAGCCTATGCACTCGAAGCTGCAAAACGGTTCTGTGACGTCGTCTTACCAGGCGCCTCTTCAGTCAAGCAATTGAACGAAACGATTCGTTCATTTGAGACCAAAACCGATGATGAAGTGCTTGATCGCTTACTCGCTCGTTTACCGGTTCACCCATACACAAAACACGTGACCTGATCCGCTCAGGTCACGTGTTTTTCGTTGCGTGCTTGAATCTGTTCGATCGCCCAATCCGCCCATCCGGCATAGTTCTCCATCATTCGGATCGCATACTCGCTCGTCAGCAAATAGCCAAGTGTATCCTCGTCCGATTGATGTTCTTCTTGAAACATACGAATCTGTTGTGCGACCTGCTCATGGTGTGCCTTTGTCTCTTCGATATATCGGACCGCTTCTTCAACCGGCAACAATTGGAGCAGACTGACACGCAGGAGGTTTTCATCCTTCATTTTCGGTTGGAACGACGTTGGTTGACGTAACCAATTGATTAACTCTTCTCGTCCTCGATCCGTGATGGAGTATATTTTTTTGTCTGGCAACTCTTGTTGAGAGACATGTTCCGCCGAAACGAGTGCCTCTTCTTCCATCTTTAACAGTTCCCGATAAATCTGTGTATGATGGGCGTTCCAAAAATGAATCATCTGCGCCTTGAACGTCGCGTTCAAGGCGTACCCGGTCGCAGGCTGATGGGTCAATAACCCGAGCAATGCGTGACGTAACGCCATATCCATCACCTTTTCCTTCTCATGCTATTTTTAATAGTGTATCACATTCTCAAATGGTTTCGAGAATGCCAATCTGTTGACGACCCGTTAAAAACCCGACAAAATAGATAGAAGAAAGGAGAGTTGTCTATGCAACCGATTCATTCATCACAACAATTTGACGAAGCCACAAAAGATCATGGAATGGTGGTCTTCACTACATCATGGTGCCCGGACTGTAAACGTCTAGACATGTATGTCGATGAGCTTGTCAAAGACTATCCACAATTTAACTGGCACGTCGTCGACCGCGACGAACTCCCAGAGCTATCTGATGCACAAGAAGTTCGCGGCATCCCTTCACTTCTTTACTATAAAGACGGGGTAAAACAAGAACACCTCCACTCGGCGAACGCCAAGTCGGAGATGCAAATCCGTTCTTTCCTCGATACGATCCAAGCATGACCTGATTCCTGCAGCCCATTCGACTGCAGGAATTTTTTGTACACACCTCTGTCATCCTCGATTATACTGTAAGAAATAACCAAATGAGAAAGGGAAACAATCATGACGTTTACACGCCTTTTCACTCCACTCTGTTTTACCATGTTGATGTTGGTCGGCTGCATACAACCATCCACGTCACCATCCATGCCGTCTGATGACGAGACGGCTATCATAAAAAGTGCTGTTACCTATCTACACAATAAGAATTGGCTACCAACCGATGAAAACGGGAAACAGGCTACGATTCAATCCATTACAGTCGATGATCGTTATGACTTAGTCGATGATCGGTTTGAAGGAACACGTGCCTGGCTCGTCACGTTCCCCCCTGATCCACAGCGTACGGTCGAGATTCCACAAGTACTCGTTGAATCGGAATCGAACGACGTGATTGGTCATCTTTTAAGCGAATAACGTGAACCTCCGACTACTTGTAATGCCGAACATACCGCGAGTCAATCCACCGCTTCATATAATATGGAGTCCGACCATGCCATGTAAACTTTCCATATGTTAGCAAGGCGCGCCCTGGTGTCGTCAGTAAGATATTCATCGATTGACGTCTCCGAAATGGTCGACTTGTTTCCTCTAGTAACCGTTTGCCGACATAGCGCCCTGACCTAACAGCATCGACGCCTCCATTTAAGGAGGATGCCATATCTCCTGTTACATATATATTTGTAAAATGATGATGGCGTAAATATTTGTCTACCTCTATAAAACTCTCAGGTTTTGCAAGCCCTGATTCAGTCCACCATTCCACGGGAACAACCCCCGTCGCATCCAATAAAAGCCCTTCCGATGTGTCTGCATGAAACGCCTGTTTGACGACCATGACCCCTGTTCTGACCAACAATCGCTCGATGTGCTTTCTAGTATGGACCGAGACGTCTGGTAATATCTCTTTTGCATACAGTGTCACATCTTTTGTGCGAGCACACGTGAACGCCAATTCTACGCCGGCCTTCCCGCCTCCGACGATGGTCACTTGTGAACTCGATTCGATTTGGTCGAGTAAAGCTTGTGACATCGGTTTAAGTGGCGTGCCGATTCCCCGACTTTTCGCACCGGTGGCTAAAACGAGTTGATCGTATTCAAACATTCCGTTTTCTGTTTGAACCGTCTGCTGAATCGGGTCAATCGAGAGCACCCGCTTTGCGACCGGCTCTAGTTGAGGTGATCGGACCGTAGCTGAATCCATGAGCCCGGCAATCACTTGTGGAAACGCACCTGTATAAATCGTCTGGCAGTCTCCAATGAAGCGAACATCATAATGTTTGCATATCTCCTCAATACGATCGAGAATTTCTAGCTGTCCGTGTCCAAGTCCGGCCAACACCAACTTCGGTTTCATCGCAAAATCCTCCGCGCCTCAATGAATCGTTGTGTGATTGTCATGACTTCAAGCAATAAAAAGATAAGAGCAATCCCGCCGACCCAGTTCGGGAAGAGAATCATCAACGTGAACAAAATGAAGCACTCTGTTCGCTCGATAATTCCTGGCTGATAGTAAAACGTCTTCTCTGAGCGCTTTGAACTACTCGCACCGACAGCTAGGAACAGTGTCATGGCGATCACAAATGAAGCAATCAGAATGAGAAAAATAGGCATATATTCCGGGTAACGAAGGGCAAGGGCAATCACGACCGACAATTCGACGAATCGGTCCAAGACGAGGTCAAGCACCGTTCCAAACCCACTCGTTTTCGACTTTCGAGCCATCGTCCCATCTAAAACATCAAACAAGCCAGATAGCCACAGTAAGATGACGGCAGTCCAGTGCATATCATTATAGATAAAGATTCCGGTCGAGATTCCGATGATTCCTCCAAGTACTGTCACTTCGTTCGGCGTGAAATTCCATTTGAGCAATCGATTCGCTCCACGCTCGATGACCGGTTGAACGTAACGACTTCCGTACGTATCGAGCATACTATTCCTCCTTTCGTTTAATTCGATAAATCATTCCAGTTTGGTACGTTTCACACGTCGGTAACATGACGGATCGTCCATCCTTGAACTGATATTCCCCGAAACATTGACCGAATCGATAAATTTTCTTCATCAACTGAACCGACACACCAGTCGCTTCGGATACCTCCACTTCAGACAACGGTCGCAGTTCTCCATCGAGCATGACAAAGTCACCGAATCCAGGGGCCGTATCGTATAACTCCGCAACCGTCCCCGTACGTGTCACCTTGCCTTCATCAATCAGCGTCACCTGGTCTGCCATGAGCATCGCTTCTTCCCGATCATGAGTGACCAATACCGCCGTCAAGTTGAGTTCTTTCACTAAGTCCCGGATAAAACGCTGCAAGTCGAGCTTGAGTTTGGGATCAAGGTTTGTAAAGGGTTCATCTAATAACAGTAGTTCTGGTTCAGCAGCTAAAGCTCGGGCAAGACTGACCCGTTGTTGTTCGCCACCAGACAGTTCGTGTATCTCGGCATCATATCGGTCACCGAGTTGAACGACTCGTAACCAATGTTCGGCTTGCTTACGAGAACGCTCTCGAGTCACGAGCGCGACATTCTCTCCGACTGTCAAATGTGGGAACAATAAAGCCGTTTGCGATAGCATCGTCACGCGCCGTTTATGCGCAGGGATAGGGATTAAAGAACGGTGATTCCATTTCACGTCACCGCTGTCAGTCGACTCAAGACCTGCGATGATTCGTAGAATCGTCGATTTCCCTGAACCACTCACACCGACGATTGCGTGAATGTCGTGAGGTTTAACCTCGAAGTCGACACCATTTAGTATTTGTTTCGTTCCAAATTGTTTATATAGATTTTGTACATTCAAACTCATTGAAGACGTCCTTTCAGCATACGCACCATATACCGATCCCATCCTGAGAGCAGGAAATAGAGGAGAACGGGGAATAGGATGAGCATCCATGTGTTCGAGAGAGCTAGACCACGATTGTTTCCCGCATAAGATTGATACAATTCTGTCGTCACGGTCGGAATCAATCCCGCACCAATCAACTGGATCAGCGCAAATTGACTGAGCAAAATGACGGTCGTGAACAACGCGATGGTCCGCATCAATCTAGAAAAGAGCGGATACAGCACGTACATGACTCGCCGTCTCGATGGCAGAATCCGAGCTTGTTCCAAAAGTGGTCGACCGATGACCGCCATTCCGTTGTAGGCGAGGCGGATTGAATAGGGAATCGTCACGACGAGCAGGGCAAGGGTGACGCCGACATACGTCCCAATCAGACCAGCTTCCGCCAAAATCAGATAGAGGCCAAACAATGTGGCCAGCATCGGAATGAACAATGGTAAAAAGACGAGCCATTCGATGACATGTTTCCATCTAGAATCTGTCCACAATAGCCACCAGGCACACATCATCGAGAGCCACACATTGATCCCAGATAAAATCACAATCAATCCTATCGTATGAACGATTGCCATGTTGTTCTCGATTTCAAATGTCGGGACTACGAAAAAGAGGCTGATAAACGGTATGAACGTCAAACAGATGAGAAGCCCTTGTCGAATCATCGTCTCACCCCACGTTCAATTCGTCGTCGTATGGATGCGGTCAATACGTAAGATAGGAATACGCCGCTTCCGACAAGACATGTCCAGACGAGGGCGACCGCATAAGGCTCTGTCGCCTCTAAATAGAGTCCAGTCGACAGTCGTTCATACGCGAGGACACCGATGAGTTTCGGGTAAGTCACGCCGAGCAATGCCGGGACCTCGTATGCGAACGAGATAAAGGCGATTAAAATCCATGCCGAATCGAGTAATGGTTTCATCAGAAACGGCAACTCCCCATGTTTGAACTGGTCAAACGGAGAGAGTTGGAGCGTCTTGGCCATCTCGACGTAACCCCGATTCAATTGCTCATATGTCCCGAGCATCATTAAAAAGACGAACGGTGTCTCCTTCCATATATAGGTCAGGATGACCGTGACATAGTTTCGTTCGTTCGCCTCAATCCATCCGATGCCATTCGTTCCGGTGAACAATAACCAAAACAGGTATGCAGCGGCAATGTGAGGGACAAACATCGGAAGTCGGAGTACAGACGATAGGAAACGCCAACCTTTTTGGACGACCGTTCTTGCAAGCCACGTCCCGATTACAAGCGATAGACCGGTCGATACGCTGACGACATAAATCGTCGTGACGAAACTATCGCGCCACGTCTCATCTGTTAAAAGCGAGCCCCAATCCGTTCCCATTGACTCTATGGCGAGAAAGACGAGAGCAGTGAGAGGAAGAAGCGACACCATGATCGTCACTGCGACACTACTTCGCAACACGTGGCCACTCCTCGCGGACGGTGTCAATCACGTTCGGTCCATAATCCGGAATCGAACGTTCGAGCAACTGCTCCGAATCTGGGTACGTGACACCCTCCCCTAATTCTTCAAACGCTCGTTGGTCATTCACGTCAAGCTTCGTTAAGTCGAGTGATGTGCCGTCTCCCCAATATTCTGGTCCTTGTTTGACAAGCTGTGCTTCAGGAGACAACAGTTCTTGAAGAAGGACTAACGCCCCATCTGGATTCGGGGCATTGAATGGGACTGCTAAAAAGTGTGTCGAGGCAATGGAGTGATCGAGGACGAGCGCGCGTGTCTCTTTCGGGAAGATCCCTTCCGTCACTTCCGCCTCGGCTCGACGTTCGTTGAATCCCATCGTCATCCAAACTTCTCCCGATGCATAGAGCTGATCGAGTTGTTCGAGCGTCTTTGGATACGTTTGTCCGTCTTTCCACAAATTCGGAGACCACGCTTTCAAGTCATCCCAGAACGAATCCTCAATGGTCGCTTTTTGGTCCAACTCGTCACCGTATCGTTCATACAATAGATGGCGGACGAAGGCATTCCCGGTGAAATCTGTGACTTCAGGATACGTGAATCGACCTGGATTGTCTTCAGTCCAGCGACGTAATTCTTCAAACGATTGAGGAGGATTGTCCACTTTCGAAGCATCGTAATGCATGATGAATTGTACATTCCCCCATGCGAGCTCCAAGTCCTCTGTCGGGGTGCCAGCATCTGATTGCTGGGCCGTTTCGTTTAATAACTCGGCGTTCGGGACACGTTCCATCAGTCCGTCTCGAAGAAGACCAGCCTCTTTCGCATTTCGGAAATTATCGCCATTGACCCAGACGGCATCGATCGTCCCGACTTGTCTGTCCGCTTTTTTATCGAGTGATAATTGTCGAATGAATTCTGCCGTATCCATTGCGACACGGTTCAATTCGACATTGTAAGATTCCTCGAGGCGAGGTGCCACGTAGTCATCGATGTAGCTGTTGATGCCCTCGTCCCCACCCCACATATATAGGTTGACGGTCGACCCTTCTGCCGTCGTCGCTGCTTTTTCAAACGAGTCCGAAAACTCAACTGCCTGTTCACTCCCACACGCTGCCACGAATGTTAGCATGACAGTTGCGAGCAGTACTCTCCATTTCCTCATCTTAATCCCCCTTTTTACTTTTTCTCAAATCCCCGTTTTGCGAGCATTTCGAACATGGTTGGACAGATTGCATACACATTCGCCCCTACGTTCATCCACCACGGCGCATTGATTTCACGTTTTCGCTTACGACTTCCTCTGACAATCGCATCAGCCAATTGTTTCGGGTCAAGCATGATCCTTTGAACACTTTCAGCATATGTACCACTTTTATCAGCTCGATTAAAGAACGGCGTTGCAATCGGTCCTGGATTGACCGTCATGACGTGAATGCCACGGGGCTTCAACTCTAGCCTGAGCGCGTTCGAAAACTGTAAAAGTGCCGCCTTTGACCCTGCGTAGACGGCTGACTTAGGTGTCGGTACTTTCGCAGCCTGTGAACAGATGTTGACGATGATACCCTCTCGCTCCATCACGCGGGCGACATCTCGCGATAACAGCATCGGTGCGAGAGCGTTCACACGCATCGTTTCTTCTATCACATCCGTCGACTGATCGGTCACAAAATCAAATTCGGCCATGCCTGCATTGTTGACCCATACGTCAAATTTCCCGAACCGTTCGCTCACATCATGAACGAGAGCGGTTGACTTTGCGACATCCGCGCACATCCAATCCCCTTCACATGTTGCGGCAATCTTTTTTAACCGTTCTTCATTTCTTCCAATCAACAATACGTTGTATCCATGTTCATAAAAAGAATGCGCCAATGCGGCACCGAGCCCGCTTGACGCACCAGTAATGACTACTCGTTTCACGACATCACTTCTTTCTTCGTATAAATCCATTTTTGATCATCTCGACGTCTCTCGATGTCGCCACGTTCCTCGAGTAAACTGAGTCGTGCAAACACTTCACTGAAGACGAGCGGCATCCCACGTCGCATCTTTCGTCCATATAACTTCATTGACCAATCAAAAACGCTAAGTCCATCTTCCCATTCGGCAAGCAATTGTTCACTGCGCTCATACCGTTGGCGAATCCGACTCTCGATTAAATCATTCGGATGGTGAATCGGTTCACCGTGTCCACTGACGACGAGCTTTAAATCAATCCCGCGTAATTTTTTAAGCGAATCGATATAGAGAATGACGGGTGATGCAAATCCTTCGTCATCATACGGCTGTTCGATGAGCGGATTTGGTTCGACCTTGTCGATGAGGTGATCTCCGGCAATCAAGACTCCTCCGGGACCAATCAACCCGAGCTGGTCACTGGCGTGTCCAGGTAAATGGATCGTCTGCCACGCCCCATCCGAGGTCAATGCTTGCCCGTCCCCAAACGTCATCGTGACAGTCGTCGGACCAATCCAGCGAAGCGCTTCGCGATAGTCTGGTAATTTTTCCACGAGTGGAGCCGGGGCCCCGAAAGAGACGGCCAATTCATGTAAAAAGTGATTGCCACGCTTCAAAAAGTTTGGGGTTTGCTCTAAGTATCGAACGAGCTTTTCATGCCCGTACACGGGGATGGATGCGTCGCGAAGACGCCATGCTTGTCCGGCATGATCAGCATGATGATGTGTCAAAAATAAAAAGTCGATATCCGCCAACGAGAGTTCAAGCTCTTCAAGTTGACGGTTCAACGAGGTCCACGCCTCTTCTGTGTCTGGTCCACAATCGACCATGAAGAAGCGGTTCATATGTTCAACGATATATACGTTCACGTTCCCGACTTCGAACGGTGTCGGGATATCGAGTCTTGCCAGTTGGCTAGAAATCCAGTCCGCCATGTCATCACCACCCCTTCTTCCTGTCTTTCTCCATTATACCCGTCTGAAAGATGCGTTTTCAATCAAACAAAAAAGAGGGAGATGTCTCTCCCTCATGAATGATTCATATTATAGGTTGATGACCGTCACTTTATCACGTGTCATCGTCTCAAGGCTACGTCCGATTCCTTGAACGCCGAGTCCCGATTGCTTGACACCGATGAATGGGAAGTGGTCTGGACCGCGTTCTGTCCGTCCGTTCACTTGGACCGTACCGACTTCTAACTTATCAGCGACCGTGAAGGCGCTATTGACGTTTTGTGTGAAGACGCTCGCCTGAAGACCAAACTCCGATTCATTCGTGAGTGCGATCATCTCGTCGAGTGATTTCACACGGATGACCGGGAGGACCGGTCCGAACGGTTCTTCCCATGCGACACGCATATCTGTCGTCACATGATCAAGCAATGTCGGGTGAAGCAAGTTTCCTTCACGCTTATTACCGTAAACGACCGTTGCCTTTTTATTGACGGCGTCGTCAATCAAACCCTGTACATAATCCGTCGTCTTCGCATCAACTAAAGGAACGATGAAGCTGTTCTCTTCCGGTGAACCGACTGAAAGTTTTGCGACACGTTCTTTCAACATATCGACGAGCTCATCCGCTTGATTTTCAAGGACGAAGACGCGCTTGATTGCTGTACAACGTTGACCTGAATATGAGAACGCTCCGCTGACAATTTGGTCAGCTGCTAACGTCAAGTCTGCATCCTCTAAAACGAGGGCTGGGTCTTTCCCGCCGAGTTCGAGTACGACCGGTACCATCGACGCTTGTTGTGACAAATGTTGACCCGTACCCGTTCCACCTGTGAACGTGATCATGTCGATCCCTGGGTGTGATGTCAAGTAGTCACCGATGACCGAACCGCGACCTGTCACGAGGTTCAACAGACCTTTTGGAAGACCGGCATCGTGAAGAGCCTCGACCATCTTGATCCCACTGATTGCACCTTGCGTCGCTGGTTTGAAGACTACCGCATTTCCTGTGACGAGCGCCGGCGCAATCTTAGCAGCTGCCAAGTTTACCGGGTAGTTGAACGGTGAAATCGCGAGGATGACACCGAGCGCTTCTTTCTTGATGATGGCCATCTTGTTTTTCGAGCCACCTGGGAATGAATCGCCTTGCATGAAGCCGCCATTGAAGCGAATTCCTTCTTCTGCCGTATAACGAATGATTTCCGCCGTCCGTACGACTTCCTTCTTCGCGTCGTTCAAGTTTTTCCCGACTTCTCGCATGATGATTTGACCAATCTCATCCACGCGTTCTTCGAGTTTTTCTGCCCATGCATACAATAATTCAGCGCGCTTGTTGACCGGAAGCGCCGCCCATTCTTGTTGTGCACGTTTTGCGCCATGGATGGCTTCATCGACTTCATCGCGTGACATCGCTTGAACGCGACCTACGACTTCGTCTTTATATGGTGAAACGAGTTCAATCGTTTCGTTGCTTGAAGATTCCTGCCATTGACCATTCAATAAATATGGATATGTGTTCATACTCATCATCTCTATCTGCCTCCTGAGTAAGCTGTAATATCTCGTTGCCAACCCCATTGTATGCAGATTTTTTTGCATTGGACAACTATAACGATTCAGTTTATGAGATGTAAACGGTTACTATGAAACTTTTTGTGAATTCTGATGAGAGTTGACACTATTTTTACTGTAGATTTATCGATTGGATACCGATAGTAAAGATGAGAGTACGTGAAATAGGAGGGACTACCATTGAGCACTGATCATAATATTTTACTTGAAGCAGGAACGAACGAACTTGAAATCGTCATTTTCCAAGCTGGACCGTTCTTGTTCGGCATCAATGTCATGAAAGTACGTGAAATTATCACGATGCTTCCATTGACGCCACTCCCAGGTACGCCTGAAGCCATCATGGGATTAATCGAGCTGCGCGGTGAAGTCATGACCGTCATCGACCTTCCGATGGTCATCAGCCATCCGCGTGAAGTCGGAAGTGATGATCGTTTGATTGTCTGTGAGTTCAACGGTGAGAAGTCGGTTCTTCGTGTCGACCAGGTAACCGAGATCAAACGCATCTCTTGGGAACAAATTGATACCCCGTCCGATCTCGCACGTGGTGTTCAAGGCATTACAAACGGTGTCGTCAAAACAGGTGACCAGATGATCATCTTGCTCGATTATGAGCGAATCGCGCTCGAGTTGTCACGTAAGGACATCATGGCTCGCGAATCTGTGAAGCGACTCGGCGCTCGTGAGCGCTCGAACAAAAACATTTGGCTAGCTGAAGATTCAGAAATGCTCCGCACATTGATTCTCGACACGTTGGATGACGCGGGGTACTTCAATACGACTGTCTTCAATAACGGGAAAGAGGCACTCGATGCGTTTGAACAAGAAGGTGCCGAGTGTGACCTCCTCATCACCGACATTGAGATGCCACAGATGGATGGACTTCATTTGACGAAGCGTCTTCGTGAGATGGACCAATACGCAACACTTCCAATCATCATCTTCTCGTCACTCATTTCAGATGACTTGAAACATAAAGGGGAAGCCGTCGGTGCGAACGCTCAAATCACGAAACCAGAAATCGGAATGTTGATTGCGACGCTCGATGAATTTGTAGGATAATAAAAAAGTTTGCGACTTCTCCGTCGCAAACTTTTTTATGTGAATTGTTCAAAATGCGTATTCCATTCGGTTAAAAATCGCTTACTATGCGATTCGATGGTTGCCAATGTTTCGGTCGCTCCATCTAGATGTGCATTTTCTCCAGCCACTTCAAGGTCGTGGAAAAGAAGCGCCGTCTGTTCTAGACCAACTGAATAGGAGGCCCCTTTCAATAAATGGGCGAGTTGCTCGACGCGAGAATAATCTTTCGACTCGACTGCCGATTGAAGTTCAGGATACTTCGCCTCGAACTGCTGGATATATGTGGTTGCAATTTTATTTAAGAACTCAATGTTTCCGTTTGCGATTTGGTGAAGCTCTGCTAGTTTTTCTTCATTGAACAGAGCGTCTTCGGGCATTCTAGTCAATATAACCCCTCCTCAATAAACGATATTCCAATCGTTCCCTCTCACTGTAACACGTTTTCGAGAGAAAACAAAAAAACTCCTGCTTTGGATTGCACTCTTCATTTTGGCTACCTATAATAAGATTGAGTTAAGGTAGGAGGAAGATGCATGCTGACGATTTACCGTACTGACGCATCAGGCCATGTGGATGAAATCGAAGACTTTGATAAAGGAAGCTGGATCCAACTCGTGAACCCGACAAAAGATGAGGCCGATCAAGTCATCGAGGCGTCCGGCATTCCAGAAGACTTTGTATATGACCCACTTGATATCGAAGAGAAACCACGTTTTGAAAAAGATGATGAAGGACTTCTCATGATCATCGACGTTCCGTATGTGGAGGAAGATGATACAGGTCGCACGTATAATACGATCCCGCTCGGTATCATCGTGACCGGACGACATTTCATTACCGTCTGCTCGCGAGATCTCGACGTGTTGAATTTGTTCGCTAACGGGAAGGCAAGACTGTTCCGAACAAACTATCGTAGTCGCTTCGTCTTTCAGATTTTACATCGTGTGAGCATGACGTATTTGCGCTTCTTGCGTCAAATCGACCGAAGAATGGACGAACTCGAGCAAGAGTTGCAGCGTTCCATGCGAAACCAAGAGATTTTCCAGTTGATGAACCTTCAAAAATCTCTCGTCTACTTCATGACTTCGTTAAAAGCGAATGATAGCGTCTTGGACCGAATCGTCAAGACACCGAGTTTGGAGAAGCATGAAGAGGACGAAGAACTACTCGAAGACGTTTTTGTCGAACACCGACAAGCGATGGAAATGGCATCGATTTATAACGACATCATCAGCATCAAGATGGAAGCATTCGGATCCATCATTTCGAACAATGTTAACTTCGTCATGAAATTCTTGGCATCCATCACGATTGTCCTCAGCATCCCGACAATGATATCTGGAATTTTTGGGATGAACGTTCAAGTTCCATGGGAAGGACAACCGTTCGGATTCATCATGGCTATCACGATGATGATTGGATTTTCCGGTCTCGCCTTCTATATCCTTTGGCGAAAGCGATATTTCTAGCATAAAAGAGCCTGACGCACGTTGCGTCAGGCTCTTTTCATGTGATTTTGACCGTGACGAGACATAGGTCGTCTTCAATTTCAATCTTTGGCACAAGCTGTTCAGCGACGTGACGACTATAGTCAAGACCATATGTGGAAACGTCGTTTTCTAGCCATCGAATCCCATCATCGATATCTTTGCTGTAACACTCCATGAGTCCATCCGTATACATGTGAAGCGTCATATTCGGTGTGATGTCAATCTCTTTGGATTCATAATTCGGTTCCTCGAACATACCGACTGGTACCCCTGTCGTCTCAAGACGAGAGTTTCCTTCTTCTGACGTCACGATGACAGGCGGATGACCCGCATTCACATATTCGATTCGACGTTTTGTCGTGTCGATGTAGCAATAGACCGCCGTGAAGTAGCTGTGCATATCGTCACCCGAGAAGAGGAACGTCATCTGACGGTTCAACTCCGTCATGACGTCTACCGGATATTGCACGTTCCCGACAAGCCCCGGTAGGATTGAACGGATTCCCATCGTGATGAGCGCCGATGAGACCCCATGTCCCATGACATCAAAGATGATGACCCCGTATCGGTCCGGTGCGACCTGAAACCACGCGTACATGTCTCCGGCTAGTTTTTTAGAAGGCAGATAGAGCGCACGAACATCAATCTCTTCATTACTGATTGGTGGCGTAAGCGCACTCTGTTGAATCTTTTGGGCAAGGTCCAAATCATACTGAAGACGGGTCTCATAAATTTTCCGTTCATCAACAGCCGCCTTATAACGGAGGGCAGAACGGATTCGTGCGAGTAATTCTGTTATTTTGATTGGTTTGGTCGTGTAATCTGACGCCTCCGCGTCGAGTCCCTCGGCAATCTGCTTCTCTTCCGTTCGTCCGGAAACCATGATGACCGGCAACTCTTCAAAGTCAGCCATCTGCCGAATCCGTTTGCACGTCTCGATTCCTGAAATTCCAGGCATTTCGACATCCAACAGGACGAGATCATACAGCGATGCGGCTTGTGGGGCCATCAGTAAATCGAGCGCTTCTTCCCCACTCGAGACCGATACCGTCTCATAGTCGTGCTGGTGAAGCAGTTGCTCAAGTACGAGCGTATTGACCGGTTCATCATCCACAATCAAAATCGCCATGACTATCCCTTCCTTCTCTACGTAGTAATCTATATCGTATTGTACCATATCTTTTCACTCGCACACGACATAACCGTCTATTCATTCTAGTTGAAGAACCTGTCCACTGTTTGGCATACTGAAGAGAGAAAGTGAGGGGTTCATATGGCCTGGATATTCGCCGTAAGCGGTTTAATTATTTTACTCGTCCTCATCGCATCCATCGTCGTCATCCAAAAAGGATACGCCTATAAAGACAATAAAGACGACATCGTGCTCGACTATGACGAAATCAATCGTCGCATTGAAGATGACAAGAAGAGAGAAAAGACTGACCAGACAGAAGGGCCGCTCTAATGCGCGACCCTTTTTTATTTGAATTCAAATCGAAGTATACCTTTTTCTAAATACAATGAGGCATTGAATGTCTTGTCTCCCTTTTTGAACGTATGGACGTTCGACTGCCCGCCATTGATCATTTGCTTCAACTCATCTTTGACGAGTCCGACGCCAAGCACTTGTTTGGAGACGGTGAAGCGACATCCTTCCCGATAACCGCTGCACCCGATGAACTTTGGATGTTCGACAAGCCCTTTCCCACAATTCGGACAGACACCAAATGATGCCTTCGGTCGAGTCGTTCCTTTCTTGCCATAACGTTTCGCCTCAATCGTATAGCCCTCTGGATTAGCCGCCTCTACTCGCGATTTCGCTTCTTCGACCAAATGAACGGACATCTTCTTCGCTTGTTCAATGAATTCGGCAGCGGATGCCGATGCTTGACCGATCTCATGGAGTCGCTTCTCCCATTTCGCCGTCATTGCGGGTGATGCCAAAATACTATCTCCGAGGACATCAATCAACAGGCGACCCTTGTCTGTTGGAACAAGCTCTTTTTTCTGAAGTTGGACATAGCCTCGCTTCTTCAATCCATCGATGATGTTGGCACGTGTAGCCTCAGTCCCAAGACCCTCTACTTCTTTCATGATATGAATCAGCTCTTCGTCATCGAGTTGTTTCCCGGCGACTTTCATCGCCATAATGAGCGCGCCCTCCGTATATCGCTTCGGTGGCTCTGTCTGTTTCGACAACACTTCAACTTTCTTCTCTTTTAATTCTTCACCGACCATCATCGCAGGAAGCTCGACATCTTTTGATTTCATCTCAACGACTTGTCGATAGCCAGGACTCACAACGACGGTTCCTTTTGCTCGATACAAGTCGCTTCCATCAATCAAATCAACCGTTGTCTTCTCGAGCATCGCTGCGGGTGCAAAGGCCGCAAGGAAGCGTCGATTGATCAAATCATACAGTTTCGCATCATCCCCACCGAGTCGAGTGATGTCACCACATGCCTCCGTCGGGATGATTGCGTAGTGGTCACTGACTTTCTTGGCATTGACATAGCGTCGATTTTTCGACGGGTCCTCAGTCAAAAGGTCACGAAGTCCGGCATAGGCTTCGGACTTCAGCAGTCTTGCCTTTGTCTGTGGAAATAGCATTGCCTCATCTGGTGTGACAAATCCCGAATCGGTCCGAGGGTAACTAATCCACCCTTTCGTATATAACTTTTGAGCGATATCAAGTGTCTTTTTCGCTCCGAATCCGAAGCGTTTCCCTGCCTCCGCTTGTAATCCGGATAGACTGAACCAAAATGGCGGTTGCTCAATTTTTTCTTCTTTGTCGATTGTCTTCACAATCGCAGTTCCAGATGCGCGTTTGACGACCGCATCAGCTTCCTCACGCGTTTTGAGCTTTGTTGTCTTTCCAAACGTGTACTTCGCTTTGAACGTGCCTCGACCTTTTGCAAGTGTCGCCTCGACTTCGAAGTATGGTTCTGGCACGAATTGTTTGATTTCTCGTTCGCGATTGACGATTAAGGCAAGAGTCGGGGTTTGCACACGACCGAGCGAGAATACGTCTTCAATCCCAATCGTCTTCAACAACGTCGTATAGGCACGAGACGCATTCATCCCAACGAGCCAGTCCGCACAGGCGCGGCTCATCGCCTCATGGTAGTATGGAATCGTCTGTTCACCTGGCAACAGTTGCGAGAATCCACGATCGACTGCTTGCTCCGTCAAACTCGAGATCCATAGTCGAGCAAGCGGTTTTTTGTTACCTGCGAGTCGGAGGATCAGACGAACGATTGCTTCCCCTTCCCTTTCGGCATCCGATGCGATGATGACATCAGTAATCGAGCGATCATGGAGCCATTTTTTGATGGCATAGAACGGTTTCGACTTCCCTTTTGAAATACGATAATCAAATCGTTCTGGGACAATCGGAAGTGAATCGTACTTCCACGACTTCCATTCCGGTCGATAGTGCGACGGTTCTTGAAGTTCACAAAGGTGACCGACCGCCCACACAACAATCGCCCCTTCCGGGAAACGGGGACAAGGTGAGATTTCAATCTCGTCTTTTCGCTTTTTTGATGGGTAGGGAGCAGCCAACTTTTGAGCTTGTGATGGCTTTTCCGCAATGATTAGTCTCATAAGAACTCCTTACTTTGCCTCCTACATAATGGCAAGACGTACATGATTAGCTAGCTTCTACTATGTATTTTACTATATCAAGTCAAAGATGGACACATCGAGAGGGGAGCATTTGTTTGCTATTTTTGAATCGTGTCTTGCCTCGTGGCTGTTTTCCGATATTATTAACAGAGAAGTACAACTGTGAAGGAGTGTCGCCATGTCTTATCTCATCTTGTTCGCTGCTGTCTTTTTCTTATCGACGAGTGTCCTCTTCGTCAAATGGACGTCGGCACCTGCCGAGACTGCCGCATTTTACCGTATGCTGTTCACGTGTCTCATGTTGTTACCGTTTGTCGATTTCAAATCACTCATCACCACGCGCCTCATGACTCGCTACGCTCTACTTCTTAGCGGAACGTTACTGGCGTTTCACTTTTGGCTTTGGTTTTTGTCACTCGATTACACGACGGTTGCCAGCTCCACACTATTTGTCACGTCGAGTCCAATTTTTGTGTTGATCGGGAATGCACTCATCTTTAAAAAGAATCCGACTCGAAAAGGACTTGCCTTCGCGCTCGTCGCTGTCCTCGGGGGCATGCTCGTTGCTGCGGGGGACATTCAACTCGGCCGTGAAGCCCTCTTCGGAGACCTACTCGCCTTGATTGCCGCCCTATTGATTGCAGGGTATTGGCTCGTTGGACAGCATGTACGAGCTTCGATGAACACGAATACATATTCTTTTAGCGTATATCTCGTTGCGACGGTCGTGCTTTGCTTCATGTTGCTCGTTCGCGGCACGACATTCACTGCCTTTGAATCCATCAACTGGTGGTACTTCCTCGCGCTCGCTTTCTTCCCGACAATCCTCGGGCACAACCTGTTCAACTATGCGCTTGCCCGTGTCAGTGCGACCGTCGTCAGTATCACGATTCTTGGAGAGGCGTTGTGGGGAATGCTATTTGGATACGCCTTCTTCGGAGAGCGACTTGGACCGTTCCAATGGATCGGAGCCGTCGTCCTCCTCGGTGGGATATACTTGTTCCTAAAAGAAGACGCCCGCTCGACACGAGCGGACGTTTGATTATAAGTTTGTCGCTTTTGGATTTACATCATGTGCTTCTTTATCTTCTTCTGAAGGACGGAACAATAATTTACGGTCCCAGAATGCCAAAGCAACAGCCGTCAAAAATGTCATCGCATCAGCGATTGGGAATGCCAACCATACGCCGAACACTCCGAGGAACGACGGGAGAATAAAGACGAGCGGAATCGTGTAGAGCGTCTGACGTGAAAGGGACAAGAACATAGCGACGCGTGCTTTCCCGAGGGACTGATAGATTCCATTGACGAGCATCTGAACACTCGGAAGGAAGGAAACGGCGAACAAAATGTGAATCGCTGTCACACCGCCAGCAATGAGCGCCTCATCCGTCGAGAACCAGCCCATGAGTGTTTGCGGGAATAGCTGCAGAATCAACCAAATGATGACAGCAATCGCAATCCCGACCCGCATCGCCGTCCAAATGGTTTCACGCATTCGGTCGAATCGCTCTGCACCGTAGTTATATCCAACGATTGGTTGCATCCCTTGGACGATTCCCATGATTGGCATACCAACGAGCGCCATGAACTTGTTGATAATGGCGAAAATGGCCAATTCTTCGGTCCCGCCGTACGTACCGAGCATCACGTTGACACCAACAAATAAAATGGATTGGGACACCATCATGATGAACGAAGACGAACCGATTGCCATGATTTCTTTTATCTCATCGAATCGAATCCGGAACTGACGCCACTTGAAGCGCAGTTCCGTTTTTGGTTTTCGGGCGAAGAAGAAGCGCAGCATCAATACGGAACCGATGACTTGGGCGAGTGCCGTAGAAGTCGCTGCCCCGTACATGCCCCAGTCGAACGTGAAAATGAAGAGCGGGGTCGTCACGAGGTTGACGAGAACGGTCGTCAGCATGACCTTCATTTGATAAGGTGCCTGTCCTTCAGCACGAACCATCGCACTCGAAGCGAGTGTGAACATGAAGAATGGTGAACTGATCAAGACAACTGATAAGTACTGTCGGCTGAGATCCATGATTTCGGTCGTCGCACCGAACACTTTCAAAATTTCATCTAACATAAAGAAAGCAGAACTGACCGCAAGTGCCGCAAACAGACCGACGAGGACAAGTACGTTCAAGAATGTAACGGCTGCACCGGCATCGTCACCGCGTCCAAGCTTCCTCGAACTGATAGACGCCCCACCTAGACCAACGGCACTCGACACGGCCATTAAAATCATCTGAATCGGAAACGCAATCCCGATGGCAGCGACTGCCGATGCACCGATCCCTCGGGCGACAAAAATCGTATCAATGATATTGTAGAGCGCCGTCACGAGCATCCCAATCATCGCCGGAAGCGATAACTTGAAGAGGAGTCTGCCGATGGGCTCAGTCCGTAATTGCTCCGTATTTTGGTTCATTCTTCCATCCCTCCGTCTCTACTTCTTAGGGTAGCAGGATTGAACGGAACGGGCGACTATGTTGGCTCGGTGGATGTGTCAAACGAGCGAACGAGCACGCACACCTTTTCGCTTACGCATAATGTAATCGGTTGCGACCGGCCGATCCACTTTTACACGAATTGTCATCATCGCTTGGTTAGCAGACTCGAGGAGGTGACCGTCCACATCCTCCATCGTATCAATGACTTGTGAAAAACGAACAAATCCGGGTCCGAAAAATTCAACCTCTTCACCGATTGAAAAGTGATTCCGCTGTTCGAGCGTTGCCATACCCGTCACAGGGTCGTATGAGATGACACGAGCCGCAAACGCAAATTGCGGAATCGAACGAGGTTTCCCGAACAATTGCTCTTTTTCAGTCGGGATCCCGTAATAGAACCCGGTCGCGAGTTCACGTTGGGCCGCTTTCCAAATTTCTTCTTCCCATGCAGGGTCGAAGACGAAATGCTCTGGATCTTCACAGTACGCATCAATCACTTGACGATAGACGTTACACACCGTCGCGACGTAATGAATCGATTTCATTCGTCCCTCTATCTTCAAACTATCGACTCCTGCCTCCACCAAGTCAGGAATGTGGCGGACCATCGATAAATCAACTGAACTCATCGAGAACGGCTCTTCGTCACGCGCTTCCATCTCTTCTGTTAGAAGATCACCTTCTTCAAAGAAACCATATTTCCAGCGGCATGATTGGGCACATCCCCCACGGTTGGCATCTCGTAATGTCATGTGATTTGATAACGTGCATCGACCGGAATACGAGATACACATCGCCCCATGGACGAACGTCTCAATTTCGACATCGACTTCCTGTTTCATTTTAATGATTTCATCCATCGATACCTCACGAGCCAAGACGATTCGTTCGAGTCCTTCTTCCTTCCAGAAACGAAGGGTCTCGTAGTTTGTCGCCGAAGCTTGGGTCGACAAATGGACGGGCAACCCTTCTGCTTCCGTAAGACAAGTTTCAATCATCGCTGGATCCGAGACGATGACTGCATCGATTCCGATATCTCGAAGTGTTCGGAAGAAGTCACCTGCCCCCTCGATATCGCCTTCATGCGTCACCATGTTCGCAGCGACGTATACTTTCGCGCCGTACGCATGTGCGAAGGCTACCCCCTCACGCATCTCGTCATAACTGAAATTACCGGCACGTGAACGTAACCCGAACTGCTGTCCGCCGATATAGACCGCATCGGCACCATAATGGATGGCCATCTTTAATTTCTCTAAGTTTCCTGCTGGCGCTAATAATTCTGGACGTCGTTTCATCTTGATCCCTCACTTAATCTCTTCTGGTTTTCGCAACCACAGTCCCGTACCGAGACGGAACGTTTCCGGTTGAAGCTCGTGAAGACGATGTTCCATCTCTACACGATCAAATCGACCGTTCAACAAATTCGTCCGGGCATAAGTAAACAACTGAACGATTTCAACAAACTGGTCCCCGGCGTGCCATCCGTCTAGCTTCCACGTGTGAAGTCCATTTTTGACTAACGTCGGAAGCTGACCCATGAGCGTCAAATCCTCAGAGAAAATATGGGTGCCGTTCTCGTCCTCATAGATGGGATAACGACTGGTCGTATCTGCCGGTTCGCTCATATAAAATTCGCGTTGTTTTGCTTCTTCAACCGGTCTTCCGAGTTCATTAAAGTAATTCGTCACGAGTGGGCGTTTAGAGTGATGGATGCATGTCGGACCATATACTTGCACTTCAACAGGAAGTCCGATTTGCTGCTGGATCAAGACGAGTTCTTCGATTGTCACTTCGCGGGCGACGACCGCTCCAATCGCTTCGCGTTTCCCCCAAAATTGGATCTGTTTGGCGGATGTGACGAGCGTTTGGGCATCATACCAATACGGAATCTTGGCCTGTCGAATCAAGCGAATGGCGCCGGGGTCTCCAGCGGTGACATCATCGACTCCTATCGTTTTCAGCGTTTGCAAATAATCTTTTAACTCTTCAATGTGGTCATTGTGCATCAGGTTGTTGACGGCTACCGTCACTTCTTTCCCATACTGATGGGCAAGTTGTGTGACTTCTCTCACAGCATCGATTGTCCAGTCACCTTTTTGTCTCAACCCAAACCTTGAATTTCCGATATATAGTCGGTCCGCGCCGGCTTTGATTAACGCTTCTGCCTGATCAACGCTTTGCGCCGTAGTGACGAGCTGAATCATCATATTTGTTCTACTCCCTACTTTGTGAGTCTAATCACATTTTCTTGCTATACTTTAGCATATGTTTCAATGTGCGAACGGAGCAGGATTTTAACAACTCGTGAAGAATTCAGTAACAATGTATGACTTTTCATCAAAGGAGTGGATCATGTTGTCAAAGACAGCTTTAATCACCGGCGCCTCGATGGGCATCGGTCTAGACTTGGCCGTACTCGCCGCTCGCGACGGCTACGACTGTATTTTAGTATCTCGGAACGAACCACGATTGCATGAACTAAAAAAAGTACTTGAGACACGTTATCGCATCAACGTACATGTCTTTGCTCTAGATTTGGCAAAACATGGCGCAGCAGTCCGATTGACGACGATGATTGCCGAAGCTGGCCTCACTGTCGACTTTTTAATTAACAATGCCGGGTTTGGCACGTCCGGCGCGTTCGCCGACCTTGATGCTGAGACGGAAGCCGACGAGGTCCGATTGAACGTCAATACGTTGACCGAACTGACGAAAGCCTATTTGCCTGGCATGCTCGAACGTGACCACGGATATGTGTTGAACGTTGCATCTGTCGCTGCCTTCCAACCTGGTCCATATATGGCCGTCTATTACGCGACGAAAGCCTATGTCCTCTCATTCACTGAAGCGATTCATGCCGAGGTGAAAGGTAGTGGCGTGCATGTGAGTGTGTTATGCCCTGGCCCGACGGATACGAACTTCTTTAATCGTGCCGGGAGTGAATTGTCATTCTCGAAAATGCCATCTCATCTCGTCGCCTTCTTCGGATACAAAGGGGTGATGAATAACAAGCGTGTGGTCATCCCTGGATTCTCTAATCAGTTATTGGTCGGGGTCGCCAAATTGATGCCACGAGCTCTCAGTCTCGAAGTATTACGTCGCGTCCAAAAACCGGCTGATGGAACACCTGCTGAATCGACTACATGAAAAAGGAGCGACCGCATCGGGTCGCTCCTTTTATGGTTCAGAGTGTAAGCGAGAGACGTTCACAAGCCGGTGTAGAAATACACCTGCCGGAATCATAGTCATCAGCGCTGTAGCGATGACGACTCCCCACGCCATGACGGCATCGAGCGTCAGGTCTCCTGACGTGAGCTGGTCCATGATGCTCAGTTGTTCCACGGAAAGCACAATCATGAGTGCTGGCCACACGCTCGCCGCAAGGATGCTGATCATGGCAAAACGGGCTCTCGTGTAACGTTTTGCCAATAGAATCAGGTTTAACAAGATAAACAATAGTCCTACGAGTAGAAACATGCCGACTTCTGTGAGATTGATATATGCACCCATCCGTCGTTCACCTCACTCAAAATGATATGACTATTGTATGTTTACCCGAGCTGACGAAGGAATATGCGCTCGAACAAGGGACGGATTAAAAAGAGGAAAACGACATTCGATAGCCCATGTGCCAAGTCAAACGGGACGCTGAGTAGAAGTAGCTTCCAAAAATCAGCTCCAATCACTTCGAAGAACGCTAGATTGGTCGTCCATCCATATATAAATCCGGACAAAAAACCAAACAGAAGAAAAAGGATGTTCGACTTCATCCATAACGGTCTAAAACTGCTGACGAGCGTTACGATAAGGAGCCAGCCTAAAAATTGATAGAAGACGAACGGTCCGATCCCGAGCAACAGACCTGACAAGATGGGTACGAAGAGCGCAAGGACCGCCGCAGCATTCAATCCAATACATAGTGCCGTCAGCATCAAAATGGCTGTCGTCGGTTGTACGTTCGGAATCGTCATGAAAAGCCAGCGACCGATGACTGCGAGTGCCAAGAGCTGCACGAGCGGTTGAACCGGGAGATCGGATTTCTCAAATCGATACATGACCAGGATGGCAATCAGAATGGCGAGGACGTATGTGACCATAGCGTACTCCGTTCTTGAAAGAGTGACCGTTCTCCTTGAAAGACCACGCGACCACTCGCAAGGTAAATCACGTCCGTCGCTTGGTCGACTAACGCCAAATCATGTGTCGCACAAAGCACACGTGCTGATTCGGACTTTTTCAAGAGCGCTTCAAGGAACGCCGTACGTTCCCCATTCGTTAAATCCACCGTCGGTTCATCGAGCAAAAGGACGCTTGCCGAGTCGCTCAGGACGGCTTGTAGTTGAGCGATCCTCCGGTTCGATTCTTGCGGAAACGGACCGTATTCCGTTTCGGCAGGAAGATAAGCAGCTCGCTCCCCCCGCTTCACCCGTCCACGAAGAGGGCGTCTGCTCCTTGCTAAAAGTTCGAGCAACGTCGATTTTCCACTTCCGTTCGTCCCAATACAGACGGTGAGGCCAGGTTCATTCATTTGGACCGTCACTTCTTCAATGGCATAAGTCGCCTGAAGCGGATGACGATAGGATACATCGGTCGCTTCAATTCTTGGTATCGTCTCCGATTGTCGGAAAGTGATTTTCATGTCTTCAGACGATTCTTGCGCCCGTTCCGTATAACCAATCCGAACACCGAGACCGGAAGTACGACGAAGTAGCATCTCTAGATGTTCTCTACGGAATTGATCGAGGTGGCGGAACGGTTCGATAAGTACAATTGCTTCGGGCTGATCTAATAGAGCATAAGCGACTTGTACAATCTGTTGCTCACCGCTTGAACAGGCGTCAAACGCTTTTGGATACAGTGCATCAATTTGTAAGAGTGAGGCGAGTTCCGCCCCCCGAAGCGAATCAACACGGGATAATAAATGACCAACTTTTCCTGAGAATGGTTGATTCATTCTGATGACTCGAGGACGATACCGCTCGATATATGCCTCGAGCGACCCGTCAACGGTAGAAAGCCATTGCATCACGAACACCTCCTTTTGTGACGTATGGATAGATGAGCCATGGGATGATGGTCCACTCGAGTGATACGTAGCCAATCAAGCCAATCATAAAGAGTTGGAGAACATCCTCAAATCGGAAGCGACGCATCGGCTCGACCGCAAATCGTGGCTCATGCCTTTGGCTATTAATGCCAATCTCGATTGCTTCTTGCCACGCTTTTTTAGGGTGACTTCTGAGCGACTGACGTACCGCTCGTTCCATCGAAGGAATAAGTGCCCACGCCCCATACAAGAGGGAAGTTGAACGGGGCCATTTATAGAGAAGTGGGAGCAAGCGTTCCAATCGAACAATCCGAGAAATCCACAGCATGCCAAGTAAGAAAGTAGCCAACTTCAATAGCTGACGCCATATGTAAGTGAGCGATAACTCCCATCCGAACAATGCAGGGAAGACCGAGACGACAGCAAACGCAATCAATACGATGAGCATCGTCCATGGAAACCGACGTTCAAGCATGAGCAAAAGGACAAGGCCGATGACAAATACTGTGACATCATGGATATACGTCAAAATGAATAGATGACTAAATAGAAAGAAAAGGAGCGTGACAGGATGTCGCCGCTCCCAATCTGCCTCATTCGAAGAAAGCAATCGCATCTTCTTCAAACCGCCACTGAATGACATCCGTCGATTCTACTTCTTTAGCACCGGCCCCTTCATCTCCGGGCGCGCCATTAAAAGCAAATACCCAGCCTGACGATTGTCCTTCTGATTTTTCTTCGATGCCTTCGATTGCCGTCACGTACGACATGTCTCCGCTTCCTGTCACTTCGAGGTCAAGCCCTGTCGCTTTCAATGCGTCGAGCACGGTCGCATCCTCTTCCAAACAGACGCTCTTCTCTTGATAGAGCGTCTCTTCCGTCGCCGCATTGTATACGGAAATGGTCGGACTTACATCGCACGCCTCTTGTTGGGCTTCTTCTCCGCCACATCCGACAAGAAGTGCGGTCGTTAATAGGGAAATACTCAAATACGGTTTGATCATTCTGTCAAATCCTCTCGTTGATGTATCGAATAATTATATAGTATCGCAAAACGTTCGCCTGAACTTCGTCCTTCCCGTGTCAGTCCGACGAGTTGGATGCTGTTTGCGAGGACTGGTTCGCGCTGGAGCCAGAACTTGACCAGTTCATTGTCCCGATTAATCATGAGCATCGATTCGTTTTCGAACGTGTACATGTCATACAGCCCATCATAGGAAAGTTGTAACACTGGGGCAGAAACGACGTCAGTATACTCATCCCATGAAGGACCTCGTAACGTCGACAGCATGTGGTCGAATTCGACAAGCTTTTCAAAAAAGGCCTGTCCAGATTCTTTACGCAGTTCATCGACTTGTTCATACGAAAGTTGTCCTGAGCCATATGTCACACGGATCTGTTGGAAGGATTCGGCTCGCTCCACCATGAGTAAATACTCAATGGATTGAACGTTCCCTTCCCGGTCGATCTGTAATTTCCCGCGATCTAATTTAATCGATTCACTATTGATTCGTTGTAACAATTTTTCGGTCATGTCATCAAACGATTCATCCGTGACCGAGACGGCACCGATTTGTTGCGACTCGGAACGAAAGCCGGACTGGTCGAACAACGGGACAAAAAGCAAGACGAGAAAAAAGAAGAACCCTAACAGTGCTCCATACCATTTATACCGGCTGTTCTGTTTCGGAAAGAACAAAAATGACAACAGAAAGCCAATCGGAATGTGAAACCCGCCGATAGGAAAAGACACGATTCCAAGTAGGGAATAAAATAAGAACTTTGGAAAGAAGTTCGCTTCCGGCTCTTTCAATTGATTTAATCGAATCCCTAATAGAACGCTAATCACTAAAAAGGCTGCCCATACATAGAGTTGAATGGTCACATCAATCCCCCACTGTATATTCTAAAAAGTCCGTCGCAACGAGACTCGATGGAAATTCCGACACGACTTCTTGAACAAATTCTTCCTCTCGCCCGACATAGCGCGCTGAGATGTGTGTCACAATCAGCTTGCCGACGGCACACGCATTCGCTAGCGCGGTCGCTTCACGTGTCGTCGAGTGACCATACTTCCGAGCGAGCGCTTGTTCCGCCTCCATAAACGTTGCCTCGTGAACGAGGAGGTCCGCTCCATCCGCCAACTTCCGCGCGTTCTCACAAGGGATTGTATCTCCTAAAATCGCTACGATTTTTCCCGGAATCGGTTCAGTGACGTATTCTTTAGAGTCATACCATTTTCCTTCAAATTCAAATCGGTCTGATTCTTTGATGGTTCGATAAATCGGTCCACTTGGAATACCGAGTTCTCTTACAAGATTGACGCGTAGCATGCCCGGTTTTTCTGGACCATCGATTCGGAAACCGAATGAAGGGAACCGATGCTCTAATTTTCGCACAGTGACGAGATGGTCGTCTTGTATGAATGTGTCCCCGTCCGAGTACTCGATCACGGTCAGCTCGTATCCTAGATGTGAGCCTGTGACACGCAAAGTAGCTTCAAGCCATTTTTTCAATCCTTTTGGCCCATAGACGGTCAAGGGGGCGGTTCCATCGAGTGCCGAACGAGTCGATAAGAATCCGGGCAATCCGAAGACATGGTCACCATGAAGATGCGTCACCCATACCGCTGTCACTTTTCTCGGTTTGATTTTCGTATAGAGCATTTGGTGTTGCGTGCCCTCGCCACAATCAATCAGCCAGGTCACGTTCGATAAATCGAGAGCTAGCCCCGATACGTTGCGCTGTTTCGAAGGCATCCCCGACCCAGTTCCTAAAAACTGTAACTTCATAAATATTTAATTCCTTTCTTCAAGCCGTTCCATGCTATACTTGACGTAATCGCTGAAAAGGATGTGATTTGTGATGACCAAGGCAGAACAACCCGAATCGATTTATGAGACGATTCGAGAACGCGCAGCTTTGATGAATCGCTTGCACCAACAGGAACAAGGCACCTCTATCCGCATTCACGACATAGCGATCGAACTTCATTGCACAGACGAGTTGATTTTAGAATCACTGGAGTTCGCAGCATAACGAGTACGAACACATACGAAGAGCCGACGAATGGTCGGCTCTTTTTTATTGCTTAGGTGATGCGACTTCTTCGACGATCGTCACGACATACTCGACGAGTTTGTATAACTCTTCAAGTGGCATGCGTTCGTTCGTCGTATGAATCTCTTCATAGCCGACCGCCAAGTTGACTGTCGGGATTCCTCCACCGGCGATGACGTTCGCATCCGAACCGCCTCCTGAGTGTAAGATTCGAGTCGGACGTCCGATTGTCTGAGCCGCACGTTTCGCCACCTCAACGACTTCGTCCCCTTCCTCAAACTTGAATCCAGGATACATGATGTCGATGTCCACTTCGGCACGACCACCGAACGACTCAGCGACCTCGATGTAGGCTTGTTTCATCGTTTCTGCCTGTTTCTCCATCTTCTCATGGATGAGCGAACGGGCCTCAGCAAGAACTTCGACATAGTCACACACGATGTTTGTCGCGCGACCCCCTTCGAAACGTCCGATGTTGGCTGTCGTCTCTTCATCGATACGACCGAGCGGCATCTTCGCGATGGCTTTCGCTGCGATTTGAATCGCCGAGATTCCTTTTTCCGGTGCGACACCAGCATGAGCCGTCTTCCCATAAATCTTCGCGTTCACTTTTGCTTGTGTCGGAGCGGCGACAATGATGTCTCCAACTGGTCCATCCGAATCAAGGGCAAAACCGAACTTTGCATCGATTTTCGATAAATCCAATACTTTCGCACCGACGAGACCTGATTCTTCCCCGACCGTGATCACGAACTGGATTTGACCGTGTGGAATTTGCTTTTCTTTCAATACTCGCACGAGTTCGATCATCGCCGTGAGGCCCGTCTTGTCGTCTGCCCCGAGAATCGTCGTACCATCCGTGACGACATATCCGTCTTTGATGCTCGTCTTGATTCCTTTACCTGGAGTGACCGTATCCATGTGAGCCGTAAAGTAAATCGGATCAACATTTTCTTTCGTTGCAGGCAACGTGATGATCAAGTTGTTACCAGAGTGTGCCGTCTTCGTTGATGCGTCGTCCTCATAGACGTCGCAGCCAAGCTCTGTGAATACACCTTTCAAATGTTCACAGATGACCGCTTCTTCCTTCGTTTCTGAATCGATGCCGACCAATCCTAAAAATGTGTCGAGCACGCGTGTCTCGTTTACCATAAACAACATCCCTCCATCCAAACATTTCTTGACCATTATATCAAACTCCCCTGGATTGCACGAATCTTTTCCATTCTGTACAATGATGGCAAACACGTATATGGAGGCAGACCATGAAGAAAAAACAGAAAAGACGACAACGCATCATTCAAATCGGCGTCGTCGTCATCGTCTCAATCTTTTTAATCAGCACGTTTCTCTCGAGCATGACCATGTTCTTTTAAGAGCAAGATGTATCGCTCTTTCAAGATCAAGTAACTTTTTACATCAGATAAAATATTCAATAAGGATGAGCGTACCTCGAATTCCTCACGCGTCGTGGGGAGAGGTACGTTTTTTCGATAATGCTCAATCATCTCTTCAAGCTCCTGTAGAAAGACGGAGGCATCGGCCTGCTCGTTCACATGATCCCCGACTCGACGTAAGAACGTCGCGACCGGTCTCGCTTCATTGACGACCATCGTGATTTCTCTGGCGTTATCCGCGACTCGTTTGAGAATATCATACTGTCGTTCACGCATTCGGAAGTATAGATAGTCCATGTCCTCGTTTCGCTTTCCGATTGAGTTCCCCATACGGCGAAGAGCCAAATCTTTCCCCTCTTTCAGATAGTCCCGCGTCTTGATGAGCATCATCGAGTGATTGTTATAGACGCCCGTCTCGACACATGCCGCCACGTCATAATACAGAACAGCAAGCGAACGGTCGATATTCTCTTTAATCCGTTCAATCTCACGGTCAAGCGTCGGCATATACATGTTGACGACGAGCCCGACACCGACACCGATTGCAATGAGCAATAGCTCATTGATAAATAACTCGAGTGAAAACTGTGCTTCGGTGTAGAGGTGGGTCAAGATGACGACACTCGTAATGAGCCCGTCTTGCAGTTTCAATTGTTGTACGAGTGGAATGAAAATGACAAAATAAAGTGTGAGCGTCACCGGTGAATAGCCGAGTAGCGTGAACATCGCCGCACCCATTCCGATGGCGAGAAGACTTGCCATGACTCGTTCATAGGAGGCGCGAATCGATTTTTTACGCGTCTCTTGAATACTTAAAATGGCGATAATGGCTGCAAATACAAAATAATCGAGATGAATTGTTTCGGAAATGAGCATCGCGATACCTGCTGCGACCGCGGTCTTTAACGTCCGCGTTCCAATTTTCATACTAATTTCCCCCTTCTCCATCAAATTGTTGACTAAATCAACTCGTTTGGCAATTCAAAAGTTTGGAAGTGATTTGATTGAAACGAAAGAAAAGACTTAAGGTTTGGCCGATGATTGCGACACTTAGTCTCGCCATCGCAGCCTTTTTATGGATTCAATCTTCCAGTGAAGACACCTATACCGTCGAAACGGTGACGAATGGCGACCGTGTCACGAGGTCGTTCGAATCTCTCGCAGAAGCAAAACGATACATGACGGCCGGTAAGAACCGGACATTGTTCTCCCCCTCTGGAGAAGTACTCGATTTTACAGGTACCGGAGTCGTCGTCACTCCGAGTGATGCTATCACAAACTTATATAAAGATGCATCATTTAAAACACGACAATCCTATGTCGCTGGTGGCACGAGACTTCAACTAATTGAACGAGGAGACGATCATCTTAAAGTACGTATCTCCGGGGCGGATGTGTATGTCAAACCGGATCAAATGGCGTTATTTCCTGAAGCAGTTGTGAAGAGACGTGGATTTTACGAGATTCGAGAAGGTGACGTCTACCATACGGTGGAAGCGAACGCCAATCTCGCCGGTACGTTCCTTGTAGGTCCGACAGAAAAAAACTCGGATGACCGTTTTTACACAGAACGTGTCCAAGACGTCTTCGATTCTCCTTATCAATTTGCATCGATTCGCACGTCGTCCCCATATTCGGCTGACGAGTTTGATCAATATTTAATATCCATCGATTCACCACTCGCTGGGGAAGGCAAGTCTTTTAAACGGGCAGAAGATACGTATAACATCAATGCCTTATTCCTGCTGGCGGTTGCCGGGCATGAATCCCGATTTGGAACGTCCGATATCGCTCGAGACAAGCGGAACCTATTTGGGTTCCGCGCGACAGATGACGACCCGAGCGGGAATGCGACATCCTTTAAAACAATTGACGCCAGCGTACAAGCTGCTGCTGAATTGTTTGCGACTAAATATGTCACAGGGCCATACGCTCGTGGCGATTATCCCGGGAACAAGCAGGAAGGCATCAATATCTTCTATGCATCCGATCCATACTGGGGCGAGAAAGTTGCTGGTACAATGTACACGATTGACCGTGAACTCGGTTTGAAGTACTTGAAAAAAATTCAATGAAAAGCAGCCCGGCTCATACGAGTCGGGCTGCTTGACGTCTGTATACGTTTCAGGACAAAGGAATGATTCAATATGAATCAACATCTTATTGAAGGATTTTCACATCACAAGACGAATAGTATAAATGAACAACCATTCATTTTTGAGGGGGAATTAAGATGAAAACGATTTGGATTACCGGGGGATCGTCCGGCATGGGGAAAGCGATGGCATTAAAATTTAAACAGGAAGGATGGAACGTCGCTATCAGCGGTCGAAACGAGGAACGACTACTAGAAGCGATGAACGATTTGAATTCAATCGATGCAGGTCAGGCGATGAGTGTGCAACATGACGTTCGTGACTATGAAGGATGCGCGAAAGCACTGGCTGACATCGTATCCGCTTATGGACCTGTACACGCACTCGTCAACAATGCTGCCGGAAATTTTGTGTGTCCGACTCTTGATTTATCTCCTAATGGTTGGGCAAGTGTCATCGACATCGTCTTGAACGGGACATTCAACTGCACCCATGTTCTCGGGAAACATTGGGAAGCAGATGAAATCCGTGGCGGCTCCATCATCAACATGGTCGCTTCCTATGCGTGGCAGGCAGGTCCTGGTGTCGCACCGAGTGCGGCAGCGAAAGCAGGGGTCTTGAACTTGACGCGAACACTCGCGGTTGAATGGGGCTATCAATTCGGCGCGCGGGTCAATGCCATCAGTCCTGGACCGATTGAACGGACAGGCGGCGCTGAAAAGCTCGTATCCCATGTAAAAGAAGTAGAGCGTATTCGCCGTAACGTCCCACTTGGACGTTTTGGGACACCGGAAGAGATCGCGGACCTCGCTTACTGGATGGCATCAGACGACATGCGCTATTTAAACGGGGATTGCATCTCTCTTGACGGTGGTCATTGGTTGAACAAGCATCCATTCTAATCAAAAGGACGACCGAATATACTCGGTCGTCCTTTTATATGTCCACCCCATCCCATTCTTCATGAAACTGTTCTAGGAACTGCTGCATGAAAGCATGACGTGACATCGCTAGTTGTTTTGCTTTTGCGGTATGCATCATCGATGCCAGCTTCAACAGCTTGTCATGAAAATGTTGAATGGCACTCTCTTCCGACAAATCAAGCGGAGTTTTGCGAGAACCCGCGAACTGGAACGTTCGCGCAATCCCGATGGCCCCCATCGCATCAAGACGGTCGGCGTCTTGCAAGATTTCGCTTTCCCGGGTCGTTGGGGTCTTGCCTTTTGAGAAGGAGACCTCATCAATCACCGCCATCACCAAGTCCACTTGCTCTTCAGTGATGTCAATTGAGGACAGATGCTGTTTGACGAGCCCTTTTGGACGACCGAGCTTATGGTCTTCGACATCATGTAAATAAGCGGCTAGCAGAAGTCCCGTTCGATCGACCGGTTCATTTTCCATCAAGCGCTCTACGAGTCGAACGACCCGCTCGATGTGGGCAATATCATGACCCGTCTGATCATTTGCATGAATTGTTTCGACGAACTTTCTCGTCGCTTGTATCACGTCCACACTCAAATCTCGATCGTCGTATTCGGTTCAATCAAGAGACCTCGACGGTGCAATTGGTCACAAAATGCCTGAGCATCTTGTTTAATCGGCGGGAACGTATCAAAGTGAATCGGAACGACACGTTTCGCTTGTAGCCATTGTGCCGCATCTAATGCGTCTGTCGGTCCCATCGTGAAGTTGTCTCCGATCGGAAGGAAAGCGACATCGATTTCAAAACGTTCTCCGTACATCTTCATATCTGAGAAGAGACTCGTGTCTCCAGCGTGGTAGACCGTCAACTCATTCGTCTCAATGATGAAGCCAGCCGGCATCCCCATGTAGACCGGCGTGTCTCCCATGTCAAAGCTCGAACTGTGAAACGCTTGCGTCATCGTGACACGCCCGAACGGAAAGGCATGACCTCCCCCGATATTCATCCCATGGACGGAGAATCCTTTTTTCTCGTAATACGTCGCGAGCTCATGCGTCGCAACAATCGTCGCGCCAGATGCTTTCGCAATCAATTCGACATCCTCAATGTGATCGAAATGAGCATGTGTGAGCAACAAATAGTCTGGGCGTAGCGTGGATGGATCCACGTCTGTATGCGGGTTGCTCGTCAAAAACGGATCAATCAACACATTTACACCATCAATTTCAAACCCTACCGTCGCATGTCCGTAGTACGTGATGTTCATTTGCTTTCATCCTTCCCATGTGAAATCAGATTACAACACTTTCTCCAAGAAACGTTTCGCTCGGTCTGTTTGCGGGTTTAATAACAGGTCAGCCGGCTTACCTTCTTCCATCAGGATGCCTTCGTCGAGGAAGAGGACACGGTCTGCCACTTCACGGGCAAAGCCCATCTCGTGTGTGACGACGACCATCGTCATTCCCGTTTCGGCCAATCCTTTCATAACATCAAGTACTTCATTGACCATCTCCGGGTCAAGTGCAGATGTCGGTTCATCGAATAACATGACGTTCGGTTCCATCGCCAAGGCACGCGCGATGGCGACACGCTGTTTTTGTCCACCCGAGAGTTGGCTCGGATAGGCATCGATTTTTTCAGAAAGGCCGACACGTTCCAGTAATTTCTTCGCACGTTCCAGCGCTTCCGCCTTGCTGACTTTTAAGACGTTGATTGGTGCATACGTCAAATTGTCCAATACGCTCATATGAGGGAACAAGTTGAACTGTTGGAATACCATTCCGATGTTTTGACGCGCCTTCGCGACGTTCGCCCCTTTTTTCGTGAGCTCGAATCCGTCGACACTGACCGTACCGCTCGTTGGAATCTCAAGCATGTTTAAACAGCGTAGAAATGTCGATTTACCAGACCCGGACGGTCCGATGACAGCAACCACTTCACCACGCTCGATCGTCGTCGTGATTCCTTTTAGCACTTCTAAGTCACCAAATTGTTTGTGTAGGTCTTTTACTTCGATCATCTTCCATCACTCTTTCTTAACCGTTTTTCTAGACGTTGTCCAAGATACGTCAAGATCATCACTATCGTAAAGTATATCACACCGGCGAATAGAAGCGGTTCGAAGTAGATTGCCTTCTGCCCACCGACGATTTGCGCACGACGCATGATATCAAGCACCCCGACCGTCGAGACGAGGGCAGACTCTTTCGTTAACGTGATCATCTCGTTCACAAGAGCAGGCAAGATGTTCTTGAACGCCTGTGGCAAGATGATGGAACGTAACTGTTTGACATACGGGACGCCAAGAGCATCCGAAGCCTCCCACTGTCCTTTATCTACTGCTTGGATACCCGCTCGAATAATCTCTGAAATATACGCCCCCGAGTTGAGCGAGAAGGCGATGACCGCTGACTGGTACGGTGTCGTGATATATCCCGTCAGTTGCGGCAATCCGAAGTGGATGATGGCGAGTTGCAAAATGAGTGGCGTCCCACGGAACACCGCCGTATAAGCATGCCCGATAAAGTTAATCAGACGATTCGGGACAATTTTTAATGTAGCGACAACAATCCCAAGTGAGATTCCGATCAATGCCGAGACGATGACCACTTGGAACATGACTGGAATCCCTTCAAGTATGTACGGGATCGAATCATAAATCCGGCTAAAATCCATAGTAAGTTCCTCCTAAAAAAGGCTGACCGATTCATCTTCAGTCAGCCTCGTACGATTCATTATTCGGCTGGTGCAGCCTCTTCTTCAAACCATTTCTGTGCTAACTCTTCGATTTCTCCACTGTCGATCATCTTTTTCAACTCTTCGTTGAATTGATCGCGGAGTTCATCATCTTTACGGAAGGCAGCAGCAGAACCCGCTTCTTCTTCGTCCACGATCTCAAATGTCGTCAATTCACTGTCTTGCTCGAGGTATTTTTTCGCGACCGTATCTTCGATGACCATTGCGTCAATACGTCCTGTCTTAATTTCTTGAATGATCTCAGGAATCTTGTTCAACGAGACGATTTCAGCATCTGCGATTTGATCCTTTGCGATTCCTTCTTGAATCGAACCGAGTTGGACACCAATCTTTTTGCCTTTCAAATCTTCAAGTGATTGAAGTGAATCATCTTTTGACAAGATCAAGTTCACTGCTGTGAAATAAATATCTGAGAAATCGGCATTTTCTTTACGCTCTTCTGTCGGAGTCATCCCCGCCATGACGAAGTCGACTCGACCTGCATTGAGGGCCCCAAGTAAGCTTCCGAAATCCATATCTTCAATTTTCAATTCATATCCCATGTTCTCTGCCACTTTTTTGGCGATATCGATATCAAATCCGACAATCTCGTCGCCATTCGCTGTATCGACGAACTCATATGGGAAGTAATCGGCACTCGTACCCATGACGATGACTTTGTCATCCTCACCATCGGTCGATGTCGATCCTCCTTCGTTCACGTCTGCCCCACATGCGACTGAGAACGCGGCCAGTCCTGCTAAACATAATGCTAGAAAACCTTTTTTCATCTTCATCTCCCTTTCGTAGTTGAATGATAATTATCAGAACTTTAACAAAATTATGACATATGTGTGAACGTAGCTCAACTGTTCTATGACACATCAGTTGTCCGACTTGTGTCTTCAACCACTATATACACATAATTATTACTTGTAAAGTATATTCATGCAATTCATACAAAAAAAGAAGGTCACATTCGCTCGAAAGCGAAATATGTGACCGTTCCATTGTCGCGCGACCCGTACGGTTGCACCTGTTTGACAGAAGTCATGGGGATAGCACTGTATACATGCGGGTAACGTTCTCCATCCTCATCCAGCTCATAATGTAACAGCTGTCCGAGACGATTGACGTGCAACGAAACGAGCACGACCGCTTCTCCCGGATACGATTTTTTGACGACTTTTCCAATCTGTTGCGGCGTACAACATTTAATCGTCCCTTCCGATTGAAGTGACGGTTCATTGATTTCACCGCGTGACAGGGCAATCATATATTCTGCCTCCGTCATGATTTTGATGACTGGTTCCATATACCCTGCCCCTTTTCACAAAAGCGCAAAGGCAGTGCCTTTGCGCCGATGCTTGATTATGCGAAGTAGATGTCGAACAATGTTTGCAACTGGTCAACGAGTTCTTCAGCAGTCGATGACTCGATTTCACTACGCTCTACCATCGTCACGATGTTGCCATCCTCAAGAAGCGCGATTGATGGTGAAGACGGTGCATATCCTTCAAAATACTCACGTGCACGATCTGTCGCTTCACGGTCTTGACCAGCAAACACGGTCACGAAATGATCAGGCTTCACACCTTCCATTTTGTTCACATATGCAGCAGCTGGACGCGCAATCCCGCCTGCACACCCACAAACCGAGTTGACGAGGACGAGTGTCTTCCCTTCTTTTTTCAGCGCACCGTCTACTTCTTCCGGTGTCGTGAGCTCTGTGTATCCTGCAGCACGTACTTCGTTACGCGCTTGTTCGACTACATCTTGAAAATATAATTGAAAATCCATGTTGTTTCCCCTTTCGACATTTCGTCTGTACACCCTTATTTTACGTCTTGTTCTACCTCGAGGACAAGTCTATCGCTCAATTCCCGTTCTAAGAACGGATCTGCCTGTAACATTTGTTTAAAGGCGAGGTAACGTGTCTTCGTCTCAGCAGTCGCCTGGCGGTTCGTCAAGTAGGCACGAATCATGATATTTTTCGGGGTGTGCTCGAGGTCGATGAATTCGAGCAGCTGGGCATCATACCCGACAAGACCGAGCAGTTCAGCCCGAATCGAATCGGTCGCGAGTGAGGCGAACCGTTCTTTGATCAATCCGTGCTGAAGCATCACGTCTAGATTCGGTGCTTGAATTTGACGATTCAATTCCTTTTGACAACACGGGACGCTTAAGATGACTTTCGCGCCCCAACGGACAGCACGTGCCAATGCCATATCGGT
Source organism: Exiguobacterium sp. BG5(2022) (assembly GCF_031844365.1). Classification (GTDB taxonomy): domain Bacteria; phylum Bacillota; class Bacilli; order Exiguobacteriales; family Exiguobacteriaceae; genus Exiguobacterium; species Exiguobacterium profundum. The sequence goes on from NZ_JAUZVB010000001.1 coordinate 982,459, forward strand.
CGCCACGTCACATGCATGAAGGGTCACGACCATGTCAACAGCTGTTTCCCCTTCATATTCATTAATGTCTCCGACTAAGAATTCGAGTCGTTCATATCCAAGATCTTTCGCAATCGATGCACACTCTTCGATGACCTCTTTCTTCAAATCGAGTCCTGTGATATGCACGTCATATCCTTTCATCTCATGAAGGAAATGATAGAGCGCAAACGTCAAATACGACTTCCCTGAACCGAAATCCAAGATTCGGACGGTACGGTCTGTCGGCAAGTGTTTAAGCGAGTCCTCAATGAACTCAAGGAAGCGGTTGATTTGTTTAAACTTGTCATACTTTTGACGCTTCACTTTCCCGTCCGCTGACTGAATGCCGAGTCGAATGAGAAACGGAACTGGCTCGTCAAGCGGGAGCACATATTGTTTTTCACGATTGTGACTCAGTTGAACTTCTTTTTGAGCCGTCTGCTTTTCTTTCAATGTCACTTTGAACTTTTTCGATAATTGGAACTGGAGGTCGGAATCTTTTAACTGAAACTGTCCTTGTCGGAACGTTTCGAGAAGCTCATTCACTTCCGTGACAGCCTCATCTGGTGTCAAGTTTTTATGGTTCATCACCCGCTCATACTGATACTCGAACTGGATATGATACGCATTTCGTAACATGACCGGTTTCAATTTGACCCGTCTGAGATCGCTAGATTTTTGACGGGGTTGACTGATGGTCGCCGACACGAGATGATTTGATTGTAAGACGTCTGCGAGACGTTCTTGTAACGCTTTATATTCCAATGGATTCAATCCTTTTTTAGAAATTTTGAAACATATCGTTTCACCTATCCGTACATACTATTACACGAAGACGACGTTACGTCAAAGGAGGATACACATATGTTTAAAAAGATTTTATCATCAATCGGAATCGGTGCCGCAAAAGTCGACACACGCTTGAATGAAAGCCACTGTACACCGGGTGGAGAACTCACTGGAGTCGTCCATATCGAAGGTGGTTCGGTCGAACAATCCGTCGATAGCATCTATCTCTTCTTCAACACGTTGTATAAACATGAGGTGAACGATAAATCGACATACTCGACGTTCACGATCGAAAAAATTTTATTGAATGAAGCACCGTTTATGATTGGTCCTGGAGAAGTGAAAGAGATCCCGTTCACAGTCAACGTCCCGTTCAATACGCCACTCTCTGTGAGTCAATCGAAATCATGGATTGAGACCGGACTCGACATCGCCCAAGCCGTCGATCCGAAAGATGAGGATGCGATCACCGTACAACCGAATGCGGCTCAACAAGTCATTTTAGATGCGATGGACGAGCTCGGATTCCGTTTGAAGAAAGCCGACACGGAAATGCTTCCGGCACGCCATCGTTCTGGGCGCCTCCCGATTGCACAAGAACTCGAGTATTCAGCGAACGGTTCACGCTTCGGTCGACAATTGGACGAAGTAGAGGTCGTCATCTTACAAGAAGAGGGTTCGATTGAACTTCTCATTCAAGTCGACCGCAGTGTCCACGACCTCGGAAGCCTTTTCGCCGATTTGACGGGTTCAGACGAATCAACGCACCGTGTGCGATATGACGTCGCACGTTTATCAGTTGTCGAAGTCCGTCGCGACATCGAATCGATGATTGAACAATCGATTTGAGGAACTCACTGACACGCCATTTCTATGAATGGCGTGTTTTTCTGAGGTATTGAATTTGATAATCCATTATTTTACAATCAACATATGGAATCAACCCTTTTCTGGAGGTGACTACATCTTGTTTGCTTTAATAATGATTGGGAGTTTCGGTCTTGCAACGCTTGCCTTACCGATTCTAGAGACTAGTCTTTCTGATTCACTCGCTTTCTTCACGCTTGGTGGGCTCGAAGTGCTGATTGGTTCGATTGCCATGTGTCTCATGCGCAATCCGTCGACAAACGCCTTATCCTTCATGAAGTTCATGCCCTATCTTGTACTATTGATTCATTTCCCTGCCTCACTCCTTTTGCTTTGGATTTCTTCGGTCAGACATGATGGGGTCTCTGCATTTTCATTAAACTATGTCTTTATATACTGGATCTTCCTCCTGTTCGTCGTAGTCAGCAGATTGATGTATCTTGCCTATCAACGACGATTTCAGAAGGCGCTTGATTAGAAAGGATGATTCAACGTTGCATTTACTTCAGTTACTCCAAGACCGAGCAATCCCGCTTACACTATTCGCGACGCTCGGCCTATTCAGTCTCGTGTTTGCATTTTCACTCTATAAATCCAAACAACGACTCTCCAAAGGACTCGTCACAATAGGCATGTCCTTGTCGTTCCTTCTCCTACTGATCTCAGCCGCAAGCTTCGTCTTCACGGTATTCCTTGGCTATAACTCATGAAAAATGGAGGCGCCCCACTGGGAGCGTCTCCATTTTTTAATCAATATACGGTATATGTGTTCGGGTCGATTGACTCGAGCGATTGTTTGATTGCTTGCAAGAACTGACCTGCGACGAGACCGTCGAGGACACGGTGGTCGACCGACATACAAAGGTTGACCATATCGCGTGCCGCAAACATTCCATTCATCCATACCGGACGCTTCACGATCGACTCGACTGATAGAATTGCCGCTTGTGGGTAGTTCAAAATCGGTGCCGATTGGATCGAACCAAATGCACCTGTGTTGTTGATGGTGAACGTCCCACCACGCATCTCTTCTGCCTTCAAACGGTTCTCACGCGCTCGCGTTGCAACGTCTTGAAGGGCCACGGCGAGACCTTTGATGTTCTTCTCATCCGCTTGGCGAATGACCGGTACGTAAAGGGCGTCGTTTGCCGCGACGGCTACCGAGAGATGGATGTCTTGGTGAACTTTGATGTGATCTCCTGCCCATTCCGAGTTCATCATCGGATACTTCTTCAATGCTTCGATGGCAGCCTTCATGAAGAACGGCATGAACGTCAATTTGACGCCTTCCCGTTTCATGAACTCGTCTTTCAATTTCGCACGGGCTTCAACGAGGTTCGTCACATCCACTTCAATCATGAGCCATGCGTGTGGCGCCTCATGCTTCGAGCGGACCATATTGTTCGCAATCGCTTGACGTACCCCGGCTGTCGGAATCGATTCATAACGTCCAGATGACGTCGAGGATGATGCGACCGGTTGTGACGGTTCAACGACAGGACGTGGCGCTTCAGTCGGAACGTCCATCTTTGTTTGTACCATCGTCTCTTGGACAGGTGCTTGTGTCGCTTTCTCAGAAGTCGATGCCGGACGTCCTTCTGATAAGTAACGAAGAATATCTTTCCGCGTGATCCGACCGCCTAGACCGCTTCCGCTCAGTTCATTCAAATCGATATCATTCTCGTTGGCGAGTCGGATGACAGCAGGTGAGTATCGACCGTTTCCACTTTGTTTTTTCGGAGTAGTGGCGACCGCTTGCTTAGAGACGGGTTCTGCAGGTGTCGTTTCTGCAATCGGTTCGGTCTTCGTCTCAACTACGGCTTCCTCCGCACTTTCAACTTCCATCGTCAATACCGGTGTCCCGACGCTGACGGTCTCCCCTTCTGGAATGAGAAACTCTTTGACGACTCCCGCGCTAGTCGCCGGAATCTCGGCCGTCACTTTATCCGTCATGACTTCCGCGAGTGGTTCATACTCTTCCACACGGTCGCCCGGTTTGACGAGATAGGTCGTGATCGTGCCTTCTGTCACACTCTCCCCAAGTTGGGGCATGGTAATCGTTTGTTCCATAGAGATGCCTCCTTAAAACGCCGCGAGCTGACGCGCGCGCTCGGCAATTTTTTCTGGGGATACGATAAAGAATTTTTCCATCGGTGGTGCATACGGCATTGCCGGCACATCGGGGCCAGCCAAACGCTCAATCGGCGCATCGAGTTCGAAGAGCGCCTTCTCCGCGATAATCGCCGCCACTTCTCCGATGATGCTTCCTTCTTTGTTGTCCTCTGTCACGAGTAGCACTTTACCTGTCTTCTTGACCGATTCGATGATCGCTTCTTGGTCGAGCGGGTAGACGGTACGAAGATCGAGGATGTGCGTGCTGATCCCTTCTTCTTCGAGCGTTTTCGCAGCCTCTTGTGCCATATGCACGCAAAGACCGTACGTGATGATCGTGATATCGTCACCTTCCCGTTTAACCGCAGCCTTACCGATTTCAACCGTATATTCGTCCGTCGGCAAGTCTGCCTTCAAAAGACGATAGGCGCGCTTATGTTCAAAGAAAAGAACAGGGTCGTTCGAACGGATTGCTGCTTTCAACAACCCCTTCGCATCGACTGGGTCTGATGGAATGACGACTTTCAGACCTGGCGTCGAACTGAACATCGCCTCGACCGATTGCGAGTGATAGAGTGCCCCGTGAATGCCCCCACCGAAAGGAGCTCGGATGACCATCGGACACGTCCAATCGTTGTTTGAACGGTACCGAATTTTTGCCGCTTCTGAAACGATTTGGTTCACTGCTGGCATGATAAAGTCTGCGAATTGCATTTCTGCGATCGGTCGCATGCCGTACATGGCAGCTCCGACCCCGACTCCGGCAATCGCACTCTCAGCGAGCGGTGCGTCGATGACACGATCCTCTCCATACTTTTCAATCAATCCTTGAGTGGCTCGGAATACACCACCACGAACGCCGACGTCTTCCCCGACGACGAAGACGTTTTCGTCGCGCTCCATTTCTTCATGAATCGCTTCATTGATCGCTTCGATAAACGTTTTCATCATTTTTCCTCCTCATAGACGTAATCTAGTGCAGATTCAGGCGATGCATACGGTGCTTTGTCCGCATATGTCGTCGCTTCATTCACTTCAGCATCGATTTGTGCATCGATTTCAGCAAGTGTCTCCGCCGTTGCGATTCCGTCGTTCACAAGTCGTTGACGGAACAATTGAATACCATCCCGCTCTTTTAACCCAGCCAATTCTTCAGCTGAACGGTACGCTTTGTCATCGTCATCCGATGAGTGTGGCACGAGACGTTCAACTTCTGCTTCGATTAATGTCGGTCCTTCTCCGCGAAGTGCACGTTCACGCGCTTCCTTCACGACCGCATAGACGGCGATCGGGTCTGTCCCGTCGACTGTCACACCTGGCATGCCGTAACCTTTTGCACGGTCTGATACGCGCTCACATGCCAACTGTTTCGTAAGCGGAACCGAAATCGCATACTTGTTATTCTCACAGAACAAGATGACCGGCAACTTGTGGACACCTGCAAAGTTTGCGCCTTCATGGAAGTCTCCTTGGTTCGAAGACCCTTCTCCGAACGAAACGAACGTGACGAGTTCTTCTTTTTTCATCTTCGCCGCAAGTGCGATCCCGACTGCATGAGGGACTTGTGTCGTGACCGGAGACGAACCCGTTACGATGCGATGCTCTTTCGAACCGAAGTGACCAGGCATCTGACGACCACCTGAGTTTGGATCTTCCGCTTTCGCGAATGCCGATAACATTAAATCTCTTGATGTTTGACCGAAGTGAAGGACGACCGCCACATCACGATAGTAAGGCAAGACGTAGTCGATTCCTTTCTCGAGTGCGAACGCCGCACCGACTTGCGCCGCTTCTTGTCCTTGACATGAGACGACGAATGGGATTTTTCCGGCGCGGTTCAACTTCCACATCCGTTCATCGATTTTGCGAGCACGTACCATCGTTTCGTACATCGCCAATAAATCTTGTTTCGTTAAACCAAGCTCTTCATATGAGTTTACAGTCATCTGTTCCATCCTTGTTCCTCCTTAGGCGTGAATCGGTAATCCATCGACGGCAAGAGCCGCTTCTTGGAAGGCTTCGCTCAGTGCAGGATGCGGGTGCACAAGTTGTCCCATCTCCCAAGCCGTCGCGTTCAAGACGAGCGCGAGTCCACCTTCTGTGATGAGTTCGGTCGCTTTCGGTCCTACGATATGAACACCGAGAAGGTCGTCTGTTTCTTTGTCCGAAACGAGTTTGACGAATCCGTCGGCTTGTCCTTCAATCCGCGCTTTCCCGAGTCCGTTGAATCGATACGTCCCCGTCTTCACATCATGTCCGGCATCTTTTGCCGCTTCTTCTGTCAAGCCGACCGAAGCGACTTCAGGGACACTGTATACACAGCGTGGAATGAGCGCATAATCAAGCGGTGTCGGCTCAAGACCAAGAATCGTCTCGACCGCTTTCACACCTTCTGCCGACGCGACGTGGGCGAGTTGTAACTTCCCGATGCAATCCCCGATTGCGAAGATATGACGTTCTTTCGTCCGATACTGACTATCGACTTGAATGATGCCGTTCTCTACGACGATAGAAGTGTTTTGAAGTCCTAAGTCTTCCGTGTTGGCAACTCGGCCAACCGAGACGAGGACACAGTCTACTTGTAACATCTCTTCCCCGACAGCAATCTCCACTGCATTTTCGTGAATCAATGTTCGTTCAGCGTCGACCGTCACGCTCTTCTTCACACGGACGCCACGCTTCTTCAATAGACGCTCCACTTCACGGGAGACTGCCTTGTCCTCGAGTGGGAGTAATCGATCTCCTACTTCGATCAACGTCACGTTCACATCTAAATCGACGAGCATGGACGCCCATTCCACTCCGATGACCCCGCCACCGACAATCGCAATCGATTCAGGAAGCGTTTCAAAATTGAGGAGGTCGTCTGAATTCAAAATCCGCTTGTGATCGAACGGCAATCCAGGAAGTTCACGAGGAATCGACCCTGTCGCGATAATCAATTGATTCGGCAAGATCAGTTCTGATTCACCGCTTTCATCTTCAACGGATACAGTCCCTGGTTGAGGTGAGAAGATGCTTGGTCCAAGGATCGAGGCTTTTCCGCCAAACACTTCGATTTTCCCTTGTTTCATCAAATGCTCGATTCCCTTTTCAAGACCAGCCACAAGATCACGTTTATACGTTTGAGCGCGTTCCATATTGAACGTCACATCTCCCGTCTCCACGCCATACGTCGCACTTTGCTTCGCCGTTTGATAGACATGTGCAGCTTTTAAAAGTGCCTTCGTCGGGATGCAACCTCTATGTAAACAGGTGCCGCCTAACTTTCTCGCCTCGACGATTGCGACAGATTTCCCTGCCTGGGCCGCCTTGATTGCAGCCACATATCCTCCTGGTCCTCCACCGATGACGACAACATCAAATTCTCGTGCCATGTGTATCCCCCTCATAAACTCGTGCGGTCTCTTCCTTCTCGATGACGCGAAGTGCACCTTCAGCCAACGCTTTAAGCTCATCTTCACCCGGATATACGTGTACCGGCGCGAGATAAGTGACACGCTCCTTGATTTTTTCAGTCAGCCACTCGGAATATGCAATCCCGCCCGTCAGTAAGATGGCATCCACACGACCACATAATGTCGCGCCGTGTTTTGAAATCTCTTGAGCGACACGATAAGCCATCGTCTCATACAACAGTCTCGCCTCATCATCACCTGATTCCACCCGCTGCTCAATCTCAATGGCATCGAACGTACCGAGATGAGCAAATAGGCCGCCCTGACCGACAATTTTCTTTTTCATTTCCGATTCTTTATACCTGGTACTATAACATAGTTCTACTACCTGTCCAACAGGAATCGAACCTGCCCGCTCCGGCGCGAGCGGTCCATCTCCGTCGAGACCATTATTCACGTCGATGACTCGACCTGCCGCATGGGCACCGACTGTGATTCCCCCACCAAGATGCGCAACGATAAGATTCATTTCATTGTAATCGCTTCCATTTTCAGCCGCGAATCGTTTCGCGACAGCCTTTTGATTGAGGGCATGGAAAATGCTACGACGATTGATTTCTGGCATGCCGGTCTTTCGGGCCAACTCGTCCATCTCATCGACGACGACTGGATCCACTATGAAACTAGGAATCCCTTCAGCCCCACCGATTTTCGAAGCGATTAGACCACCGAGATTCGATGCATGCATCCCGAAACGTCCGCTCGTCAAATCTTCACGCATGAGATCGTTGACTGTATACGTTCCTGACGTCATCGGTGCAAGCAAGCCACCACGACCGACGATCGCGGTCAAATCATTGACCGCGATGCCCGTCTCTTCTAACAAGGCGCGTACTTCTTGCTCACGATGAGGCAACTGCTCTGGAAGTGTGAGACCCGTCACATCGATTGAATGTCGGACCGTACGTGTCATCACTTCTTCCTTCCCATCAAACAATCCAACTTTCGTCGAGGTCGACCCTGGGTTGATTGCAAGAATTAGCCGTTTTGTCATCTTAGCGTCTCCCTAGAATGCTTTTTTCAACTTTAAGGAACTGGCTGCGTGAACGCGACATCATGTGAATCCGCTCTTCCGCCATCTTATCGGCCGCTACATGCGTTGGTACACCATCACGTTCTGCGATCTCAAAGACGCGCATCATGTTGTCATAAATGAGTTCGACTTTCTTCATTGCCCGTTCACGGTTGTAGCCTTCAAGTTCGTCCGCGACGTTGATGACACCACCTGCATTGATGACGAAGTCTGGTGCATAAAGGATTCCGTTCTCATCGAGCACGTCTCCGTGACGATCTTCTGCTAATTGGTTATTGGCAGCGCCTGCGACGATTTGTGCTTTCAATTGCGGAATCGTTTTGTCGTTGATGACGGCACCGAGAGCACATGGTGCAAAAATATCACATTCGACCGCATAAATCTCATCTGGTTTGACGACCGTCGCACCAAAGTCTGCTTCGGCACGTTTGAGTGCTTCCTCATTAATGTCGGTCACAATCAAATGAGCACCCTCTTCGTGGAGGTGACGGCACAAGTTGTAGGCAACGTTTCCAACACCTTGAACAGCGACGGTTTTCCCTGCGAGCGACTCAGTCCCGAATTTCCATTTCGCAGCAGCTTTCATTCCACGATACACACCATATGCCGTGACCGGTGAAGGGTTACCACTTGAACCGAATGCAGGACTGACGCCCGTGACGTAATCCGTTTCCATGTGAATGAAGTCCATGTCGGCAACTGTTGTATTTACATCTTCAGCCGTGATGTAACGACCACTAAGAGATTGAACATATCGTCCGAATGCACGGAAGAGCGCCTCTGATTTATCTGTCTTCGCATTTCCGATGATGACGGCCTTCCCGCCCCCAAGGTTGAGACCCGCTGCAGCATTTTTATATGTCATTCCTTTTGCGAGACGCAATACATCCGTGAGTGCCTCTTGTTCTGATTCATAGTTCCACATACGTAGTCCACCGAGAGCTGGCCCGAGCGTCGTGTCATGGATGGCGATGATCGCCTTTAGTCCAGACGCTTGGTCTTGGCAAAATACGATTTGTTCATAGTCCTCAGATTGTAAGACATCAAAAATACGGAAGCGTGGCTCTGTGTTTGTTTCCATCATGATTAATTCCTCCTGTTAAGTACGATTAATGTTTAGCATGTAACAAAGCGAATGCGAGCGAATATAGCTTCGCTTCGGCAGTATCGGCACGACTTGTCAATACAACAGGGGCAGATGCGCCGACGACAATCGCCGCTACGCTCGCCTCTGCGAAATACATGATTGATTTATAAAGGACGTTGCCGACCTCTATGTAAGGTACGACTAATAAATCGGCTTGACCGGCAACTTCACTGTTGATTCCTTTTTGCTTTGCTGCGACCATGTCGACAGCGTTGTCGAGCGCGAGCGGTCCATCTACGACACAGCCCTTGATTTGTCCACGTCGATTCATTTGGCTAAGTAGTGCCGCATCGAGAGTCGCATTCATTTGTGGATTGACTACCTCGACTGCTCCAATGGCTGCGACTTTCGGCGATTCGTAACCGATGTCATGCATCGCTTCTACCGCATTGTGAATAATTTCGACCTTCTCTTCGAGTGTTGGTGCGATATGAATCGCCGCATCCGTCACTCCAATCAACTTTTCACGATTCGGAATTTGGAATAGTGCGATGTGGCTGAGCGTCCGCTTCGTACGGAGTCCAGCTTCACGATTAAGGACGGCTTTCATAAATGTCGATGTCGACACCATCCCCTTCATGAGGACGTCCGCCTCTTTATTTTTCACAGCTAATGCGGCACGTCGCGCAATCTCAACGTCACCTTTCGCATGTAAAATATCGACGGCTGACTCATCGATTCCATGCTGTTCACATAACTTTCGGATCTCTCGAGCTTCACCGAACAAAATGAAGCGTGACAGTCCATGATCCGTAGCGAGTTTTACGGCCCGGATGACTTCTTCGTCCGCCGCCCCCGCAATGGACACGGTACAGCCTTCTAACTCTTTTGCGTTCGTCAGCATCCGTTCAAAATTCATCATTGTCCCCCCTTGCTCTCTACACTATATCATAAGCAAGTTTGTTTCCTAAATTGTAAGCGCTTTATAATGCGGATAACCATGCAAATTAATGCTTACCATGCAGTAATGTTCATGCAAATTATTGCGTGGTTCCGAGTTTATTGTATAATGTTCGGATCGAAATCTTTAATCGGCGGGCTGCTTCTGATTTGTTGCCACTTGCCTCTTCAATTGCTCGTTCAATCAAATCGCGTTCATATTTTGCAACTGCCTCGTGAAACGTTCCAGATTCGACTACTTTTTGACTCGTGGAACGATTGGATAACTGCAAATGATGTGGGGCAATCCACTGTTCGGAGCTTGCCATATAAATCATCGCACGACCGATCACATTCTCCAGTTCTCGCACATTCCCTTTCCAATGCTGGCTCTTCAGTAATGTTAAGGCATCTTCGTCAACGCCACGTACACTACGACCGTATTCTTGATTCAGTTTCCGGATCATCCGTTCACATAGTGCCTCGAGTTCATTCAGTCGCTCACGTAATGGTGGGATATGGATCGGCATCCGATTGATTCGGTAATACAAATCTTCCCGGAATGTTCCGTCTGCTACTTTTTGTTCGAGATCGGCATTCGTTGCGGCAATGATTCGGACATCGATTGGGATTGCCGTCGTCCCTCCGACACGGACAATTTCATTTTCCTGAAGGACACGTAAAAGCTTCACTTGGACATCAAGGGGGAGCTCCCCGATTTCGTCTAGAAAGAGTGAACCGCCATCCGCTTCTTCGAAATATCCTGTTTTCCCACCACGTTTAGCCCCACTGAAGGCTCCATCTTCATAACCGAATAGCTCACTTTCAAGTAGCGTCGGTGAAATCGCCGCACAGTTCACGCGAATGAACTTTTTATATTTTCGAGGAGATTCTCCATGAATGGCGTGGGCGAACAGTTCCTTTCCTGTTCCCGATTCTCCGCGAATCAATACCGTCACGGGGGTCACAGCCGCAAGTTTCGCCTGTTCGATGACAAATCGCATGGCATCACTCGTCGCAATGATATCGGCAAACTGATATTTCGCTTCTAGATTCCGGATGCGTGTCTTTGCCTCCTGCAATTCATCACGCAGTGCACGAATCTGAGATACGTCACGAATGACCCCGACCGATCCTCGCAACTTCCCTTCGACGATGATCGGTTCCGCATTCACAAGAATATCTCGTCGTGTCGCCCCAATTTGCATCCGGATGTCCCGAACGCCTTGCCCGGTCGATAGTACTTTTAAATGGACGCTTTCCTGCATCCCGATATCTGCCGTCGCTGGTTTGTCGACCACATCTTCTTTTTTGAATCCGGTCAACCGTGTATAAGACGGATTGATCAAAATCGTGTTACCGTGATGATCTGCGACCGAGATGGCCTCACTCGTACATTCAATGATGGCCTCGAGCATTTGTTGATTCTGTTTCAATCGTTCGACCACAATCCGAATAAATTCCCCTGGTAAGACGACTGCATCTTTGAAATGATCCTTTAATTGTTCAAACGTTTGATGCTTCCCCGTCGTTTCGATGACAAAATCTAGAGTCGCATCCGCATACTGTTTCCAATCGTCCGCCACAGATATGCCATAACTTTTAGCAAAGGCTATTCCTTCGGCAGATGCATCAGAATCTACAACCGCGATAATGGTCGCCAATGGTGAATCCATCAACATATTTAATACCTCAGTCCCGCCTTTACCAGCTCCGACAATCATCAATCGTTTATTCATACCGATTCCCCCATCAACTCTCTTCTCTATTTCATGCTACTGAATCCTCACCTGATTCGCAAGCTGCCCAAAAATAGACCGTGTCGAACAGATCGATTTCTGTTAAAATAATGTATGGTAAAGGAGGAGATTGCATGCGTTTTATCGCGCTTCTAATCTTAATCGTCCCTGGGTTATTAGGTGTTTACGGAATCAAATTGCTACGCGATAGCTTCTTTTTGAAGACGAGCGCACCGTTTTCATGGTTCGATTCACTCGCTGCCGCCTCCATGTTGCAGGGCACCTTTGGGCTTCTGCTCGCCATGGGCGGGATCGGATTTGTAGCTGGCTATATTTTTAACCGCGACAAAAAAACAGGAAAAGTACAACGCCTCGACTCATAAGCACACAAAAAAAGGTTCCCTAACTTGACTTCATTTCAAGTGCGGAACCTTTTATTCATATTGAATTGTGATCACTACGGATGATCTCCTTTCAAACTACGTTACTTACTTTGACATGAAATCCAACGTCTTCTTAATGAAGAAGTATGAAAGAACTTTAGTAACTGCCGTCTTGCGTGAACGGAATCTTACCATTCGAGTTACTAACTGATTTACTTATCGGATCATGTCGAACCATCCATCGTGAAGTCGAACGCTTGCCATAAACTGTTCAACGGTTGACAACACTCCTTTTGGTTAACTGAACGATTGTTTTTTCCTATACCAACCCCTAGCTTCGAGTTGATAATAGAATCGCCTCGCGAATGAGCGACTGTCGCGACCTCACGTCGGGACATTAACGACTTGAGGTGTCGTTCCCACCTCTGAGCTATAATCGGATAGCGAACCGAGATGATTTTGGTTTCTTCAAACGTTGCTCCGGAACAAGTTTGAAAAGCGTTCATCTGACGCTTGTCCAAGTAACTTGGTACACCTTTATTATAACAAAGGTCCATCATTTTGCAAGCGCTTTCTTTCATAAAGTAAATAAATCTAAAAGTGATTGTTTCATCAAAAAAGACTAAGTCCCATCACGACTTAGTCTTCATGAAATGATTCAATTATTTTTAAACGATACGTAGGTGACAAAGTACGAGATGAACTCCGAGTTTTTCGGGCTTCGTTCACGCTCTGGTCGCCCTTCGAACATCTCATGATCACGCATGCCGTTCTCCCATGCCGTCTTGATTGCATGACGCATTGCTCGTTCTACACGAGAGGATGTCGTCTCATGCTCTTTTGCGACCATCGGGTACAATTCTTTCGTGATGAGTCCGAGTAAATCTTGCCGTTCTCGCACGTAGATGACGGCTTGACGAATATACTTGAACCCTTTGATGCGCGGAGAGATTCCGAGTTGCTGAAGCAGGAGTGAGATTTCAATTTCTTCTGGTGTCATTCCGTCAAATTCTCGATTTGTCCCTTCTGACAATTCACGAATTTTCGTTAATAACTGTTGGATATTGAACGGTTTGACGAGGAAATAAGAGGCCCCGAGTTGCACGGCCTGTTTCGTCACTTCATCTTTTCCAAACGCACTCAACATGATCACTTCCGGCTTGTCATCACCTAATTCTTCATTTAGGCGTTGCAATACTCCGATCCCATCCAAATGCGGCATGATAATATCGAGTAAGAGTACATCCGGTTGGTGTGTCTTGACGACATCCAAGCATGTTTCTCCATCGTGTGCCGTACCTACGACACGAAGATCAGGCTCGGATTCTAGTTGTCGGCTCAACAAATCGACGATTTCTCGATTGTCGTCCGCAATACATAATGTAATCACTTATGACACTCCTTTGATGAACTTCTGTTTTACTTGTTGTGACATCTCAAGTAATTCTTCGACGTGTTGCTTCGTCAAGTCTGTCATTTGAGCGCCAGCAATCATGCGACCCAATTCGTCGATTCGACTTTCACGGTCGAGGGACGTCACATTTGTTTTCGTCCGTTCATTCGTTTCGGTTTTCGTAATGTAAAGATGTTGGTCTGCCATCGCAGCAACTTGTGCCAAGTGCGTGATACAGAGGACTTGAGAGCCGACAGAAAGTCGGAAGATTTTTTCACCCATCGCCTGCGCGACACGTCCAGAGACCCCTGTGTCGACCTCGTCAAAAATAATGGAGGCCACTCCAACCGTTCTTGAAAAGATTGATTTGAGTGCGAGCATGACACGGGAAAGCTCTCCTCCTGAAGCGACTTTTGCGAGCGGTTTGAACGGTTCTCCAACGTTCGTCATCATGTAAAACTCTACGTCATCTAAACCATCTTGTTTAAGCGATGTGGTTTTGAAACGGACCTCGAACGCTGTTTTTTCCATATATAGTTCCTTCAACTCTCGATGAATCGCATGCTGAAGCGACTCCGCAGCCATCTTACGCGCTGAAGACAGTCTCATGCCAGCTTCTCTTGCAATTTGCTCTAATCGAATGAGTTCATCTGAGAGCGTTTGTAAATGCTCTTCCCGGTTCGTCATCGACTTCAATTCATCCGACACTTGTTCGCCATAGGTGATGACTTCTTCGATGGTCGTCCCATACTTTCGTTTCAATTGCTGGAAAAGAGCCAATCGTGACTCAATCTCATCCAATCGAATCGGGTCAAATTCGAGCGAATCTAACTGGTCCCGGAGTTGAAACTTTGCATCCTCCAACAAATAATAAGCGTTAGAGATTGTCTCCGATACAGATGTCAAAGACGAAGAGAGCTGTGACGCCTCTTCCATCTCGCGCATCGCCACTCCGATTTGATCGAGTCCATTTGACTCCTCGGCAACCGCCTCATACGAGAGACGAATGTGTTGATGAATGCGTTCAAAGTTGGCCAATTCATCCCGTTCTTCTGTCAACGCCTGTTCTTCCCCAACTTTTAATTCAGCCGCTTCGATTTCTTTCGTTTGAAACGACAAAAGATCCATTCGTTGAGCAAGCTCCTGCTCACTTTGACTAAGACGCTTCAATTCATCGGCGACTTGTTTCCAGGCCGCAAATGCCGTTTGATATTCCTCGACTAACGGACTGATTTCTTTTTCGGCGAAATGGTCTAATATGCCAAGGTGAAATTCCGCATCCATTAAATGTTGATGTTCATGTTGACCGTGAATATCGACCAGGAGCCGTCCGAACTCCCGTAACGTCGAGAGCGGCATCATTTTCCCGTTCACACGGCAGACACTCTTCCCGCTACTATGTAGGTCTCGACGTAAGATGACTGTCCCATCTTCAACATCGATGCCATATTGTTCGGCCGCTTCGATGACCGGGTGATCCGGTTCAATCATGAACAGACCTTCGATTTCAGCTTTATCTTGACCATATCGCACGAACTCACTTGAGCCACGTCCTCCAACAAGCAATCCAATCGCATCCAACAAGATCGATTTACCGGCACCTGTCTCACCCGTGAGCACAGTCATACCTCGATTAAACGGAATGTTTAATTCGTCAATAATCGCAAACTGTTTGATTGATAGTTCTGCTAACATACGTACGTTCACCTCATAACATTCCGAGTAGTCGATCGATGATTTGCTTCGCCTTCTCTTCGTCGCGTGCAATCATTAAAATCGTATCATCTCCACACACCGTCCCAATCAATTCATCCCATGATAGATGATCAATCAAGACGCCGATTGCATCAGCATTTCCCGGGAGCACTTTCATGACGACCAAATTTTGTGCAGAATCGACCGAGACGAAGCTGTCACTAAGGATTCGCTTCATTTTCCCGTATGGATTAAAGCGTTGATCGGCAGGCAGACTATACTTATATCGTCCATCGTTCAATGGGACTTTGACCAGATGTAACTCTTTAATATCCCGAGACACGGTTGCCTGTGTGACTGGATACCCCGAGCGACGTAGCTCATCCACCAACTCATCTTGCGTCTCGATTTCTCGATTCGTCACGATGTCTCGAATTTTAATCAATCGCTGTCCTTTGTTCATAAGCGCTGACACCTCATTTTTCGTTTCACATACACATTATCATTCTAAAGTATTGTCGAAAAAAGGTCTAGCATTCCAGGTGGGATTTCCACCATTCCCCATCTAGTAGACGAGTAAAGGAAAAAGCTACAGACAACGAGGTCTGTAGCATCATTTTATCCCTTAAGTTTGGCATGGGCCGCGTTTACGACCTCTTCGACTTGTAGCGATGGCGAGACGCCACCTACTCCTGTGTACCGAGCGAAGAGAAGAAACTCGATGTTCCCATCCCCTCCAGTGATTGGAGAGTAATCCAAAGCTTCGACAAAGAAGCCTTCCGATGCGAAGTATCGGACCATATCGCTTGCGACTCGTTCATGGACGTTACGGTCCCGAACAATTCCTTTTTTCCCGACATCGGCCTTCCCTGCTTCAAATTGAGGTTTGACGAGCGCCATGACGACACCGTCTTGCTTCAAAATTTGTTTCAACGGTGGCACCATCAGACGAAGCGAGATAAAAGAGACGTCAATCGTTGCGAAATCTGGTTGAATCGGGAACTGATCGGCCGTCGCGTGGCGGAAGTTCATCCGCTCCATGACGACGACGCGATCATCGCTCCGTAGTTTCCAGGCAAGCTGATTATAGCCGACATCGACCGCGTACATTTGAGTCGCGCCGTTTTGAAGCGCACAGTCCGTGAACCCACCCGTCGATGAGCCGATGTCGATTCCGACTCGTCCAAAGACATCGAGCGGGAAGACGTGGAGCGCTTTCTCGAGCTTCAAGCCGCCACGTCCAACATAAGGAAGAACTTGACCCTTCACTTCGAGAGGGATATCATCAAACACTTTATCGCCCGCCTTGTCTAGACGTTCTGTCCCACTATAGACGAGACCGGCCATGACCGACCGTTTTGCCTTTTCCCGTGTTTCAGCAAGTCCACGTTCGACGAGCAATACATCTAATCTAGTTTTCTTTCTTTTTTCCATAATCCCTCACACATTCTGTCGATTTGTCTCCATGACGAACCGTTCAATCGATTCCGCCATTTGGGCAGGTCGCAGTCCAATCTCTTCTAGGAGCTGGTTGACACCGCCATGCTCGATATATCGATCCGGAATACCGAGACGTTGAATCCGTGGAAACGCTCCGGCTTCATTCGCGTGTTCAAGCACGCTACTTCCAAAGCCACCGGCGAGAGCAGCCTCTTCTAATGTCACGAGCGGAATCCCCTCTGCATAAAGTGAAGTCAGCATCGCATCATCGAGCGGCTTGATGCTACGACAGTTAATGACGCGCACACTGAGCTTACCTTCTAATAGTGCTCGGACTTCGAGGGCGTCTTGCACTTGGGGACCGAACGTCAAGATAGCGACATCTGTCCCTTCTGCCTCGACTTCCCAATCATCGAGTGAAATTTCTTGAAGCGTCTCACTCATCGGAACACCGATCCCTTCACCACGCGGGAAACGAATCGCAATCGGTCCACCATCGTAACGGAGTGCAGAATAGACGAGTTGTTGTAATTCTTCTTCATCTTTCGCCATCAAAATTCGAATGTTTGGCACGTGACGCATGAAGGCGATATCGAACACACCTTGGTGCGTCTCTCCATCCGCTCCGACAAGTCCAGATCGGTCAATCGTGAACACGACGTTCAAGTTTTGACGACAAATGTCATGGACTAGTTGATCATACGCGCGTTGGAAGAAGGTCGAATAAATCGAGACGACCGGTTTCAACCCTTGCGTCGCCTGTCCCCCAGCGAGGGTGACCGCATGTTGCTCGGCAATTCCGACATCAAACATACGCTCCGGGAATTTCTTCGTAAAGCAATCGAGTTTCGAACCGACACTCATCGCTGGTGTGATCAACGTCACCCGTTCGTCTGACTCCGCCACTTTCGTGATCGTCTCCGCGACGACTTTCGAATAGCTCGGTCCTTTCGGTTTGCCTTTGATGACTTCACCGGATTCAATTTTATAAGGTCCAAGACCGTGCCATGTTCCGACACCGTCCAATTCAGCCGGACGATATCCCTTCCCTTTTTTCGTAATGACGTGGACGAGAACCGGACCGTCGATTTTCTTCGCGTACTCAAGCGTTTCGAGCAAGTCTTTCAAATCATGCCCATCTGTAGGTCCAAAGTAAGTGAAGCCAAGTTCTTCAAAGAACGTTCCCGGAATGAGAGCAGATTTTAAGAGGTCCTTCACCCGTTCCCCGCTCCGTTCAAGTGAACTCCCGACGAGCGGGATGTGTTTGATGAGTGACTCCATTTCTTCTCGAGCATGCTTCAACTTGCGCGATGCCCGGATACGACCAAGCATATTATGCATCGCTCCTACGTTCGGCGCAATCGACATCTCGTTATCATTTAGAATGACAATCACGTTCTGTTTCTCGGCACCGATGTGATTGAGGGCTTCAAGTGCCATCCCCCCAGTCAAAGCACCGTCCCCGATGATGGCGATGGCACGATCGTTGGCGCGCCCTTTCAATTCATTCGCAATCGCAATCCCCATGGCTGCAGAGAGGGAAGTCGAACTGTGCCCTGTTTCCCACACATCATGCTCGCTCTCACAACGTTTCGGGAAACCACATAACCCATTGTATTGTCGGAGAGTATCAAACTGGTTCGTACGTCCTGTCAAAATTTTATGAACGTATGCTTGATGACCGACGTCCCATACGAGTTGGTCTTTCGGACTGTCAAATACACGGTGCAAGGCAAGCGTCAACTCTACAACTCCCAAGTTTGGCGCCAAATGCCCTCCCGTCACTGCCAATTTTTCAATCAAGAATCGTCTAATGTCTGAACCGAGCGATTCGAGCTCTGATACAGACATCCGTTTCAGGAACGACGGGTCTTGAATGGATGTCAAGTCCATAATGACCATCCTTTCTCCTCACATTTTACTGATTCGTACCTTACATTTTACAAGAATGTGACGGCATATGCCACACATTCCCCAAAACAAAGGTGACACGATGTGCTCATCGTGTCACCGAGGTCAATGATTTCGTTTCACTACAAATGATAGCATCTCAAGAAGCAACGGCGCTGGAACTGAAAGTGATTCAATTGCAGCGTGTGCCGCTCCCACTTCTTGCTCAAGAGCTTGCTTCGCTCCCTCTAAGCCGAGAAGCTTCGGATAAGTCGTCTTGTCATTCAATTCATCTGAGCCGACGCGTTTTCCGATTGTTTGTTCATCTCCGACGACATCGAGGATATCGTCTTGAATCTGAAAAGCGATGCCAAGATGACGTCCGAACTGTTTGAGGTGCATCCGATCTTCCACCGATGCGCCCGCCAAAATCGCACCGGCTTCAAGTGCATAGACGAGTAGCGCACCTGTCTTCCGTTCATGAATGGATTTGAGCTCTTCAAGTGTGACGTCGTTCCGCTTTTCAGCCAGCATATCATCCAACTGGCCACCGACCATACCTGAGCTACCGGCCGCCAATCCGAAAATACGAATAATCTCGACGACATCTAGCGCAGGGAGTGGCATCTGTGTGAGAATACGGAATGCGTCCGTCAATAAGGCGTCCCCAGCCAAAATAGCGGTCGCTTCATCAAACTGACGATGATTGGTCGGTCGTCCACGACGAAGATCGTCATCATCCATGGCCGGCAAATCATCATGGATGAGTGAGTATGTATGAACCATCTCTAAACTCGCCGCCACCTCTCGTCCTCGCTCGAGTGACATGCTATACGTTTCAAGGACGGCATAGACGAGAGCAGGACGAATGCGTTTCCCGCCAGCCTCTAAAGAATACGTCATTGCGTCTCGTAATCGTTTCGGCATCTCACTCGACTCAATGAGTTCCTGCATCGCCAGTTCGACGGTCCGTTTCCACTTGTTCAAGTCATCGGTACGGTTCATGCGGATCCTCCTTTTTCACGAAGCGTCCCATCAAGTTCTAAAATTTCATCCATTTTTTTCTCGGCGGCAGAGAGTTTTGTCTGGCACAATGCAGACAAGCGGACACCTTCCTCATATAGGGTCATCGCTTCCTCTAATGGGACATCACCGCTCTCGAGTTGCGCGACGATCTGTTCGAGGCGCTCGAGCGCCGCCTCAAATGTCTGTTCTTTCTTCGTCACCGACAATCCTCTCCTTCACCTCAGCGATTGCATGACCATCCCGAAAACGAATCGAGACATCACCATCGCGTAATTGTTTCACGTTCTGCACATAGATCCCATCTTGTTCGATGAACGTATATCCACGTGACAAGACGGCGAGTGGACTGACTGCATGCAATCGTCCAACCTGTTGTGCAAATTGAAGCGTTGCTTGTTCTAATGGCTTCGTTCGACGGAGTCGCTCGACCATATGATTGACTTCTTCCCCTTGCTTGGACAACGTTTTTGAAAATCGTTTTACATCTAGCTGCTGTGACAACTGACGGAGCTGATGAGTGGCTTGGGTGAGATGTCGCCTCATCCCTTGCTCGAGACGGATTTCCGACTGGGCGAATCGTTCCCGTTTCTGAGATATCGTGTACCTCGGTGATTTTAATCCATAGCTATTGATCATCCGTTCCACACGGGTTCGCGAATCATCCAATTGGTCTCTGACGGCTTTGTGCAGATGGTTATCCAAACGTTCTACATCTTTTCGCTGCGCATCAATCATCGCGGTAGCGAGTTCAGCCGCCGCTGTCGGAGTCGCAGCCCGAACATCGGCAACGAAATCCGAAAGCGTAAAGTCTGTCTCGTGACCGACAGCAGAAATGATGGGAATCGTGGACGCATAGATTGCCTCCACCACAACATCTTCATTAAATGCCCAAAGCTCCTCGATAGAACCACCACCGCGACCGACAATGAGTACATCACAATCGGTGCGTTCGTTCATCCAGCGAATGGCAGAAGCAACTTGTGGAGCCGCCATTTCGCCCTGTACAGCAACAGGGGCGAACGTAATCGCCACATGTGGCGCACGACGTCGAAGTGTGGTTGCGATATCGTGTAGCGCTGCACCTTTTGGAGACGTCACGATTCCAACGCGCTCTGGAAACGTCGGGAGCGGGTGCTTCCGCTCCTCGTCGAACCATCCCATCTCCTCTAATTCACGCTTTCTCGCCTCATATCGCTCAAACAATAGACCGATTCCGTCTTGTCGCATCAATTCGACATATAGTTGGACATCTCCCGTAGCCTCATACATCGTCACCTTTGAGACGGCGATGACTTTCATTCCATCTTTCGGTTCGAATTGAAGTTGTTTGGCATCGCGAGAAAACATGACAGCTTTCATCCGAGACGCGTCATCTTTCAACGTGAAATAACAATGACCGGATGAATAACGTTTGAAATTTGAGATTTCACCGATGACCGCGACTTGTCGAAGCAATACATCATCATCAAGTTGTCGCTTCACATATCGAACAACTTCAGAAACCGGAAGTGGATTAGCCACGTGATGCAACCTCGACCGTATTATGCATGAGCATCGTGATGGTCATCGGACCGACACCACCCGGAACAGGGGTGATGGCACTCGCCTTCTCCTTAACAGCTTCATAGTCCACGTCACCGACTAGACGACCTTCGACCCGATTGACTCCGACATCGATGACAAGCGCGCCTGGTTTGACCATGTCTGCTGTGACTAAACCAGCGCGTCCGACAGCGACAATCAAAATGTCCGCTTGGCGTGTCATCTCACCGAGGTCAGCTGTTTTTGAATGACAATATGTGACCGTTGCTGATTCATTCAAGAACAAAATGCCTACCGGTTTACCGACAATCTGACTACGACCGACGACGACAACGTGCTTTCCGGCGATCTCGGTCTGTGTTTTTGCGAGATGCAAGATGCCGTGCGGCGTGCACGGGAGTAGCGTATCAAGTCCGAGCATCATCTTCCCAACATTCTCAGGATGAAAGCCATCGACGTCCTTTTCTGGGGAGATGCGCATGATGACTCGTGATTCGTCGATGTGTTTCGGCAGAGGGAGTTGCACGAGAA